>NZ_JAWOVZ010000011.1:0-157441 GCF_033340175.1 Vibrio sp. 1557 | reverse complement strand
CCTGAAACACAAGGCACAGTTGAGATCGTTGATGGCAAACTGGTCTTCACACCGGCTGAGAACTTCCATGGTGACGCCGAAATCACTTACACCATCACTGATGGTTCGCTGACTGACCAAGCGAAAGTAGCTGTTACCGTTAACCCAGTAAACGATGCGCCAACGATCAAGGTCGATGCTGTAGAAAGTATCACTGAAGATGCAGTGAATACCGATACGGTAGTGGCAACGTTGGAAGTCGCTGATATCGACACGCCAGAAGAGCAATTAACCGTTTCTTTAGAAAACAACTCAAACGGCTACTTTGCGCTAGTTGGCGATGAAGTCAAACTGACTCAAGCGGGTGTTGACGCGGTTAACAACGACGAACTCAACCTTAAAGACCTAACGATCAGCGCATCAGTATCGGATGGTGTTAATCCAACGGTTAGCGACAGTGATAGTTTGATTGTGAATCGCGTTAACGATGCACCAACAGTCGACAATGTGATTTCAGATCAAGTGTTAGCAGAAGATTTTACGATCTACACGATTGATTTAAACGACGCATTTAAAGACAGCGACTCCGCACTGAACTTCTCAGTGTCCGGCAACAGCAACGTGTTGGTGTCGATTGAAAATGGCATCGCGACCATTAGCCCAACTGCGGACTGGAACGGCTCAGAAACCCTAACCTTTACCGCCACCGATCCAAGCGGTGAAAGCGTTAGCCAAACGGTGAACTTCACAGTGGCGCCTGTGGCAGATATTGAATCTGACCGCGCGACGGTTGTGGAAGACACACCAACCATCATCAAGGTTTTAGGTAACGACACGTTCGAAGGCGACGACAAAGTGGTGTCGCTCGATAGCAATAACGGTCCAGCTAACGGCACGGTCTCGGTCAACCCGGACGGCAGCGTCACTTACACGCCAAACGACAACTTCCACGGGGCAGACAGCTTCACCTACATCGTCACCTCCGGTGGTGTCAGTGAATCCACCATTGTTAACGTCGATGTCACGCCAGTAAACGACAAACCTGACAGTGAAGACTTTACGCATGTGGCCGATGATCAGCTTACGCACGTTGTGTTTGATACCGATACGAAGCCTCTGGGTCACGGTGACTCTCAAGATCATATCGCGGATGTTGAAGACGACTTAAAAGGCAACGATCTACATGTCCGAATTACTGAACTGCCAACCTCAGGTACGTTGTTCTTTAAAGATAGTGATGGTGAGTTGCACGAAATTAAAGAAGTAAGCGATACGCTTTATGACAAAGACAGCCTTTACTATGAAGCTGATAATGTGGGTTTCTTATTAGGTATCAAGGATCGCCCAGATACACTAAATAGTTCCGAGTCTACAACAGATTTCAATAATTGGGGGCTAAGTGAGGACGGAGGTCCATCACACTCCCGTACTGAGCATTTAGCAAATGGAGCTTCTATCACCATTTCTTCTGATAGCGGTGAGCTTGCGCAGTACAACCGCCAGGTGTCACACATCGGCAATGGTATCGCTGACAATGATGGGCAGGGTATTGAGAAAGGTGAAACGATTACGATCGATTTGTCTAATAATCCTGTGGGCAGCGTAAACCTTGGCTTAGATGGATTAGATGGATTAGGTGGATTGTTTGATTACGGTGATGACAACGCAGCACTTATTACGGTTACATACTTAGATTCAAATAATGTCCAACAGACTCAAACGTTCGAGTTTTTGAAGCCTGAAGGCAACTTCATGCTATTCCAAGAAACAAGCGTTGGTTATGGGAAAGATCTAGCTCTTCCTGAAGGTTCGGTCATTACTCAGTTAGATTTTTCTACGAAAAATGAAGGGAACTGGGAGTTACGTTATGTAGAAGGTGTACCTGCCGAAGACAGCTTTGGATATGTGGCAGTCGACTCTGAAAATGGCGTTAGCGATCCATCTACAGTCAATATCGTTAATGAAATGCTAGATGGTAATATTGCTGAAAATGGGCCAAGCCTGTCTGTGGTCGGTGATAGCGTGACTGAGGGTGACAATGTCACGTTCTCGGTTGTTCTAAATGAAACCACTAGCACTGCCGTTAAGTACCAAGTTGATATGCTTGCTCAAGGTTCTTCAGTTGATAAGAATGACGTAAATCTATCAAATGCAACCTATACAAATGGTGTTGTTTTCTTAGGTGGTTACTTGATTGTTCCTGCAGGTATAAGTAGCTTCGAAATATCGATTCCGACTATTGATGACTTGGTTGTGGAAAGCAGCGAAACGATCGTTCTTGAGATCGGCGGTGAAACGGGGACGGCAACAGTTCTTGATAATGACAGTACAAAACTTAGCGTAGTAGATGCCGGCGATGTCATTGAAGGAACTGACGCAATATTTACCGTTTTACTCTCTAACCCTGTTCAAGAGGCCGTTGTCGTCAATCTGAAGTCAACAACAAATGATAGCTATACTGCGGAAGATGTTGATCTAGGCACTATGGTAGTGACCTATGTGGATACTCATGGTCAAACTCAAACATTAGATATAGCGCCTAATGGAGACGTTACTATACCTCCAGGTGTCGCTGAAATTAAAGTCGCAGTCCCGACCAAACTAGATAATGTCCATGAAGGTGATGAGAGCTTTGGTCTTACGGTTACGGAAATCGGTAGTGTCACCAGTAATGGTATTGCAACTGGTAACGCAAATATTGTGGATTCTGATCCTGCACCTTTAGTTAGTATTAGTGCCGATCAAAATAGCGTAAATGAAGGTGAAACGGCAGGCTTTACGCTGACACTTGATAAAGTTGCAGATGAGAGTGTTACGGTTCATGTCGAATATAGTGGCGTGGCCCAAGATGGAAAAGATTTTGTTGGCGTTCTGAGTGTTGAAGTTCCTGCGGGTCAATCTTCAGCTGCTCTTGACTTACTGACGGTCACCGATGGTATTTATGAGGGCGCAGAATCTTTCACAGTAACCATTAAAGAGGTTGATGGCGCTGATGCGAGCATTGCTTCAAATAACAGCGCAAGTGTTGTGATCGTTGATGCCCAAAGTGCACCGAAAGTGACTATTAGCTCAGATCAATCCTCAGTTGATGAAGGTAGTGATGCAAAATTTATCGTCAACATTGACCAAAAAGCAGATGAAGATGTACTGGTAACATTCACAATCGGAGGGAATGTTGATGACAAAGATTATATTGCTCCAAGTACGTACACAGTCACGATTCCAGCGGGTAAAACGTTGGCGCCGATTGATATAAAAACTCTCGATGATGGTATTTACGAAGATCTTGAAAACCTAACCGTGACTCTAATTGATACGGTTGGTGCAGATTCGACGCTTGCAAGTGACTCGAATGAAGCAACAGTCTCTATTATAGATGCTCAGCACGCTCCAGAGTTTATTTCTGGCGGCGATAGTGCTGGTGACAAACCAAATGATGATGTTTACGACTTCGGGTCAGTTAACGAAAACACGGTGATTGGGGCCGTTATCGGCACGGTCGTTGCTGAAGATCACGATAATGACGTGCTTGTATACCGTTTTGCAGATGGCTCGAGCACTAATGGTATTTTTGATATCGACCCGACAAGTGGAGAGATTTCATTGAACAAGACAATCGATGATGTTGACTTGGGCGATTATACGCTTCAGGTTGAGGTTATCGATGGAACTGGCGGGATTGATACTGCCGAGGTAAATGTTTCTCTGGTAAATGTGAATGATGCTCCTGAATCTTCGCCTTCAGTGGTTGAGATGAATGAAGATACTCAAGTGATGCTTGATTGGTCATCATTCGGTATTAGCGATGTGGACTCTGATGTATCAGATCTATCCGTCCAAATTACAACGCTTCCTAGCGATGGCTCATTAGAGTACAGAGATTCGCAAGGCGATTGGCAGTCTGTACAAATCGATCAAGTCCTCGATAAATCGCTTTTTGAGGAAAACGGTGTTCGTTTTGTACCTGAATTAAATGAATCAGGCAGTGACAGCTTCGGCGGAAATCAAGTCGGAGATCAGGAATCTAGTTACGCTCAAATTGGTTTTAAACCGACAGATGGGCAGAGCTCTGGTCAAGAGTCGACACTGACAATAGACGTGAACCCTGTAGCTGACAAACCGAACTTAATTGCAGTGACGCCATTAAACTCATTGCCTCAACAAGAGTTTAACGTTACGACATGGAGTAATGTTCAAGTTGGTTCTAGTGATGGTATGGGGGTCAATGGAGAGACTCTAATCTCAGCGATCAACGCTCTTAATGAAGCCGATGGTACTCGATTGAGTTGGGCAAATGTGGAAGATTTAGGGACTCATGCAACCTTGGCAAATGAGGCCGTTCTAGTCACATCTCTTGTTTATCTCGAAGCTGGCTCGAGTTACGACTTTGTCGGTCAAGCCGATGATAGCCTTGCAATCAAGTTGGGTGGTACGTTACTTGATCAAGCTCGTTGGGGGAGCGACAGTGGTGATATTAAGGGAGCTAGCTTTACCCCTTCGGTATCTGGCTTTTATCCAATTGAAATTTATCACCATAACCAAAGTGGTCCGGGTAACTTTAATGTGGATGTATCCATTAATGGACAAGCGCCTGTCAACCTGAGCAATAGTAGTCTTTACGTAGTTAGTGATGAAAGTGCACTAGAAGCAACTGATATCAGAACGTCTGAACTACAAGAAGTTAATGGTGTTGCGTTTTACGAAACATACCAGCTGAACGAAGGGTTACAAGATACAGCGATACCGCTCTCTGAAATTAAAGCAAGCTTAAATGATACAGATGGCTCTGAATCACTTAAAGTCACGCTAACTGGCTTACCTGTAGGTGCGATCCTTTCAGATGGAAATAGTTCTATTACTGTCGCAACTATTGATGAAGAACTGGACGTGACAAGTTGGGCATTAGATGCACTTACTGTGACTCCACCTGCGGGCTCCCATGATGACTTCACTATCAATTTGACTGCAACGAGTACAGAAAGCTCGAATGGTGATTCAGCAGAATCTAACTTGGCGATCAATGTTGTAGTACATGAGAACTTACCTACGGAAACGGAAAGTGATTTGGGCGAAACCATAGAAGACAATACTCTACAAGGGAATGTATTGCTTAATGACTCTGACGGCGACAATATTCTGATGGTAGATCATCTTACTATCGATGGTGCTGATTACGAGGTAGGCGAAAGTGTTTCTTTGACTAGTGGTACGTTACTAGTAAACCGAGATGGTAGTTACATATTTGAACCTGCTGAGCATTGGTCAGGTGACGTTCCATTAATTAGCTATACCACAAATACTGGCGTAACAAATACACTTGATATCAATGTTGTTGCTATCGCAGATGCACCTACGATCACGATCAATGTTGGCGACTTAGTTAAACGAGATGCTATTGATCCAAACCATCACTTAGCTACATCGGCAATAAATAATACCAATACCGAAAATGAGGCTGTCGCAGCCAACCTTGGGTTGGATAATGCAGTACCTAAAATTAATACACACGCTGGTGTTGTGTTGGGAGTCAATACTGACTTAAGTGACACCGACAGCTTGTTTGTTGGGACAGATTTCAACGATGTATTCTATGGTGGCGGTGGCGATGACGTATTTGTTGGCGGTGGTAACAATGATACGTTTTATGGTGATGACGCGACCAGTCTTACTCTGCATGATGGTAAAGATACAGTCTACTTAACAGGGAACTTTGATGACTACAAAATGACCTTCAAAGACGATCATGGAGGTAAAGTTCCATATTGGATTTTATTAGATAGTCGTTCTATCGATTCGGTAAACGATCATACAGGTAGTGATGACCGAGGTGATCATTTATATGAAATTGAACGCGTTGTTTTTGCAGACAAAATTGTTGATTTGAAACCTGATGGCACTTATGAAGTGCTTCAAGATCGCTGGATTTCGGTCGATGTGGATGTTGATCTAGTTGATGTCGATGGAAGTGAGGATTTAGCGCAGACTGCTCTTGTACAAGATCTACCAGACGGTGTTGACGTGTATGTTGATGGTGTCGCAATTAAGCAAGATTCAAATGGAGATTACCCTGTCACTCTTGGTACAGATGGTAAGCTTTCCCTGGATATCAGAGTGCCATTCGATTATGAAGGCAGCTTAGAGTTCCCGCTAAGCGTTACTGCTACGTCTGTTGAAGGATCAAATAATGACGCAGCTTCAACAACTGAATCCGTTGAGCTTACAGCTCGTGACTATGTGTTGGAGTCGGGATCGCATGGGAATGATCAGATAACGGGTAGTGACGATCACGATATTATTGTTGGTGATGTTCAAGGATTGGAGATCATTGCAGGTCAGGACTACAACATCGCATTTGTTCTGGACACTTCAGGGAGCATGGGTAACTGGGTAGGAACTGCGAAGCAAGAAGTGCTAGATGTGTTTGATGAGCTGTTAAGTGCGGTAAATCAAGGAGAGAAGCCAGGGACAGTGAATATTCACCTTAGTGAATTTGCTTCAAGTGCATCAGCGGTGATTTCTGTTGACTTGAGTTCTCTTACAGCAAGAAAAGAGTTTGTAGAAGAGTTGAATCGTGTAATTGATGATGAGGGTTCTGGCGGCACAAACTATGAGGCGGGCTTACAGTCGGCCGTTGAATGGTTCAGCAGTCAACCTAACCCTAATGGCCAAAATATCACGTACTTTGTTACGGATGGTCAACCAAATAGAGCAACATACCTCTATGGTGTAGCACCGAGTGAATTCTCGAAAGTGATTTTGGACGTCGATAATTCTGGCAAGCTTGTTACCCTGCAAGATATTGCGAGTAAAAACAATTACTCATACGGACAAACAGTTACCTACAAAGGTGATGTCGTTATAGATAGTTACGGTAAGGTTTATTCACCGCTAACAGGAAGAATCCTTGGCGATATCGACAGATATTATGGCTCTATCCGTTATTACGATGAAGGGAATAGCTCGACACAAGCTCAACACATGTATCAAGTACTAGCGGCATTGTCCTCTATAGAAGCGATAGGTCTTGGGAGTGGCGTTGATGAACATACACTCAAGCAGTATGACACTGATGGTGTGGTAGAGTCAGATATTGATGTTACTAAGCTTGCTGAAACGATATTGGGTCAAGATGTACCTCTCAAACAAGGTTCAGACACTATTCAAGGAGGTGAAGGTAACGATATCTTGTTAGGTGACTTAATTGAGTTTGGTGGTAATGAACAAGGCTTAAGTGCGATTCAATCACATGTGGCGCAGCAAACGGGTCAGGATGTGTCTACCGTTGACGGCGAAGATATACATGAGTACGTTAGAAATAACTTGGAAGAATTCAACCAAACTCACCAAGGAGATAAATCGGATAATTTATATGGCGGCGCTGGTGATGACTTACTATTTGGTCATGGTGGCAACGACATACTCGTTGGCGGTGAAGGGGATGATATTCTGATTGGTGGTTTAGGTAGTGATACTTTAACAGGGTCAGAAGGGGCCGACATCTTTAAGTGGAGTGAAGTCACTAACGATGTTGATACTGTCACTGACTTCAATAAAAATGAAGACGCTCTAGACTTCTCAGATCTGTTTGACGACTTATCTAAAGATGAAATTGGAGAGCTTCTTAATGATCTTCAATCAGGTGATCATACTGGTGATGTCGGAGAGTATCATGTAGAAGTGGCACCAGACGGGGGATCTGAGGCAAACCTGAGTATTACAAAAGGGAGCTCGACATTGGACATCCATTTTGACGGTGCAAGTGTTGATGATGTGACTCAAAGCTTAATTGCGAGTTTAGAAGCTCAGTACAAAGACATGTAGTAGCGCTAAACTGTAGTCAAATTTAAAATCAAAAAGGTCTAGCAATTTGCTAGACCTTTTATTTTTACGGTCTGTTTATTGTTGTGCTAGCTTTTTGGAAGTGTTGTGAAAACGGTCCATTCTTTCTTCACTTCACCCTTGTGGCCAATCACTGTTGCGGTTACTCGACGGTTCAATGCGTGACTAACTTGGTCTGTACCTTGTGTCGCAAGTACTGTGTCTCCATAGCCGACAATGGTAACTCTATCTCCACTAATGCCGTTCTTCATGAGCTCTTTTCTAACGTTTTCAGCGCGGCGCTTAGATAAGTCAAGATTATGTTCTGCAGTACCAGTGCGACTAGCATAACCTTGAATCTCTATAGACGTGTTCGGGTACTCTTTCAAAAAGTCGGATAGTTCAAGAATTTGTTGCGTAAAGATAGGGTTGATCACATCGGAATCGTTCGCAAATAGTACTCGAATTTGCATTTCTTGTGAGGAGTCAACGTACGAACCGCAACCGTCGTTGTCTATTTCGGCACCCAAAGGTGTACCCGGGCACAAATCTCGCTCGTTAATGACTCCGTCAGAGTCATCATCTATATGATCAGCCCACTGATCGGCAATTGGGGTATCTATGTAATCATATTCATCACCACGATCTGATGAACTGCATGCGGAGAGCATTAATGAGAGTGTAATAAAAGCTATGTGTTTCATAATTAATACTCCACTTCTTCTAGCCATTCTTTAGGCATTTCAACCCTTAATGCACTCAACAGTTGCCCAGTTGCGTTCATCACTCGATATTTGGCGTACTGCTCTGCGTATTTAGAATCTAAGTAGTCTTTACGCGCCTCAAAGAGCTCGTTTTCAGTGTTCAATAGATCAAGCAGTGTTCGTTTACCGATGCGATATTGCTTCTCGTAAGCAATTACGGTTTCAGACGCAGAGTCTACATGATCTGATAGAAACTCTTTTTGTTGTAATGTTAAATCAAGCGCACTCCAAGAAAGCCTTAACCCTTCTTCAACATTGCGATAGGCACCTTCACGCAAGTCTTTTGCTTTATTTAGCTGGTAGGCAAAGTTTTCTGAGTTCGCTGCATCACTGCCACCATTGAATAGGTTGTAGCGTAGACGCAGCATGGCAAGTGTCTCATCACTTCGACCTTTTAAACCATCAGCGTCGTCACGCCATGTTTGCGAAGCTTCAATTGAAATGGTTGGGTAATTAACACCTTTAGACTGTTTGTATTGAAACTTAGCCGAGTCTACGTCTGCGAGCGCCACTTGAATAACGGGATGAAGTTCAAATGCCAAGCCTACCGCTTCATCAACCGTGTACGGGATAAAGTTTTGGTCCGCTCTCGGAAAGATTAACCCTTGTGGTGTTTGACCGACTAAACGAGTGAACATCGTGTGAGAGTCATACAGGTTATTTTGAGCAGCAGCTAAGTTTCCGTGTGCTTTTGCCAAACGTGCTTCTACCTGCGTCAAGTCAGCAGTAGAGCCGATACCCGAGTTGACTCGTTTTTTAATGTCATCGTAAATATCTTTATGAACAGCAAGGTTGTTTTCTGAAAGCTTTAGGACTTCATACGCTTTAACAGCGTCCAAGTACACTTTAGTCACTTCAAGTGCCTTATCTGAAGCATCTGCTAAGAGTTGAAATCTAACAGATTCAGCATCAGCTGCGGTTCGATCAATATCATTTAATGTAGCGCTACCATCCCATATTAGTTGGGTCAGTGTCACTGAAGCTTCCTTTCGAGTGTAATCCGTGTCTCCTCGACCAACTTCATCTGACGGGTCTAATCCTTCATATCCAATTCCAGCATCTAGATCAACAGAGGGGAGGTAAGCACCTGATGAAGCTTCATTTATGTACTTCTGGCTCATAAACTCGTTAAATGCACTCTTAATATCGGGGTTATTTTGTAGCGTCTGTGCAACCGCTTGCTCTAGAGTTTGACCGAAAACTGGTGAAGACACTATTAAGCAACAGCAGGCTATATGTACTCGATTCCATCTCACGTTAGTTCTCCTAAAATCATGTCGCTCTTATTCTGTTTCATATTTGAGACGAGAAGTTACAAACAATGAATTTTCTTAGTGCGTATTATCAACTTGTTGATGTTTAAATGTTTAATTCAATAAAAAACAACAATCTTACTCTCTAAACTCTAGCATACGAGGCAAAGCTTGCTTGGTAAGTGGTCGATTTTTTCGTAGAAAACCTTTTTATCTTAAGAGCATAGCGGAAACTGGTTTAAATGAAGGCAAATTCTTCGGTTATTTTCCTTATTACTCTCAAAAAACTAAATCCTCTTGGAATAAAACGAAAAATTCATATTTTGTCTAAACTATAGACGTGTTTAGTGCAGTAACAAGCCTTTAATTAAACTAATACAAGGATGAAGAGCATGGATCGAGTAGCGTTAAGTTCATTGATGAGCAATGTCGTGGTTATAGGGCTTGATGGGAACCTGAGAAGTCTTGAAAGTGGTCAGCTACCTCAGCCTGGTGAATTAATTATTGAGGAAGTTTCTGATACATCAGAATTAATTGTACAACAGGTAACACCGCAAGGTAGTTCAATTAACGTTACTGATGATGTCACTGCGCTAATCGAGGCTATCGCTAGTGGAGAAGACCCTACTGCTCTTGGTGAGGATTTTGAGCCAGCTGCAGGTGAGGAAAGTGGTTCTAGCCCCCAAAATACTGGTGCAATAGATCGTACTGGCGCTGAATTGTTGGCTAGTACGAATTTTGAGACCGTCGGTATTGATGGAATCGGACTATCTACAACTCAAGCACTATCTTTGTTGGATCTTTTCAGAGTAATTAATGGCCCTGTACCACCGACTATCTTAGTTCAAGAAATATCTAGTCCGACTATCAACGAAGGTGACCAAGTTGTATTCGATATTACTCTAAGTCAAACAACTGAAGACAACACTGATGTCATTCTTTCTCTCCTTGATGGAACCGCAACAGGCGGCTCAGCTGACGAGAACGGGAGTGACTACGTCAATGAGCGTGTCCTCATAACATTTTCTGATGGTACAACAGAAGAAGTTTCAGTCGGTGAAAGCGGAACCTTTACCATTTCGATCCCACCGGGTGAAAGTGACTTTACGGTCTCTATAGACTCTATTGACGACTCTGTATTTGAAGGCCCAGAAACGTTTACGCTCTCTGGCACGACAGAAGAACAAAGCACACCTGTTACTGGGACTGCCACTATTTTAGATGATGGTAGTGGACCTGGCTCAAATCCTGATGATGATCGCCCAGCGGTAACGATGAGTGATGCAGGTACGGTTAATGAGGGTGAGACAGCGAACTTCAAAGTGACGCTGTCGAATGCCTCCGAGTCCACTGTTCAAGTCGAGCTAGGCCTGAACTTAGGTGACACCGAAGTTGGAGACTTAGGCACCTTAGAATACAACACAGGCTCCGGTTGGGTTGCAGTGCCAAACGATGGCGTAGTAACGGTGCCAGCGGGGCAAACTGAGTTTGATGTGCGTATCGCTTCCATTGATGACGCCGTTTATGAAGGTCCTGAAGATTTCAGTGTGACAGTGACTGGCATTGGTGCAGTGCAAGGCAGCGATACGGGGACGGCGACGATCGTGGACGACGGCAGTGGTCCGGGCCCTGATCCGGATGATGACCGTCCAAGCGTGACTATCTCAGATGCTGGCACCATCAATGAGGGTGAGACAGCGAACTTCAAAGTGACGCTGTCGAATGCCTCCGAGTCCACTGTTCAAGTCGAGCTAGGCCTGAACTTAGGTGACACCGAAGTTGGAGACTTAGGCACCCTAGAATACAACACGGGAAGTGGTTGGGTTGCAGTGCCAAACGATGGCGTAGTAACGGTGCCAGCAGGGCAAACTGAGTTTGATGTGCGCATCGCTTCTGTTGATGACGCCGTTTACGAAGGCCCTGAAGATTTCAGTGTGACAGTAACCGGCATTGGCGCAGTACAAGGCAGCGATACGGGGACGGCGACGATCGTGGACGATGGCACTGGGCCAGGCCCCGATCCGGATGATGACCGCCCGAATGTGACTATTTCAGATGCTGGCACCATCAATGAGGGTGAGACAGCCAACTTCAAAGTGACGTTGTCGAATGCCTCCGAGTCCACTGTTCAAGTCGAGCTAGGCCTGAACTTGGGCGATACCGAAACCGGTGACTTAGGTACCTTGGAATACAACACAGGCTCCGGTTGGGTTGCAGTGCCAAACGATGGCGTAGTAACGGTGCCAGCGGGGCAAACCGAGTTTGATGTGCGTATCGCTTCCATTGATGATGCTGTTTATGAAGGTCCAGAAGATTTCAGCGTGACGGTGACTGGCATTGGCGCAGTGCAAGGCAGCGATACGGGAACGGCAACGATAGTGGACGACGGCACGGGTCCAGGCTCTGATCCGGATGATGACCGTCCAAGCGTGACAATTTCAGACGCTGGCACCATCAATGAGGGTGACACAGCGAACTTCAAAGTGACGCTATCGAACGCCTCTGAAGCGGAAACGCAAGTAGAGTTGGGTCTTAATCTCGGCGATACCGAAGTCGGTGACTTAGGCACCTTAGAATACAACACCGGAAGCGGTTGGGTGACCGTACCAAACGATGGCGTAGTAACGGTGCCAGCGGGGCAAACCGAGTTTGATGTGCGCATTGCTTCCATTGATGATGCTGTTTATGAAGGCCCTGAAGATTTCAGTGTGACGGTGACTGGCATTGGCGCAGTGCAAGGCAGCGATACGGGGACGGCAACGATAGTGGATGACGGTACGGGTCCAGGACCTGATCCGGATGATGACCGTCCAAGCGTGACTATTACCGATGCTGGCACCATCAATGAGGGGGATACAGCCAATTTCAAAGTGACGCTGTCGAACGCCTCCGAGTCCAATGTTCAGGTCGAGCTAGGCCTGAACTTAGGTGACACCGAAGTTGGAGACTTAGGTACCTTAGAATACAACACAGGCTCCGGTTGGGTTGCAGTGCCAAACGATGGCGTAGTAACGGTGCCAGCTGGGCAAACTGAGTTTGATGTGCGCATCGCTTCTATTGATGATGCTGTTTATGAAGGTCCAGAAGATTTCAGTGTCACGGTGACTGGCATTGGCGCAGTGCAAGGCAGCGATACAGGTACGGCGACGATTGTGGATGACGGCAGTGGTCCAGGTCCTGATCCGGATGATGACCGCCCGAATGTGACTATTTCAGATGCTGGCACCATTAATGAGGGTGAGACTGCGAACTTCAAAGTGACGCTATCGAACCCCTCTGAAGCGGAAACGCAAGTAGAGTTGGGTCTTAATCTCGGCGATACCGAAGTCGGTGACTTAGGCACCTTAGAATACAACACAGGCTCCGGTTGGGTTGCAGTGCCAAACGATGGCGTGGTGACGGTGCCAGCAGGGCAAACTGAGTTTGATGTGCGCATCGCTTCCATTGATGACGCTGTTTATGAAGGCCCAGAAGATTTCAGTGTCACGGTAACTGGCATTGGGGCAGTACAAGGTAGCGATACCGGTACGGCAACGATAGTGGATGACGGCAGTGGTCCAGGCCCCGATCCGGATGATGACCGTCCGAATGTGACCATCACTGACGCTGGCACCATTAATGAGGGTGACACAGCGAACTTCAAAGTGACGCTATCGAACGCCTCTGAAGCGGAAACGCAAGTAGAGTTGGGTCTTAATCTCGGCGATACCGAAGTCGGTGACTTAGGCACCCTAGAATACAACACGGGAAGCGGTTGGGTGACCGTACCAAACGATGGCGTAGTAACGGTGCCAGCGGGGCAAACCGAGTTTGATGTGCGCATTGCTTCCATTGATGACGCGGTGTACGAAGGCCCAGAAGATTTCAGCGTGACGGTAACCGGCATTGGCGCAGTACAAGGCAGCGATACCGGTACGGCAACGATTGTGGATGACGGCAGTGGTCCGGGCCCTGATCCGGATGATGACCGTCCAAGCGTGACTATTTCAGACGCTGGCACCATCAATGAGGGTGAGACAGCGAACTTCAAAGTGACGCTGTCGAATGCCTCCGAGTCCACTGTTCAAGTCGAGCTAGGCCTGAACTTAGGTGACACCGAAGTTGGAGACTTAGGCACCTTAGAATACAACACCGGAAGCGGTTGGGTTGCAGTACCAAATGATGGCGTGGTAACGGTGCCAGCTGGGCAAACCGAATTTGATGTGCGCATTGCTTCCATTGATGACGCCGTTTATGAAGGCCCTGAAGATTTCAGTGTGACAGTAACCGGCATTGCCGCAGTACAAGGCAGTGATACGGGTACGGCGACGATTATTGATAATGATGCTCCTCCTTCTATTTCAAATGTTGTGAATGCAGTTGTTTCGGAAGAAGGTTTAGCTAATGGTATCCCTGATAATACAGGATCACCTTCAGACACCACTAACTCCGCAAGTTTCTCAGGAACATTCACAGTTGCCGATCCAGACACGGCGAATGTTTCAGTGGTATTGGCAGGCCCTAACAACCTAACATCAGGAGGGGAGCCTATATCGTGGACGTGGGACAACAGTACTCAAACGCTGACTGCGAAAACTGCTCACCTGAGCGTTGTTGCTACTGTTGTGCTGAGCGAGCCTTCAGCTTCAGGTCAAGGCTCTTGGGGCTATACTATTACTCTGTTTGAGCCACTTGATCATCCTGTTAATGATGTGGAAGACATCATCAACTTTGATTTACAGATTTCTGTAAGTGATGGACAAACAACAACATCTCAAAGCTTAAATGTGGCCGTTGAAGATGATTGCCCATACGTGCCTGTGGTTGTTCAACCCGTCGATGTGTCGCTTACTGGTGCACCTAACGTTCTGACAGGGCGCATAGATTTTGCAGGAAGTGAGGCAGACGCAACCAGTCGAACATTTGGGGATGTTGTTGTGACTGCAAACGGTTTTGTGTCTGACGAATCTGTGATGCTGGGAACAGCTGAAATCAATCAATCATCAGAAGGGATTGGCGTTAAAAGTTCTGGTAACAACGGCTTCCAATTAGAAAACGAAGTCGATTATCGATTCGCGGGTAATGAGGGTGTATCAGAGCAGTTAATCATAGACTTAGGCAATAAAGTTGCTTACGGAGCAGAAATAGAATTTGAGAAAATGTTTGGTGGTGAACTTGAGAAAGGAATCGCATCTTTTTATAGAGATGGTGTATTAATTGCTCAGCAATCGTTCAGCTCTGACGCAAGCAGTGGTGATTACGCGGCAAATTTCAATGTTCAACAGGGAGGCTTTGATAAAATCATCCTCGAGGCGACCAGTAATGGCAATGGCCCGGATACTGAAGACAACAGTGACTTTACCGTTAAATCAATAACCTTTACAGGTGCGTACTCTGGCGTGCCAATTGCTAGTGCGGATGGGAACCTCGGTGCTGTATATGGAGCTGATGGCCCTGGTTCTATAGTCTTAAATGGAGGTGAGGCTGGTTTAGAGACTCTAGATGGTAAAGACGTGTTGATATACGTCGATCCACAAAACTCTAATAGACTGATTGCAGAGGCTGATGGAGAGCTTGCATTCGAAGTTCAACTTACACCTAGCACTGGAAAGTGGGAGTTCTTCCAATACTTGCCTTTGACCTCACCTTATGGCGATGGGGATATCGATTTTAACTACACGATTACTGATAATGATGGTGACAGTAAAACGGGGTACTTTTCTGTCAACCCTTACGCCCCACCAATCGTAGAAGGTGTAACTCTAAACGTTTCTGAGGAAGGCTTAAGCAACGCCATTGCTGATGACTCTGCTCTAAACGGCTTTGATGACACAACTGACTCGAGTACTGATGTAGAACAATTGACGCTGGGTCAAACCGTTGATTCTGTTACGCTCAGTGAACCATCTACAGCTCTTACTAGTAACGGTATCTCTGTAACGTGGACGTTATCAAATAACGACCAAATGCTTATCGGTTCAGCGAACGGTGAAGAGGTTATCAAAATATCAGTCAATGATACTGGAGTGGTATCTACGGAGCTTCTTGGTCCGATTGATCACTCCAACCCATCTGGAGAAGACACCTTAAATATTGAGGTGCCTGTGCTTGTCTCGAATGCTCGTGGTCTTACTAACTCCACAACGGTCAACGTTATTGTGGAAGATGACTCACCAGATTCTGCATCTATTATTCACGATGTAGTTGCAGAAACTAAAGAAAGTGCCAACGTTCAGCTCATAATGGATGTCTCGGGTTCTATGCGAACGGATAATCGCTTGCAGATAATGAAAGATTCGGCAACTCAGTTATTGAATCAATATGAGTCTATCGGTCAAACGCGAGTTCAAATTATTACTTATAGCAGTACAGCATCCACTTACGCTATAGGTGCTGCGACGTGGCTGACGGTCGAGGATGCCAAAGCGTATATTGAGACGCTAACTGCGGGTGGCGCGACTAACTATAACAACGCGCTAAATGAAGCAAAACAGTCATGGGATGATGTAGGTAAGTTAACCAGTGCGTCGAATGTTAGTTACTTCTTGTCAGATGGTCAGCCAAACCCTGCGTCATCATTTATAAACGACGCTCGCGAGCAGAGTTGGATTGATCACCTAACCGATCCTGATAATCAGATAACAGCCCTAGCGTATGGTATGGGCGTTAATCTTATGCCGGAGCAATTAGATCGCGTAGCATATGATGGCTTTTTGAATCAAGACCTTGATGGTGTTGTGGTTCCTGACGTAACTCAATTACCTCCGGTTATGTTGCAGTCAGTGATTCAACCTGTTGGGGGGAACTTGATGTATACCACTTCTCCAGATACAGGTATTGGTGCAGATGGTGGTTATATTAGCGAAATAGAACATGACGGTGTCACTTATTCGTTTGATGGTTCAGACCTAATAGTAACTGACAATAACGATGGTATTTCGCATGCATTTGACGACACAACGATGCAGCTTACTATCTATATCGACAGCAAACATACTCTGGAAATCGACCTAAACGATGGTGCGTATGCATTTTATGGTGCGGTGGGTGATACAGTTGAAACGTTAGACTTCGATTATGTATTGACGGATAACGATGGCGATCAAAGTGAGAATACCCTGCAATTCATTATTGATGAAAACGGAGGAGTAAATGCTTCAAGTAATGGCTCTGCAAATATTATTGAAGCTGAAGTAGATGTAAGTCATGACATCTTGATCGGTAATGATAACGAGGCAGATGTCTTTAAATGGGTCAACGACTCCTTGGATACAGGAACAGATCTAATTAGAGGTTTTGAGAGAGATTTGGACACCTTAGATCTGAGTGAAGTAGTTGAAGATGCAGGGCACAATACGATAGAAGAACTTCTTAATAGTATTGACTTGAACATTGATGGCGATGACTTATCTCTAGAAATAACCCATAACGATGGAAACTCAATTCAAACTATCGTAATAGAAAACGGGGCGACAGAGTTTAGTGATTTAATCGTGGGAAATGCGGACTTTGAGAGAGATGTGTTATCCGCACTAACTAAGGTTAACTTAGAGCCATAATGAAAAAGGGCCAGTAGGCCCTTTTCTTCTGCTTTGTCTTACTTATTCGTAGCCTAAAGCACTTTACATGCAAAACCTTTTAAGTAGAAGCCTTCTGGATATGCTGTATCGGTTGGGTGGTCAGCGGCTTGCTCAAAACGCTCCACAAACTTTACTTGGCGGTTAGCGTCTACGGCTGCATCAGCGATGATTTTCTGGAACAGAACTTGATCCATCAAGCCAGAGCACGAGTAGGTCAGTAGCGTGCCGCCCGGTTTTAGAATTTGCATTGCTAGCATGTTGATGTCTTTGTAACCACGACATGCGCCGTTTAGTTGTGCTTTGCTCTCTGCGAACTTCGGTGGGTCCATGATCACAACATCGAACTGAGTTCCTTGATCACGATACTCACGAAGCAGCTTAAACACGTCTGCATTTAGGAAGACGGCACGCTTCTTCGAAATATCAAACTCGTTTAGTTCTGCGTTGAATTTTGCGGTATCTAAAGCAGGTTGTGACACGTCAGCGTTAATCACACGCTTTGCATCACCTTTTAGAGCGTAAAGTCCGAAGCCACCAGTGTAAGAGAAGCAGTTAAGAACTTCTTTGCCTTTCATATATTTCATCGCTTGCTGGCGACTATCACGTTGATCTAGGTAGAAACCTGTTTTGTGTCCGCCAACGATATCTACACTAATCTTTACGCCATTTTCTTCGATGACGACCGATTTAGGTGGCTCTTCGCCGTGCAAGACGCCCGTGATCTCTTTTAAACCTTCTTTTTTACGAACGGCCACGTCAGAGCGCTCGTACACATTACAATCAGGGAAGCACTCAACCAGAGCGTCAACAATAGCCTGCTTATTGTGTTCTGCGCCAGCACTGAGAAGTTGGCACACAAAGAAATTTTGGTAACGGTCGATCGTAACGCCTGGTAAGCCGTCAGACTCTGCTGCGATAAGGCGATAACCCGTAAGGCCATCACGTTCGATAATGTCTTCACGAAGAAGTTGTGCGTCTTTAAGTCGTTTAACGAAAAACGCGGTGTCGATTTCTTCTTTATCAAAACTCCAAATACGAGCACGAATTTGTGAAGCTGGCGAATATGCCGCCTTAGCTAGCCATTTACCGTCGTGAGTGAATACATCAACCGTTTCGCCAAGAGCAGGTTCGCCCTCAACTTTGTTGATGCCTCGAGAGAAGATCCAAGGGTGCTTGCGCTTGACCGATTTCTCACGACCTTTAACCAAATAGATAGCAGCTGTCATTTCATTAGCTCTTGTTGAATTTTGAAAGGGGCGTATTGTCCGGGATGTGAATGGTAAAAGCAATATCCCTCGGCAATCCAGTACATTGTAGTGACTTTTAAATACAAAAAAGGTCACTAAAGTGACCCTTTTATTTGAATTTGCTGTAACAGATTCCGTTGCTATGCTTTAAGTCCAGTAAGTAGTGTTTCCATGGTGTCGCTTTGCTTACGCAGTTGATCAACGTTTTGTGAAGTCGTGCTTATCATATTGCACACGTTATCTGCTTGAACTCGAATCTCTTCAACGCTTGAGGCGATATTGTCCGCGACTACACCTTGCTCTTCAGCTGCTGTTGCAATTTGAATGCTACTGTCGGAGATAGTTTGATTTTTATCTGCCAAAGAGCCGATTTCGTGATTCACTTCCGTCATGAGGTTTTGTCCCTCATTTGCATTATTAACTGTCACTTCCATCAGCTTAGTAAGCGACTGGCTGTTACGCTGTAATGATTCAATCATCGTTTGGATTTCAACTGTCGCTTGCTGAGTGCGTCCCGCAAGAGCGCGAACCTCATCCGCAACGACCGCAAATCCACGACCTTGTTCTCCAGCACGTGCAGCTTCAATAGCCGCGTTCAGAGCAAGTAGGTTGGTTTGCTCGGAGATCCCATTGATGGTTGTCACGACTTCATCAATTTGTGCTGCATTGGCATCTAACTCGGCAACGGCTTGAGACGCAGATTGAATCTCATTAGAAAGGTTCGAAATCGAGTGAAGCGTATTCTCAACTTTCACTTGTCCAGACTGAGCCACGTTTCGCGCATCATCGGTTTGCGTGCTTGAATCGTGAGCTAGTGTCGCGACTTCTCGAATCGTTGATGCCATCTGTTCAGTTGCACTCGCAAGAGAGTTGAGGTGTTCCTGCTGAGTCGCTGAAATATCTGAACTGTGATGAATCGATTGATTCAGGTCTGAGCTAATTTGTTGCATTAACGCCACAGACTCTTGAATCGACAGCACCATTTGTTGCTCTCGTTCTGCAACTTTGTCTATCGTAATAGCAATTTCACTAAACTCGTCGCGAACAGGGAAGAAGTTCATTCTCGCAGTTAAGTCGCCACCCGCAAGAGTGTTTAATGCTTTGTTCATCGTGAACATCGCGCCGCCAATAAACGTCATGATGTAGTAAACGCCAAGAGCGAGAATAAACAAGCTCACACAGATAATGCTTACTTGAGTCGTTGATAGGGCAGCCCATAAAGAAAGTTCATGGTTCGCAACCAAACTGTACGTACCATTTAAAACAGACACGGATTGCGAACCAGAGCCAATAGAAACGGTTTCTGAACCAGCGATGAGGCTTGCTACTTGAGATTGAGAAAGGTTGCCTGCCTCTATCAGACCTTTCATAAGCATGAGCTCTTCTTGGTACATACTTGAGATCAGTGTATTAGCCGCGCTATTAAGGACGAGAGTGAGAATGACTAAAGCAAGAAGAGGGAGAACGAAGAGCAAATAGAACTTTTCTTGAATCTTTAAGTGAATGAGATACTTATCAATCCAGCGGAATGGAATTTCTTTCATAATTATAATAACCGTGCAAAAACCCACTATCCTTAGTGGGGTGAATAGACGAAAAGAATATATCACTCAGTAAAAAGAAGCGGTACAAAGATGAACGTAAAGTGTGAGAGATTTATAGTAAAAGGTCACGTTCAAGGCGTCGGCTTTCGTTACCATACTTCCCATCAAGGATTGAAGCTAGGGTTAACAGGTTATGCGAAGAACCTAAACAATGGCGATGTTGAAGTGATGGCGTGTGGAACAGACGCGCAAATAGTTGCGTTTTCGGAATGGTTACAAGAAGGACCGCGAACGGCAACAGTAGAGCATGTGATGCAGGAACCTGCGTCGTATAAGCCGTTACGCGGTTTTAAAATTTTATGAATCTACAAGCATTTAGCTGGCTTTGGTAGGCCGGCTAATTTGGTTGCTTGTTTGGCTGGCCCCTTTTTAAACAGCTTGAATAGATACTTACTGTTACCTTTTTCTGGGCCGTGCGCTTTTTCCATCGCTTTCACAAGCATACGCACTGCAGGGGAGGTATTAAACTCTTCATAAAAGTCTCGCACAAAATGCACAACTTCCAAATGAGCATCCGTAAGCTCGATGTCTTCTTCTTTTGCTAAAAGCTCAATCATACCTTCTTCCCATTGAGTATGATCCAATAAGTAGCCTTGAGCATCCGTTTCAATTTCTTTGCCGTTGTAAACGAACATAACGTTTTATCCGTTAAGTAAACATGGATGTTTATAGATTAGCGACAGCCGAGAATGTTCTCAACAAAAGAATCTCGAAGTCGTATCGAGCGAAGCAAAAGCGTACAAAATGGTGAGTGTTTTTGACTGAGCTAGGCACTTTGATATAAATGCTCTTTTATTCAAATAAATAAGAAACTATTCAGTTTGTTAGAAATTTTACGGTGTGAGTACCAACGAAATTGCATGGATATTCAGGCTTATTCATTTTTGTTTTGGTTTTTTCTTGGCTACTTGTCTGATTATGGGATTTTATGGGTGAATGAATAGCTGACAACGTTGTGTTTGTTTTCATAGACCGATATTCTCTTTGATTGATGAAAAGCCTGTATTCAGGTTAGAAACAACAATGATGACAAGGAGTTAGTCATGTCGAAACAACGTTACATTGAGATTAATGACAATGTAAAATCCACTTGGTCCATCGAGCGAATTTGGCAACTTGCAGAATCCTTACCTGTAGAAGAAATTGCGATTGATGATATAAAAGGCCCAAATGAAGTGACTTGGTTTAGTCATGAAGGGCCACAGCCAACCTGCCGTGAAATTGCAAAACATTGCCGACGAATCAACAATGCTGATTTGTCGTATCCGGTAATCTTAACCAGTGACTATCGTGTTTTTGACGGTATGCACCGAATCGCCAAGCAAATCATGTTAGGAGAGGAAACGATCAAAGTGAGACGCTTTAGAGAAAATCCAGAAGCTGACGAAGTTATCGAGTTGTCAGTAGAGCAGGCGTAATACACTGAATTGCACACAAAGAAAAAGCCCGAAGGAATTACCTTCGGGCTTTTTTATTCTACTTAACGAGAAACGATTAATCGTCGTTCATAATACCTAGAATGCTTAGTAGGCTGATGAAGATGTTGTAGATTGATACATACAAAGTTACTGTCGCAGAGATGTAGTTTGTTTCACCGCCACGAATAATGCTTTGTGTTGTCATCAGGATCGCCATAGTAGAGAAAATGATAAACAAGCTGCTCAACGCCAAGTGTAAGAGGGTTGATTGAATAAAGAAGCTTGCAATCATGCCCACAACCAGCACAACAAATAGTGATAGCATTAAGCCACCCATCATCGATAGGTCACGTTTCGTTGTTAGTGCGTATGCCGATGCTGCCATGAAAGATAGTGCCGTACCACCGAGTGCGGTTAATACGATATCGCCCATGCCTGCACCTATGTACATGTTTAGAATAGGGCCAACGGTGTAACCCAAGAAGCCAGTAAATAGGAACGTAAACACAAGGCCAAGACTGTTGTTACGGTTTTTCTCTGTTAAGAATAATAGGCCGTAGAAACCAACCAGCATTAGGATGATACCTGGATGTGGAAGGTTAAATGCCATTGCAACGCCAGCAACGACTGCCGACCATAAAAGTGTCATTGAAAGTAGAGCGTAAGTATTACGCAATACTTTGTTCGTTTGTAGAGCACTTTCTTGAGTTGAAGTGCGGGTAAACATTGGACTGTTCATAATCTTCCTCGATAAGAGACTTTCTTTTAAGTACATTTATGGGATTGAAAGTTCAAAAAATCAAGCCCTAACCATACGTAACTTAGATAAAATAATAATAGAAATAAGATGTTATGTATTTGGCAACTTGTAACACAATATTACTGCCTAGCATAGCTATGTTGATTCTTACACAGATTTTTGAATTTAGTAACAAAAAGCACTGGCTTCATAGAAACCAGTGCTTTTTTATGTCGATTCGGCTAAATCTTAGTGGTGTAAGATTTGCGCTAGGAAGTTTTGGGTCCTATCCGATTGAGGATTCTCAAAGAAGTCGACCGGGTTGTTTTCTTCGATGATCTCTCCTGCGTCCATGAATATCACGCGATCGGCAACTTCTTTAGCAAAGCCCATTTCATGTGTCACACATAGCATAGTCATGCCTTCCTCGGCGAGTTCGACCATTACATCCAGTACTTCGCGAACCATTTCCGGGTCGAGTGCAGATGTTGGCTCATCAAAAAGCATGACTTTAGGGTTCATACACAAAGAGCGAGCAATCGCCACACGTTGTTGCTGGCCACCAGACAGCTGACCGGGATACTTCTCCGCTTGGTCTGGAATTTTTACACGTTCCAGATATTTCATCGCAACTGCTTCTGCCTCATCTTTTGGCATCTTCTTCACCCAGATAGGCGCGAGCGTACAGT
The DNA here is from genome assembly GCF_033340175.1 of Vibrio sp. 1557. Classification (NCBI taxonomy): domain Bacteria; kingdom Pseudomonadati; phylum Pseudomonadota; class Gammaproteobacteria; order Vibrionales; family Vibrionaceae; genus Vibrio; species Vibrio sp. 1557. Next base: position 134,371 of record NZ_JAWOVZ010000011.1, on the reverse strand, counting down.
TTTCCAGTACGGTTAAATGAGGGAAGAGATTAAAGTGTTGAAAGCACATGCCCACTTCTCGGCGTACTGCTTCAATGTTCTTTAAGTCTTCAGTTAATTCCGTACCAGAGACGTAAATGCTGCCTGCTTGGTGTTCTTCAAGGCGGTTAATACAGCGAATCATCGTTGATTTTCCCGACCCAGATGGGCCACAGATAACGATTTTCTCGCCGCGCTTAACGTCGAGGTTAATATTTTTTAGTACGTGAAACTCACCATACCATTTATTCATGTCCTTCAATTGGATCATGTAATCTTGTTGTTGCGTCATAATACGTCCTTGATCTTGATGAGTTATCGTTTGTGACCGGTATGAAGTTTGTTTTCAAGCCATATCGAATAGCGTGACATGCCAAAACAAAATACCCAAAACACTAACGCGACAAATACATAACTTTCAGTAGCAAAACCTAACCATTCAGGGTCGGTATTTGCTGCTTGTCCTATACCGAGTACGTCAAACATGCCAATGATGAGTACTAAACTGGTGTCTTTAAACAAACCGATAAAGGTGTTCACGATAGAAGGAATAGTAATCTTTAGCGCCTGTGGCAAGATAATAAGCCCAGTCTTTTTCCAGTAACTTAACCCAAGCGCATCAGCGGCTTCATATTGACCTTTCGGAATGGCTTGTAGACCACCGCGTACCACTTCTGCCATGTAAGCGGAGGCAAACATAACCACACCGATAAGGGCGCGAATCAGTTTATCTGTCTCTGAACCTTCAGACATAAACAATGGAAGCATAACCGAAGCCATGAACAAAACCGTAATAAGCGGAACGCCACGCCAAACTTCAATGTAGACGGTACAAATGCTGCGAATGATCGGCATCTCTGAACGTCTACCAAGCGCAAGCACCACACCAATTGGCAGTGAAACTACGATACCAACTAACGCAATAATGAGCGTAACGAGTAATCCACCCCATTTGTGTGTATCGACCACTTCTAGTCCAAAGACACCCCCGTATAAAAGCCCAGCGATGATGAATGGATAGATGTTTACGAAGAAAAGCCAAATCCACGTCCGTTTCGGTGTCTTCTCATACGCGAGTAAAACGGTAAATATGGCTAATGTGATATAGAAAAGGCGAGGGCGCCATAGTTCGGACTCTGGATAAAAACCATACATGAACTGCTCCCAGCGCACGCTGATAAATACCCAGCAAGCACCATCTCGGCTACAGTCGTCACGCGTTGAGCCAATCCAGTCTGCGTTAATAAACGCCCAATCCACGATATACCATATTGCAGTTACGACAATATACGCAAGAATGACAGTAACAATGGAATTGATAGGGCCATTAAATAGATTTTTCCGCATCCAACCAACGAAGCCTACAGTATTGGCGGGTGGTGGGAGATCCGGTTGAAATTGATGAGTACTCATATTATCTCTCCACCAGCGCGACTTTACGGTTATACAAGTTCATTAATGCAGACGTAATCAGACTTAATGTCAAGTACACGCCCATCGTCATCGCAATGATCTCAATCGCTTGTCCCGTTTGGTTCAGGGTAGTACCAGCAAACACAGAGACAAGATCTGGGTAACCAATCGCCATCGCTAACGATGAGTTTTTGGTGAGGTTGAGATATTGACTGGTTAAAGGTGGAATAATAATTCGTAACGCTTGAGGAATGACAACAAGCTTTAAAGTTTTCGAGCGTGGTAAGCCTAGCGACATCGCTGCTTCGGTTTGACCATGACTAACCGCATTAATACCAGAGCGAACAATCTCAGCAATGAAAGAAGCTGTATAAACACTCAATGCCAAAAGTAGCGCAGCCAATTCAGGAATAATGCTAATACCACCTCGGAAGTTAAACCCTTTTAGTTCAGGATAATTCAGTGAAATTGGCATACCAGCAAGGAAGTACACAACCAATGGAAGGCCAACAACTAAACCCAAAGCTATTCTTCCCATTGGGGTTTGTTGCCCAGTGAGACGTTGCTTATTATTCGCCCATACATTAATTAATAAGCTTGCGATTACCCCGAAGATTAACGCGGCAATAACGTAGCTACTGCCGGGTTCCATAGTCGGTGCAGGGAAATATAAGCCACGAACGTTCAGGAAAATAGCTTCACCAAGACTTAAGCTTTGGCGTGGTGAGGGTAATGCTTGAAGAACAGCGAAATACCAGAAGAATATTTGCAGAAGAAGGGGGATATTTCGGAAAGTTTCGATATAAACTGCCGCTAAACGACTAACTAACCAGTTAGAAGAAAGGCGGGCAACCCCCATGGTAAAGCCAATCACAGTAGCCAGAATAATACCTAATACGGAGACTAACGCCGTATTAAGAAGGCCGATGATAAATGTTCTACCGTAAGAGTACGTTTCATCGTATTCAATTAGTGTTAACCCAATACCAAACCCGGCTTCTTGATTCAGAAAACCGAAGCCCGTTGCAATACCACGAGCATCTAAGTTATTGAGAGCGTTGTTTACAATCGTGTAAAAGAAAAATACCAGTGCAGCAATGGCAATGATCTGGAAAATAGCAGAACGAAAGGCAGGATTATAAATCAGGCTCTTGCTTCCGCTTGGTTTGGACATCGTACTTGGCGATGCATCTTGTGTCGGTTTCATACAGCGATAACCTCAAACCTTAGTTATAGATATCGGCCTGTATAAAGAAGTTTCGTCCTTGCTGGCTAAAGAATAACGCTCCATGTCTGGTGACGTACGAACCTTTAAAGCCGTTCCACCAAGCGAGCGCTTTTCGCCATCCAATGAGCGATCCTTACTCATACAGTGAGATATAATCAAGAAAAAGGGCGGCATGAACCGCCCTGATTAACTCTTTCTATCGGATTGGTGGCGCGTACATAAAGCCGCCTGCATTCCATAGCGCATTAACGCCACGAGAGATTTCTAACGGCGAACCAGTACCGACTGTACGTTCGAAGCTTTCACCATAGTTACCAACTTGTTTGATAACCTGGTAGCCCCAATCGTCGCGGATACCCAACCCTTTGCCTTTAGGGCCATCAACACCAAGGATACGTTTGATGTTTGGATCTGTTGACTTCAGCATTTCATCCGCATTCTTCGAACTAATACCGTATTCTTCAGCGTTAATCATCGCAGACAATGTCCACTTAGCGATGTTAAACCATTGATCATCGCCTTGACGAACGACTGGACCTAGTGGCTCTTTAGAGATGATTTCTGGAAGAACGGCCGCAGAGGACGGATCTTTCAAATTCAAACGTAGTGCATAAAGGCCAGATTGGTCAGTTGTTAGTACGTCACAGCGTCCCGCATCAAAACCTTTCGAAGTTTGCGCCGCTGTGTCGAATACCACTGGTTTGTACGCCATGCCTTGGTTGCGGAAATAATCTGCAAGGTTTAGCTCGGTTGTTGTACCTGATTGAACACATACCGACGCACCATCAAGCTCTTTAGCACTTGATATACCAAGTTCCTTCTTCACCATAAAGCCTTGACCGTCGTAGTAGTTCACACCTACGAAGTTTAGGCCCAGTGCAGTGTCACGGTGGAGAGTCCAGGTCGTGTTACGGGAAAGCACATCAATCTCACCAGATTGAAGCGCAGTGAAACGTTCTTTTGCGGTTAGGGGTACATATTTAACTTTCGTTTTATCCCCAAGAACGGCTGCAGCCAGTGCTTGGCAATATTCTACGTCGATACCTTCCCATTCGCCTTTTGAGTTAGGGTTAGAGAAACCAGGTAGACCGGTACTTACGCCACAAGTAAGAAAGCCTTGTTTTGTGACTTTGTCCAGAGTAGTGTCTGCTGCTTGAGCTGATGTTGCCATCATCGCAGTAGAAGCCGCTACGACGGAAGCAAGAACTGTGAGTTTATTTGCCATTTGTATCCTTCCTGTATGATCCATGTTTAATCAGGAGTGACCTGAAATAACGTGTCCAATTCGTTAGAGTTATCGTCCTACGTGATTGATTTTCGAAGAAACGGCATTCGATAGATCAACCAGTTATAAGCGTAGGAAAGGATCTGTTAATTCTCAAATATATAATTTAAATGAAGTTTTGAGAGAACTTACAAAGTGCCTTGAGATTTAGAATGACGAAATGTTAATTGTTTGTAAATAGTGCAATTCATGGACAATTTGGTGCATCAGAACAATCAATAGAAGAGTGAACAATACAAAAGAATAAAAAGTTGTTATTAAAACTGTCATTAGCTGGGCAAGGTGAAGTTCAGTAAAAATTCAAACAAAAATTATTTGTGATACCGAAACAGGGTGATGAGCTTGCCCCATTTTTGGTAGCATGGTCTACAACAGCTAATTAGAGTAATCATGGATTGAAATGCGATATTTTCCTCTGTTCTTAGATTTAATTAATAAACCCGTTCTCGTCGTGGGTGGCGGTGAGGTGGCAAGCCGAAAGGTGGAAGCGTTGCTAAAGGCTGGGGCGGATGTGACTATCGTTTCTCCGACGTTGGTTGATTTTCTGTCTAAGCTTGCTTCTGAGCATCAACTGCGCTGGGTACAACGTTTCTATTCGAGTGACATTGTCACTAAAAACTTTGTTCAAGTGTGGGCGACGACAGACAATCCTGAGCTAAATCACCAAGTGTACAAAGATGCCAAAGAGCTAGGCATCTTGGTTAACGTTGTGGATGATAAGCCTTATTGTGATTTCATCACGCCGTCTATGATTAATCGTGGCCGCATCCAAATCGCAATCTCTAGTGGTGGAGCTTCGCCAGTTTTAATTCGAAACATCCGTGAAAAACTTGAATCGATACTGCCACAAAACATGGGGTTGATGGCGGACTTTGCTAACTCAAAGCGAAACTCAATTAAAGAGGCGCTGCCTAGTGTCGATTTACGCCGCAAGTTTTGGGAGCAATTCTTCTCGAACCCCGAGGTGGAAAACGCGCGAGATAATCGTGAGTTAGAAGCAATTTACCAAGCGACCATGGCAACACCTTTAGATGAAAAGGGAAGTTGTACTTGGGTTCATGTTGGGAAAGATGTTGAGATGTTGCCAATAAAAGCCGTACGCTATATGCAACAAGCGGAGCTGGCTCTGTACTCAACTCGATGTGAAGCGAATGTGTTAGAACTAATACGAAGAGATGCAGAAAGAGAAGCTTTCTCGAGCGCTGCTGAGCTTTCGGATATGCTGGCCAAGGCTAAAGCTGAAAAGCTTCGAATTTGCGTGTTCATACCACAAGGAACGAGCGAATTCGTATTGCTGCAAGGACAGGACTTAGTTATCTAGCAATGCCAAATGCTAAAGTGGATACGTAGTTCGTTACACTAAAGCCAATAAAAAACGCCAGCGGATTATGCGCTGGCGTTTTTATTTACTTCTCAGATTGATTAATCACGGAAGTTGTTAAACTGGAATGGGATACCCATCTCTGCTTCACGAATCGCTGCCATTGTCGCTTGCAGGTCGTCGCGTTTCTTACCGGTAACACGTACTTTGTCGCCTTGAATAGAAGCTTGTACTTTTAACTTTGCGTCTTTGATAAGTTTCACTACTTTTTTCGCCGTTGGAGTATCAATACCTTGGCGGAAAAGCAGAGTTTGGTGCCAGTTTTTACCAGTAACGTCTGGGTCTTGTGCATCCATTGCGTTCGCGTCAATGTTACGCTTCGCTAAGTGGCCGCGTAAAATGTCGCGCATTTGCTTAAGTTGGAAGTCACCTTCCGCAGACATTTTTACGTTTTCTTCTACTAGCTCAAAGCTCGCATTTACGTTGCGGAAATCGAAACGAGTAGACAATTCACGGTTAGCATTATCAACGGCGTTACGTAGTTCAACCGTATCGATTTCAGAAACAATATCAAACGATGGCATGAAGATTCCTTGATTATTTTGTTATAGGGACTTTCGGGACTTAACAGCGCTTGCCAGCATATCTAGCATTGTAGCAGTGTCTTCCCAACCTAGGCATGGATCTGTAATAGACTGACCATACGTTAGGTTATTGATGTCAGTCATTGGCTGATTGCCTTCAAGAATAAAGCTTTCTGCCATGATACCCGCAATACGAGTGCTGCCTGACTTAATTTGGTTACAAATGTCTTGAGCTACGTCGATTTGTTTTCTGTGTTGCTTCTGACAGTTTGCATGGCTGAAATCCACAACCAAACGTTGTGGCAATCCAAACTCAGCTAAAGCATCACATGCTTGTTTGACTGATGCTTCATCAAAGTTAGGGCCTTTTTCTCCACCGCGCAGAATAATATGACCGTAAGGGTTGCCACTTGTGCGGTAAACCGTCATTCGACCGTTCTTATCTGGCGAGTAGAAGTAATGCGATGCTTTCGATGCGCGAATTGCATCAATTGCAATTTTTACGTTGCCATTTGTGCCATTTTTGAAACCAACTGGGCAAGATAGTGCCGACGCCATTTCACGGTGAATTTGTGATTCCGTTGTGCGAGCACCAATCGCGCCCCAAGTGATCAAATCCGCGATGTATTGGCCAGTGATCATATCAAGAAACTCAGTAGCAGTCGCAAGACCAAGCTTGTTGATATCCAGTAGTAGTTTACGAGCTTTATGAAGACCAGCTTCAAGTGCGTAAGAACCATCTAGGTTAGGGTCCGTAATCAAACCTTTCCAACCAACTACTGTACGAGGCTTTTCAAAGTAAGTACGCATCACGATAAACAGTTCGTCTTTGTACTTGTCTTGGATTTCACTCAGGCGAGTGGCGTAATCAATGGCAGCTTCAGTGTCGTGAACAGAACACGGACCTACAATCGCAAGAAGGCGATCGTCTTCACCCGATAAAATGTTTTCAATCTGACGACGAGATTGAGCGATACGGTCTGCAACGTCATCCGTAATAGGATGTACACTACCTAGCTCTGCTGGGGTAGGCATTGGACCCAAAGGCTGGGTTCTCAATTCATCTGTTTTTATAGGCATGTTATAGCTTTATTCTCTATTGCGAAGGGGTAAAGATAACGGAATTACAGGCAGGAATAAACCGTTTCACGGGAATCTTCGCCAGGAAATACCGAATTGTATACAAAGGTGTAGGTATTCATTTAAATGACTTATGTATAAATGACAAAACTTGATCATTAAATCAATATATATACATTTGAATTTATAACCATTTTATCTATCTCGCTGTAAGGTAATCTAAGTAACTGCGATAAACTTCATACCTCACGGGTGACGCCGTCACTTCATGAGGGTTAAATAACTCGTGAGATCGAGCTTTTGTTAACATTTCTTTGACATCTATTTCTTTCGTTGATTAACTGGTCTGACTAGATTGGTAAGGAGACCAAAATGTTATCAGCTCTACGTCGTGCGAATTTGTATCTAAATCTGTTTGGCTTTTCGAAAGTGCCGCTGATTTGGCTTTGCCACCCTAAAATCATTGCGATAGATAGCAAGCATGTTGAGGTTCGTATCCCATTGCGCAGAAGAACGAAGAACCACCTGAATAGCATGTATTTCGGCGCTTTAGCCGTTGGCGCTGATGTTGCTGGTGGTTTTCTTGCTATGAGTAAAGCGCAAGAAAAGGGAGAAGCGATCTCGCTAGCATTTAAAGGTGTGAAAGCCGAGTTTTTAAAGCGCCCGGAAGCCGATGTGCACTTTGTTTGTAACGATGGTCATGTCATTGATGAGATGCTCGAGCACACCTTGGCAACGGGTGAACGAGTAAATCGTGACGTAAAAATTGTCGCGCTGTGTCCTAACTTACATGGTGACGAGCCAATGGCTGAATTTTCGCTTACTCTTTCGATAAAAAAAGCAGCCCAACAAAGAAAAGAGGCTGCCTAGTGGTTTGTGGCTCGTTTGTTTAAAGGCGTTGGCTTAATTGAGTTCAATCTTCTCGATAGAGACGATTTTGGAGCGATTTAAGACCACTTTCCAGCGGTAATAAACAGGCTCATCGGTGTGGTTGTCCTCTTTGACAATCACATTGAGCAAATGACGTTTCTCTACTGACTCTTTGGTTACTTGACCTTCATTTAAACGGTAAACTCGGTTTGAGCTTTTATCCATCAAGCGGATGATAGGGCGCAAACTGATGTTCAATGTTTCTCTCGTTTGTTCGTAACCACTCAAGAAAAGAGAGGTCGCCATTTCGGTTTTCTCGTGATAATGAAGAATCTGCTCTTCACGTTGAACGACGCGTTTTTTACGTATTCTTTGAATCTTATCCGGCAAGCTACTTAAGGTACGATAATCGAGCCACTCCAATTTTTTGCCAACCACTTTTTTCGTCGTTGGATCAACGTACTTCTTACGCCATTTTGGTTTTCCTTTACGGATCCATCGCCACATGGCATCGCGTAAATCATCTTTAAAGATTTCTCGTAAAGCGTAAATAAAAGACATCGCGATAATGAATGAGGCAGAAATTTCCCCCAGATAATCGCGAGCGAGAATCACGGTCGAGGTCACGACAACCATCACTAAACCGGTTGCAATACCTTTGATAGCGCGCTTAATGTTGTTACCCATCGATATGGTTTCTTCACGAAGCACGATAGGGTGTTCAATCAATCGCCTTAGCAAGCGCATTTTGTTAGATAGGCGAGTAACGTCTTCAACGACTCTTGATGAGTTGTATTTGTTGAGTTTACGATGGGCTTGCTCTTTCTCACATAGCGTGATCAGACGCTTTTTGATCGTGCCATAGTCGCCTTCACGTGGTAGATGGGCCACCAGTGACAGGAACTTTTGCTCGGTATACCAAGACAGATAGTTATCGATGTTAACGTAGTAGCGTTTTAAGTTCTCTTCATAAGGAATAGAACGCCGCAAGCGCTTTAAGATCTCAAGCGTGAGCTCGATAACTTCGTCCACTTCATCTTCCGTTACGGAGTTGTTCTCATGCTTGTTTAAACTTGCTACCGCTTTGTCTAGCGCGATAACGTATTGGTAAGCGAACAAACTCAAACTTACTCGGTATTGCTGATTCGACAGGCGTCCACGTTTGGCAAGTCGACTGTGTACTAGCGGAAGAAGGATTTCAGTACTGTAATAAGATCGTTGCTGTGTGATTGAGGTGTAATAAAATTCGGATTCACTGATGATATCGGCGTTTAAACCAAGCTCACCAGGTATAAAAAAGTAAATATCTAGGTCGACACTTTTGCTCTTTGCGAGTGCATGACTGATTTTTAATGTTATTGAGTCTTGTTTATCGACGGTGACCAAAGAAAGCTCCTGACTTTGCTAAAGCATTCTTAACTTATGCGTTCCGTTGAGCAGGTAAGTATAAGAGTGCTAAAAGAGTGACTGGGGCATATAGCTGAACGACAACAGCATAACAGAGCACTATGCTTTTCTCTCTGATTTTCTTGTTAGTTTAGGTATAATTCCACGTAAATTTAAAAAGAGACAAAATCAATGATTAAAATTGGTCAAATTAACAGCTTAGAAGTCATTAAAAAGGCTGATTTTGGCGTATTTCTGGATGGCGATGATTACGGTTCTGTTCTACTACCTAGTAAGTATGTACCAGAGGGTACTGAAATTGGTGAGCATGTAGACGTATTTCTGTACTTCGATTCAGAAAGCCAACTTGCTGCGACCATTGAAAGACCAATTGCCCAAGTGGGTGAATGGGGTTTAATGAAGATTGAGGGTGTGAATGCGACAGGTGCTTTTGTAAATTGGGGCATCAAAGAAAAGGACTTACTGATTCCTTTTAGTGAGCAACGCACTCGCTTCTCTGCCGGACAAACCATTTTAGTGTATGTTTATACCGACAAAGCGTCAGGTCGCATTGTTGGTACGACTAAGTTCAATAAATGGTTAGATAAAACTCCAGCGAATTATGAAGTTAACGAGCAAGTTGATTTGATCATCGCAGAGCGTAGTCAACTTGGTTATAAAGCTATCGTTAATGGTAAGCATTGGGGCATGATTTTCCCATCGGATGTTTTTGGTAAGCTTTACATCGGTAAAAAGCTGAAAGGCTTTATTAAGCACATTCGTGAAGATGGCAAAATCGACCTTGCTCTACAAAAAGTCGGTGTGGCGAAAATGGACGATCTTTCTAGTAAGATCCTTGACTTGCTAGAGAAGAAAGGCGGATTTTTGCCTTTGAATGACAAGTCTTCTCCTGAAGCGATTTTTGATGCTTTCCGCACAAGTAAAGGGACTTATAAAAAGACCATCGGTGGCTTATACAAGCAGGGTAAAATTGTCATTGAGAAAGACGGTATTCGTCTAGCGTAGTCCAAACTCACGTATAGTGGAACTACAGCCAAAAAAACGGCCCAAACTTTTCCTTTTTTTGGGCCTAGGGGAAACGGCTCCGCAGAGCCTGCGCTAAACTTGTCCAACAATAATTTTGTTGGTGAACATAGAGAGAAATGCCACATCAAAGCATTACTTTGATACAACTAGTTTAGTACAGCGTGTCCGGATCGCTAGCGAGCCCACTTGCTTTCATACTTACGAATTAAAAAGCCATCGCAAATACGATGGCTTTTCATTTATTTATGGTTCGTTACGTCTTTTAAAATAAGTTCTTATCTCGTACTAATTCGCGAGGGAGACCATTCTTTATTCGGTTGCTTACCCACTTGCCAAGGCCAATAACTGCGCCTTGATAGGTGACAAGCACTTCGCCTTTACCTGTTTTCATTCCCTCAGGAATGGTTTGTGGGCGAACATCACGCCCCATGTACCATTCGCGCGCTTCTTCAATACTGAGTTCAATGGCGTTGCTTTCAGAACCTGTCGCCAGGGCAGTCGCGACTTGGTGTTGCCAACGGTAGCCATTTTTATGGGCTTCCGCGATCTTTATACCCATACGGGAGAAGCGTAATTCGCCGATCATCGGTTCTAAAGCATTAGGGAATAACCAGACATCTTTATCGCGAAGCCATACAGAACTGTCATTTGGAAGTTTAATACCTAACGCGCTTTGGAGTTGTTGAGCAATTTCTGTCGATTCTTTTTTTGAAGTTTTAGCAAAGGGGAATTTCCCCATGCGCTTTTTGACTTCTGGCGCCTCAACAGCAGCCAGTTTGCGAATTCTTGCAACAAAGAACCCTTCACAGTCGTAGACCTGCGGGAAAATATGCAAAAAGCCTTCTTCAGTTAGAGCTGCCTCTGCGTTCTCAAACAAGTTCTCAAGGCTTTCAAACTCTACAGCATCCCCAAAGGTTTCTTTCAAGTGATGACAAACTTGTTGGTTTTCTTCTGTACTGAGCGTACATGTTGAGTAAACCATCACACCACCGGGCTTTAATGCATGGAAGGCGCTTTCAATAAGATCTTTCTGCGTGTCAGCGATGTCGAGTACGGAAGCTTGCGTCCAGTTTTTCATCGCATCTTCGTCTTTGCGAACGGTGCCTTCTCCAGAGCAAGGCGCGTCGAGCAAAACCGCATCAAATTGTTCTGGTAGCCAACCGCCAAAAACGCGTCCATCGAAGTTACTTAGTGCGGCGTTACGTACCCCACAACGTTCCACATTAGCGTGCAGTACTTTTACACGACTTGCGGCGTATTCATTGGCCACAAGTACACCTTCGTTGTTCATTAAAGCTGCAATTTGAGTGGTTTTTGAGCCTGGAGCGGCTGCGGTATCTAACACGGCATCGTAAGATTCATCATTCATAAACAGAGCAGATACCGGCATCATCGAACTGGCTTCTTGAATGTAGAATAAGCCAGACATGTGTTCTGCTGTGTTGCCTAATGGTACAACTGACTCGTCCGCTTCAATCCAAAACCCCGTGTCACACCAAGGCACAGGAGAAAGCTTCCAGCCTTTTGTTTCTGCTCGTTCTAAAAACGCTTCAACGCTGATCTTCAACGTATTAACTCGAATACTCTTGCGCAGTGGCTTTTGGCACGATGCGATAAAGTCTTCCATGTTGAGGTGAGCTGGAAGGATAGTTTGGATTTTTTCCAGAAACGCGTCTGGGATGTAAACATTAGGATGCAATGTGGGATCTCGTTTGCAGAATTTGTGGCAAATAATATACGAAAGCGAAGCAGAAACGAATAGTGACAAGGGCCGAGCAATAAAAAAGAGCAGCGATTGCTGCTCTTTTAAGGTACTCAAACTTCAATTGTACCTGAATTGAGCTTTATTCTACGGCTTAGGAATCGCAGTACGCCATTGAGTCCAACCTTCTTCAGCTTGTGGATACAAAAAGAAAGATTGCCCACTTTTTGCCGCTGGTGGAATAGTCGATTGCTCTGGCGTTGAAAACGCAATTCCTCCGCGAACTAAACTATCAAATGTGCCTGCTTTGATGTTCGCGCCAGTAAGCCCGATGGAGACATCTACTCCTGAAACATTCCAAAACACGCTGTTTTGACGAACGAGGTAAGCATATTCAGGCTGTATTTTGATAGTCGTGACGATGCGATCAGCAAATTCTCCTAGGCTTACGTCGGTCACTTGGCCAACTTCCATCTGGCGGTAAAGAATAGGGGTACCGACTTGTACTGAGCCTCTTTGTTCACTTTGTAACGTAAACATGATTCCATGCACGCGTTCTGAACTATTTTCTAACTGAAAATCAAATTTGGCTTTACCTTTACCTGGTTCAACACTGATGGATTTCGACACCAACGCCCCGAGGTTTTTAACGCCACCTAAACCAATTTCTGGTTCAGTTAGCCAAAAATTTGAACCTTCAACTGCAATGTTTTCTACGTATTCAGGTAGGATTCTTGCAGTGACTTCAACCATGTTACGACGAAAATTCGGTACAACCAGAGTGATTTCACCAACTTTAACACCTTGATATTCAATCGGCATTCCTTTAGCAATCTCTTGCGAACCGTCGGTTTCTAAAGCAATGACGCGCCCAAACTTGCGAGCGGTTTTTTGATCAGAATACAGCTTCCAGTTTTCTCCGATTTTGTTTTCAACGCCTGGTACGGAGTCAAAAGCGATGCCACCTTCGATTAACGATTTTAAAGGGTGCGCTTTCACACTAACTCCGGCTAATGATGCATCTATCTCGATCCCTGAACGATTCCAAAAAACGGTTTGTGGCGTTACAAGATAAGCGAAGCGGTTTTCGATGGTAGCCTTAATTAGTACTCCGCCATCAACTAGTTGGAAATCGGAGACGTTACCAACTGGAAGATTACGATAGAGTAGAGGACTGCCTTTGGAAATCGGCGGCAATTCAGAAGCAAATAGTGTTAGCGCCCTAGAGCCACTTTGATTGTACTGCGCCAATTCAGCCAATGATTCATTTTGGAACAGCTGATACTCTTTTTGAATATCCTGCTTGCCTTCGCTCACAAAACTAATTGACCCGGTTAACAACTGCTTTGCTGGAGGAACGGTAACGCTGAGCCCGGATTCAGTTAACTCTGCTGATGCACTGCCGGTTACATAAAAACGATTGTTTGATTTGATCAGATGTTTGTATTCATGGTCAATCAATACATCCATAAATACTTCGTGTTGTGATTTTTTATCTTCCTTAACTAGGCCCACTTTGATGATTGAACCAACAACGATGCCTTTATAAAGTACATTGGCACCGCTATCTAGGCCAAACGAATTGTCGGACACCAACCGAATCGCGATGGACTTTTCTTGCTGTTGGTTAAACACGTTTTTACGAATGGCAGTAAAGCGGCGAGAGCGTTCACCCGCGCCCGGCACGATCGTTAAGAAGTTTCCTCGCACTAAATTAGCAATGTTTTCAACACCAGAAAGGGACACTTTTGCTTCTTCTAAAACAAATCGAGTACCTGTCGTCAGCATGTCACTAAAAGCGGGTTGAATTGCCGCTGACGCCAATATCACTTCTCGGCCTTCGGAAAGGCTCAAGTCCGTAACTTGGCCAATTTCGATTCCGCGATACATAATTGGAGCGCCTTCTCCGCTGATCTTGCTGTCATCAGGTAGGACGATTTTAACCGCGATGCCTCGACCAGCAGTTTTCAAATCTTTATACAAACGGAACTCGGTGTTCTCTTCTACAGGCTCACCATCATCCGGAGAGTCGACGGCGATGGCGCCACCTAGTAAGGCACTCATGCTTTCTAGTCTTACATCGACACCTTCAAAACCGATGCTGGCACCAATTCCACTGACGTTCCAGAATCGACTGCGGTTGTTAATGATATGTCGGTATTGATCCTGAATGTTGGCTTGAATAGTGATAGATTTTGCATCTTCATCTAGCTGGTAACTGTACACTTCACCGATTGGGATTTTCTTATAAACAATTTGAGAGCCAACCGATACACCACCTAAATCACGGCTTTTGAGCTTAATATTCAAACCTTGAGAAACGCGTAAATCTGTTGGGGCAGAGTCTAACGCATGGAATGTTGTCTCAAACTCTTGACCATCTCCGGGTTGAATCGAGATGTAGTTACCTGAGACGAGCGCATCCAGTCCGGAAACTCCCGTTAGGCTAGCTGTTGGTTTTACTAACCAAAAGCGTGTTTTATCGTTCAGTAACTTTGCAGCTTCAGGATAGATATCAGCATCGACATAAATACTGCCGAGATCTTCGGTGAGGTTAATGTCTCTTACCATGCCGACTTCTAATCCTTGGTAACGGATAGTGGTTCGGCCGGCGACAAGACCAGCGGCATCAGAAAAATAGATTTGCACTCGTTGTCCTGCATCGTGTATCGACTTCACAACAAGCCAGCCAGCTAAGACCATGGTCAAAATTGGCAACAGCCAAAGAGGAGATATGCCTTTACTCCGCTTTACATCTGGTACGTATGACGTTTGAGAACTGTTCTGATCACTCATTCATTGACTCTTTTTCTGATTGTTTTGGGCTTGTTTGGTCCCAGATTAGCCTTGGATCAATACTTTCTGCTGCAAGCATGGTCAATACAACGACAACACCAAATGCTACCGCGCCATATCCTGGTGTGAAATCCAGTATCTGACCACGATCGACTAACGTCATCATGATAGAAATAACAAACAAATCCATCACAGACCATTTACCGATCCATTTAACAACAAAGTAAATCATCATTCGTTGTCTCTTAAACACCGAACGTTTGAATTGGATGCAAAGCATGATGTAGGCGAGCCCAAGTATTTTAATCACCGGGACAACGATACTGGCAACAAAAATGATCGCAGCGATTCCATACATGCCGCTTTTTACTAAACCAGCCACGCCTGAAAAAATAGTGTCCTCCAAACGCTTACCATTGGTAAGCAAGATGGAAATAGGGATCAGGTTAGCAGGGAAGATGGCGACCGTTGCTGCGATGAGGTAAGCCCATGTTTTCTGGATGGAGTTTGGCTTGCGATGATATAACTCGTGATGACAACGCTGGCAATGGTCACCTTCAGGTTGGGACAAGTGGCATTCATGGCAATGCACATCTTTATGCTCAAAAGCATATAAACTTTCTGGTTTCCAAGCTTCCCAATAACGACGCACGCTGATTCTTGAAACTAACAAAACGGTAAATATCTGCAAAAGAACCAGACCAATTAACCCTGGACCGACGAAAATGTCGGAATAATCTTGGAGTTTAAAACAGGAAATGGCGATGCTAACTAAGAACACATCTAACATAACCCAATGCTTCAAATGTTGAATTAGCCACAGTGAGATACGAAGCCCACGGAACCATCGTTGATGTAAAGAAATATGCGCCGTTACCACTGAAACACAAACCGTCAGTGGCGCAAGAGAGCTACAAAATAGAATGAGCAATGAAAGAAGAACAAATCCTTCTTCCATCAATGTGATCATCCCTGAAGGTACGGTTGCCGGAATCATCACACCAAAGAGTCGGATGCTAATAAAGTTAAAAAAGTGCGATGGAATAAATAGTAGGATGCAGGTTATCGCGACGGCTAGATTACCAGAGAGGCTAGGGCTACCTCCGCGATATAATTGTGTACCACAACGAGGGCAGTGTGCATTTTTGCCATGGGGTAAGTCGACGATGTCGACAGGCAATTCACAACCTTGGCACAGACGTACGTTATTGGATTGCATGGCGTGCTTAGACAGAGAGGTCATAACGACCTCTCTAGCTTGAACGATTTAAGCGTGGGACTGTATGCCCCCATATAAGGTTTGATATAAGCCTTCTTGCTCAACTAACTCACCATGAGTACCAGTTTGCGTCACTTTCCCATCTTCAAGCACGTAGATCAAATCGGCTTGTTTAACAGCGGATAGTCGGTGCGCAACGATTAATGTTGTTCTACCACGTAAGAACTCGGTCAGTGCTTTGTGTAAAGCCGCTTCAGTAGCGGTATCTAACGCAGACGTGGCTTCGTCTAAAATAACAAATTGAGGATTACTCAGCACCATTCTAGCAATGGCAAGCCGTTGTCGTTGACCTCCTGACAAACGAATGCCATTACGACCAACTTGAGTATCCAAGCCGTGGTTAAGTTGAGAAATTACATCATGCAGCTGAGCCACTTCAAGCGCACGCCAAAGTGACATTTCGTCAAAATTACCACCAAGCGTTAGATTATGCCTCAAGGTGTCGTTAAATAGTATAGGTTGCTGTAATACCACGGCAATTTTGTCGCGAATTACTTCAAAGCCAATATCTTCTGTTAATTCATCATTAAAGCGAATGCTACCGGAGTTTTGACGGTAAACCCCAATAAGTAATTGTATCAAGGTTGACTTACCACCGCCGCTTGCACCAACCAACGCCACTTTCTTTCCTGCCGGCATATGTAAAGAAAGATTATCTAGGACTTTGTTTTCATTATTGTAAGAGAAATTAATGTTTTCTACTTTAACATCAACTTCTCTACCTTCTTTGAAAGGATTTACCTTAGGAACCGGTCTCTGTTCTTCTTCTAACTCTAATAAGTCGTTGATGCGTTTTAATGCCGCTTTAGCGCTATACCAAGAAAACTGAATCCCAAGCAACTCTTGAACAGGAGACAGCATGAACCATAGGTAACCAAAAACGGCAAATATTTGGCCAATAGTAAGGTCACTGAACATGACCATTAACATTGCGACAGCTCTGAATAATTCAAAGCCGATCAAAAAGAGAAGGAAAGAAACGCGACCAGCCGCTTCAGATTGCCAAGCATACTTGTCTGCATCAACGCGAACTTGGTTCGCACTGTCTTTGAGTTGTTGGAGGAATTCTCGCTCTTTATTGGCCGCGCGTAGTTGGTAGATTCCATCTAATGTTTCAACTAAGCGGTTTTGGAAAATTTCAAAAGAATGATTTTCCTTCCGTTTCAGATGTTTAACCATACTGCCTAGTTTACGTGAGAAGTAAATGACAATAGGGTTAACTAACAGGATAAACAGACCAAGTCGCCAATCGAGCCAAAGTAGAACGATAGCAGTACCAATAACAGTCAGAAAACTGATAACGAATTTTGCTAACGTAGAACCAATAAATTTATCAATGGTCTCAATGTCAGTGATAAGGTGTGCGTTGATTCCTCCGCTACCTTTGGTCTCGTATTGTCGGATGCTGATACGGCCGAGTTTGTCGATCATTTTACTGCGCATCTCAAACGTGATGGTTTTTGAAACAAGCGTAAATTGTCGGCTTTGAAGGATATTTAATCCTTGGCTCGCAGCTCGCATAAGAACAACCAAGAACAGGGTGAAGAAAATATAGCCTGTCGGAGTGTGCCACGCTTCAGGGAGAATGGCATTCATGGCATCTAAGCCTTTTGCAGGTTGGTCCAATAAGACCTCATCAACCATCAAAGGCATGAGGAGGGGAATTGGAACACTAATCAAGGTTGCAAGCACCGCTATCAAGTTCGCTATGATCAGCTTGGACTTGTGCTTTTTTACTTGTGTTATCAACCAAGAACGGCTAATAGTGTCATTTTTCAGAAGCATTGTAATTGAGAATAAGTCCTATTATAAAGTAGGGCTGCATTTTAGCGCCATACATTGAGAATGGAAGCTTTTATAGTAAGTAGGAAGTTAATATGAACTTAGAACAATACCAAAGACTAACCAAACAAGCTGTTGCTCTAATTGAGTCTGAACCAGACTTTATTGCGAACCTAGCAAACTTGAGCTCATTGCTTTTCATGGAACTTGACGATCTTAACTGGGCAGGCTTTTACCTAACAAAAGGTGAAGAGCTTGTTCTTGGTCCGTTCCAAGGAAAACCAGCTTGTGTTCGTATCCCAATGGGTCGAGGCGTCTGCGGTACTGCTGCACAAACTAATACTATACAAAGAGTATACGACGTTCACGAATTTGAGGGGCATATTGCGTGCGATGCAGCGAGCAATTCAGAAATTGTGATTCCATTTTCTATTAATGGAAAGGTGGTTGGTGTACTTGATATTGATAGTCCAAGTATTGGCCGATTTAATGAAACAGACGAAGAAGGTCTCACTCATTTCATGGTTGAAGTAGAAAAGCTGCTTAATTCACACGCGAACGACGCATAAATTAGCCTTCGAGTGTGGTTTTTCCTTGGCATGTCACTATAATACGAGAATATTTTTTCTTAATGCTCGCGGAAATCCGCTCAAATCAGGACCCCTCATGACTGAAAAGTTAAAAAACAGCAAAGAAGTTATTGCATATATTGCTGAATGTTTCCCTAAGTGCTTTACTTTAGAAGGTGAAGCAAAACCTCTGAAAATTGGTATTTTTCAAGATCTTGCGGAACGTCTAAATGAAGACGAAAAAGTAAGCAAAACACAGCTTCGTGCAGCGTTAAGACAGTACACTTCATCATGGCGTTACCTACACGGTGTAAAACCAGGTGCAGTACGTGTAGACCTAGATGGCAACCCTTGTGGTGAGCTAGAAGAAGAGCACGTTGAACACGCGAAAGCGACACTTGCAGAAAGCAAGGCGAAAGTTCAGGCTCGTCGTAAAGAACAAGCACAAAAAGCTCGTGAAGAGGGTAAGGCGAAAGCGAAACCTGCGGCTAAAAAGCCTCAACAGCCTCGTCGTACTAATAAACCAAAAGTACAAAAACCAACTAAGCCTGTAGAAACGCGCGCTCTAAATGCTGATGAAATCACAGTAGGTAACGCAGTTAACGTGAACATGGGCAAAGGAAACATGGCAGCGACCATTGTTGAAATCAATAAGGATGATGTACGTGTTCAACTTGCTAACGGCCTACAAATGGTTGTGAAAGCGGAGCACTTGCGCGCATAAAGGAGATACTCCTACGCATGAATTGCCGTTCAAAAGTGACCCTGATTGCTGCTAGCTTATGGCTAGCAGCATCAGCTCAGGCTCTTGAAGCCAAACTACATAAAGATGACCTGCCGGTTCTTTCTCCTGAAGTTCAGCATGAAACAGCTAGCAAACGAGTCACCTCGCGATTTACCCGCTCTCATTATAAGCACTTCAGCCTCAATGATGATTTCTCTAAAGCGATATTTGAACGCTATGTAGAGTTGCTTGATTACAATAGAAATATTTTCACTCAAGCAGACATCGATTCATTTAAAAATTGGTCAGTCGAGCTTGATGATCAGCTTAAATCGGGCAACAACCAAATTGCTTTTGATGTTTACAACCTCTCAATGCAGAAGCGTTTCGATCGTTTTGCTTATGCGTTAACTCTACTCGATGAAGAGATCAAGTTTGATACCGATG
Source organism: Vibrio sp. 1557 (assembly GCF_033340175.1). Classification (NCBI taxonomy): domain Bacteria; kingdom Pseudomonadati; phylum Pseudomonadota; class Gammaproteobacteria; order Vibrionales; family Vibrionaceae; genus Vibrio; species Vibrio sp. 1557. Next base: position 114,840 of record NZ_JAWOVZ010000011.1, on the reverse strand, counting down.
ACGAGATAGAGTTAGACCGCTCTGAGGCAGCATGGCCAAAAGACGAAGCAGAGCTCAACGAGTTGTGGCGCAAGCGTGTGAAATATGACGCGTTAAATCTGAAACTGACTGGCAAAGAGTGGCCAGAGATTAAAGAAGTTTTAGAGAAGCGTTATAACAACGCGATGAAGCGCATCACACAGACCAACAATGAAGACGCATTTCAGTTGTATATGAATGCCTTCGCGCGACAGGTTGACCCTCATACAAGCTACCTTTCTCCACGTAATGCCGAGCAATTCCAATCGGAAATGAACCTTTCTCTAGAAGGCATCGGCGCCGTTTTGCAAATGACAGACGATTACACAGTAATTCGTTCACTTGTTGTTGGCGGTCCGGCATCAAAGAGTAAGCAACTTGGTGAAGGGGACCGAATCACTGGTGTTGGACAAGACGGTGAAGAAATTGTCGACGTGATCGGTTGGCGTCTGGATGATGTTGTTCAGTTAATCAAAGGCCCTAAAGGCACAAAGGTTAATCTACAGATCTTGCCAGAAGGTAACGATGCGAAGAGTTACATTGTCACAATTGTTCGTGACAAAGTTCGCTTAGAAGATCGTGCGGTTAAGTCAGAAATCATCGAAAAAGACGGTAAGAAGATTGGTATTTTAGAAGTACCAAGTTTCTACGTCGGCTTATCGAAAGACACCGATAAATTACTAGCTGAGTTGAAAACCAAAAACGTTGACGGCGTAATCGTTGATCTACGCAACAATGGCGGTGGTGCGCTAACAGAAGCAACGGCATTGACAGGTCTATTCATTAAAGAAGGCCCTGTAGTTCAAGTCCGTGACAGCTATGGCCGCATCAAGGTGAATGCCGATACCGATGGAAAAGTGAGTTATGATGGCCCATTGACGGTATTGATTAACCGCTACAGTGCTTCAGCATCTGAAATTTTTGCAGCGGCAATGCAAGATTATAATCGTGCAATCATCTTAGGTGAAAACTCTTTCGGTAAAGGTACAGTTCAGCAACATCGTTCACTGAATCATATTTATGATCTTTTCGATAAAGAGCTAGGTTATGTTCAGTACACGATTCAGAAATTTTATCGTATTGACGGTGGAAGTACGCAAAATCGTGGTGTTGCACCAGATATTTCGTACCCAACGCCAATTGAGGCTTCTGAAACTGGTGAAAGTGTTGAAGACAATGCTTTACCTTGGGATCAGATTGATAAAGCACAATATCAAACGTTTCCAAGTAACGACGCCTTAGTTGAAAAACTTACTGCTCTTCATAACAAGCGTATTTCTGATGAGATGGAGTTCCGCTTTATCAATGAAGACATCGAGAAATATCGTAAAGAAAAAGACGATAATACTTTGTCTTTGAACGAGAAAGTTCGTAAAGCTGAATCGGATAAAGCGGAAGCACTTCGATTACAACGCATAAATGAACGTCAAGCTGCTTTGGGTAAAAAAGCATTCAAAACATTGGATGACATACCAAAAGACTACGAGGCTCCTGATGTTTATTTAGATGAGTCTGTCGCGATTATGGTCGATCTACTTAAGCAGGAAAATCAGTCATAATAACTGGCAATTTAGAATAAAAAGAGTGCGTCTTTCAGATTCACTCTTTTTTTATGCCTTTTTGTCTTCCGCTGTCTCGATATCGAGCAAGATATTCGCTTATTTTCCCCCAATAATTTACGTGATCTACATCTAAAATTTCGCGAAAGTGAGGACTACTGGCTAAGCTAAAAGAAAACGATAAGGATGCCGATATGAAGTGGTTCTTTATTTTACTTAGCTTTTGCTGCTTTAGTGTGTTTGGTGGAGAAAACACCAGAGAAGATGAATTAAGTCACTTTGACACGCCGTTTCTCATCGGAGACTGGTATTTGATGAACCCAAACCCCGAAGAGTCGGCTGAAAACTTTCGTGCGATCAAACTCTCATTAGGTTCTGACTACAGCTTTTCTATTGATATTCAAAAGAAAGACTATTCCGTTGACCATTGGGAAGGGCTGTATAACGCAAATGAAGACACCATCGTTCTTGGTTTAAACACCGACGAGCCTCAAATTTATGCCTATCGCAACAACCATAATACGCTTGATCTTAATGGTGTAACATTCACTAAGGGATTATCCAATTCACTTGCAGGTATTTGGTCTAGCTCTCACGTATCTGGCGACGGTCTTGTGGCCAACAACATTAATCAGATGGATTTGATACTTCAACCTGATTTCGTGTTCATGTTTAGGGTTTCGAACGAAGAAGGGGATGAGTCCATCAAACAAGGTGTGTTTTACACAGAAGATGAGTTTTTGGTTCTGTTGTATGAAAATGGCGAGCATGGAACCACGTATAAGCTCAACAAGAATGAGCTAACGATCGAAGATTCCAATGGTGATATGTACGCCGTACTCAATAGAGTTACGCCATGATGCCTTTAACATGCGCCAAATTACGCGTGCGTACGGTAAGTCATTAATGTTGTTTAAATGTTAATCAAAAAACGGAGCTAGAGCACTAAAAGCTCCGTTTTTTGATAGAAAGACTTGTATTCTGATACCACAACCCCTACAAATAGCTTATATAGTGATACCAGAACTGCATTTTTGATCATGCAGTCTGGTATTTTTGTTGTTCGACATACAAGGATTTATGCTCATGTCTCAAGCTCCCCAGGCCAAATATCGTAAAGATTATAAAGAGCCATCTCATGCGATTACTGATATCGATCTTACTTTTGATCTATATGACAATGACACAATCGTTACGGCGGTATCAAAAGTTGCTCAAAAAGGCGATACAACAACGCTAGAACTCGATGGCGAAGGGCTTGAGCTACGCGCTGTAAAAGTAAATGGTGAGGATTGGGCTCATCACGAGGTGAAGGAGTCATCGCTGGTACTGACCGATCTTCCATCCGAGTTTGAACTTGAAATCGTCACCAAAATTGATCCTGAAGCGAATACAGCACTCGAAGGTTTGTACAAATCAGGCGGCGCATTTTGTACTCAGTGTGAGGCTGAGGGCTTCCGCCGTATCACGTACTATCTAGACCGTCCGGATGTTCTAGCAAAATACACAACAAAAGTGATCGCAGATAAAGCGGTTTATCCATATTTGCTGAGCAATGGTAACCGAATTGCAGAAGGCGATGCAGAGAACGGTCGTCACTGGGTTCAATGGCAGGATCCGCATCCAAAACCAGCTTACTTGTTCGCCCTTGTTGCAGGCGACTTTGATGTATTGCGTGACAAATATACAACGATGTCAGGTCGCAGTGTTGATTTAGAAATCTTTGTTGATAAAGGTAACTTAGATCGTGCAGGCCATGCGATGACATCGCTAATCAACTCGATGAAGTGGGATGAGGAACGCTTTGGCCTAGAATACGATCTGGATATTTACATGATCGTTGCTGTTGATTTCTTCAAGAATAAATATACATTTGGTAAAACTTCGTTGAATAGCTCGGAAGCCTTGATATACAATGGCTCACGAAGTTTAACTACGTGGAAAGATAACAGTGATAATAGCTTATTCTTACTTACGTCTCTCAACCAAGGAGCAAATCAAAGGGGATGGTGTTCGTCGTCAAATGGAAGCCACTGAAGCGGTTTGCAAGGAAAACGGCTGGCAACTTTCACCAACAACATTTCGTGATTTAGGACTCTCTGCTTTCAGTGCCGAAAACCTTAAAAAAGGTGACTTTGGCATTATCCTCCAACTTATAAAAGAAGGCTCAATCTCTTCAGGCAGTGTTCTCATTCTAGAGAACGTAGACCGCATGAGTCGTCAAAACCCTCAAGAATCTGTCTACACGATGCTCGATATAATTCGCGCAGGTGTACGAATCTATACGATCCACGATAGGCGTCTACACGAAAAAGACAGTCAAGATAGCTTCATGAACCTCATGTTGTGGGCGTTAGCTGCGGAACGTGCTCATGAAGAATCCCTTACTAAATCTAGACGAGTCCGTGAAGCTAAAGCAAAGGCGAGACAGAAAGCTCGTGAAGAAGGCAAGGCTATTATTGGTCGAGTTCCTTCATGGATACGTAAGGTCACACCTAAAGGCGGTGAGCCGTACTATGAACTTGATGAAGAACGTGCAGAAGTAGTCCGTCTGATCTTCCAGTTAAAACTTGATGGTTATGGTCTAGGTGCTATCACCAACGAGTTGATAAAACGCGGTATTCCTCCAATGGGGAACCGTAACGTTCGTAAAGACCTAGCTCCGAAATGGCAAGTAAGCACTGTTCGTAAGTGGCTACGCTCCCCAACAGTTTACGGTCAGTATCAACCTCACATTCGAGTGGATGGTAAGAAAGTACCTGAAGGAGATCCGATTGATAACTTCTATCCTGCTGCGGTAGACCGCGAGACCTTCTTAAAGGTTCAGAGCATCTTAGGGAAGCATTCTAGAGGTCGTACAGCAGAAGAAGGTGAGAATGTTCTTAGAGGTCTACTTCGTTGTGCGTGTGGAGGAAACTTGAGTCTCCACATCACAAAGAGAGGGGAGAGACGCTATAAGTACCTTCGATGTAATCACGACTTTATGGATTCCTGTCAGAGCAAGCGTTTCGATTATGAAGGTGTTGAGTCTCTTCTATTAAGGGCTGTGGATTCTCTTAACTGGAAAGAGATACTTAACGTTCAGTCAGGCAAAAACCTAGACACCATAAAAACCTTGAAAGAGCGTAGAGACGTTCTGGAAGCCGATCTAGAAGAGACTAATAAACGGATGCTCAACCTGTCCAACCAATTAGAACTAATGGACGAGCCTTCAGCTTTTCTTTTGAACCGCCTTAGTGAATTAGAGAAGGGCGCTAAAGAGAAACAGGACGAACTAGAAGAACTAAGAGGCGAGTTAAGTTCTGTTGAGCGTATAGAGAAAGAAGCAGGTGAAAAGGTCGAAAAAAATTCAGACTTTATAGAGTATCTAAGCTATGGCGCAACATTAATTAACAGTGAAGAGTTGGTTAAAAAGCGTTTAAAAATTAACGCTGCACTGCGTAAAGAATTAGACCATGTTCTAGTGACTAAAGTTGATGGTGAGGATTGGTGGTTGTGGTCTGCTGTTTCTACAAGTGGCTTACATCTTTTTGACCTCAAGATTAACGCTAAGGCTTCGCATGGTGTAACTCATAGTAAATACTCTACGAACGCAGATATGACTTACTACAAGACAGATCAAAGAAAGTACAACAGAGTGAAAGGAAAACAAGTGGGTTTAGTTGACAGTGCGGAACTAAAATCTTAAATTAGAGCCAAACGAAACGTTAAGGTAAAGGCTATGAAACCAACCAATAAGATACTATTTGAACTTGTTTGTAAGTCAGCTAAATCAAACTACATCCAAGCTATTAACGATCACCTTGGGACTCAGTTCTTGTCATACATCCAAGACGAATTGAAATCCAACGTTAGACGCTTGGAGGCTCTTTTAGACGGTCAAGAGGACTTACCCTCTACGGACAAACTTGAAGAGATCTTGAAGGTATCAGAGAAGGCTTGCTCTACAGAGAATAGGCAGTTATTGGTTGGTCACTTGGAATACATACATGAGACGCTTGAAGATATTCAAAACGATTGGATTAAAAAATAACCTCCCTTCGTATAAGAGTAACCTAGAGGTATCTATATGAGTTCTACTATTTCAATTGAAGTTTCTCCTGAAGAAGCGCAACTGCATTTAATCCAACGTCAACGAGAAGAAGAGGCTAAAGCTTATGCTCGTAAGAAGGCGAGGGAGAGACAGCAGCAGTTAGCGTCTATGGGAATGTATGGTGATCTAGATGGTTCACGTAAAGAGGTTCAATCGCAGTTAGATAAGGCAATCGAAGGTTTTGAGAAGTTTTTGGAAGGTAAGTATCACTCGTTAAGTAAAACAGCGAAGCTACTACCAATTTTAAAAACAATACCTAAGAAAGACCGTGAGACCCTTATCTCTGATGCTTTAGACGTAATGTTAAACTCAGTGGACAATGTAAGTCTTACTGGTGTTGTTCATCGCTTAGGTGATCTTGTAGAGGTCTCAGTGAACTTCATTAGAGAACGAGAAGCAAACAGCAAGTTAACCGCTAAGTTGAAACGAGCGTTAGAGCAACAGTCCAGTGCAGCAGGGCGTATGAGAACCATCCACTACACACTCAGAGTTAATCACCAAACGTGGGAAGAATGGAACCCTGATGTAAAGGTGGTCTTAGGTCAGATAATCCTTCACGTTCTAATGGAATCAACTGACTTGTTCGAGACTGAGACACGCGAGGTACACACTTCTAGTTATTTCTAAAAGTTCACTATTGTTATTGGTTGCAACATGTAAACTAAATATTTAAAATTAAGCATCGAGGGTTGATAGCCTTCGGTGCTTTTTTGTTATGAGGTGAGGAAATGAAAAGAATCGACACTTTCTTAAAGTTATCTCCTAAAGCTGCTGAGAGAATCAATAAACACGCAGAAGCAGCAATCGCAACGGCTAACTGTCGTCTTCCTATGGTTGTACCGCCTGTAGAGTGGAAAATGGGTATGACTGATGGAGGTGCTTACCTTACTTCTTACAGTCCACTTTCTCTCTTCAAGACTCGCAACAGAGAACTACTAAAACAACTACGTGAAGTTAAGAGTCCTGAGTTCGTTCACTTCCTTGATGGTCATAACGTGGCTTCACGTACTGGTCACTGCATTGACGTTGAGACGCTTAACCTCCTAAAGATGATCGTTAAGCAACCTCGTAAGTTTGCCAAGCTTCCTAACTTCAACGACGAAGAAGCAGAAATGCCTCTAATGGAAGCAGACCTACGTACTGCTCAAATGATCTTGGAGAGTAAGCCTAAGAACATTTCAAATCACGAGTACCTAAAGCGTCTAGACGGTGAACACAAGGTAATCGTAAAGGCTCTTATTGATTGGCGTAAGAAGACGCAGAAAGCGCGTCAAAAGGCGGTAGAGAAAGCAGGGGCTAGAAGTAACCTCCTACGCACTATCGAGATCGCTGAGAGTCTGAAGCATTACAAATCAATCTATTTCCCTACACAGTCTGATGATCGTGGTCGTGTTTACTACGCAACGCCTCTACTAAACCCTCAAGGTGCAGACCATGAGAAGGCTCTTATCTTGTTCGATGAGGCTAAGGAAGTAGGTAAGACAGGTTGGGACTGGATGCGTATCAACGTAGCTAACCTAATGGGCTACGACAAGGCTAACTTCAAGAAACGTATTGCTTACGTAGAGGCTCACAGAGAAATGATTGAGTCGTGCGTAGCGAACCCGATGAGTGATTTCCGTTGGGAAGACACAGATAAACCTTTCCAGTTCCTACAAGCTGCTCGTGAGCTAGTTAAAGCTTGGTCTATGGAAGACCCTACCAAGTTCAAGAGCCGTGTAGGTATCGCCTGTGATGCGTCTTGTTCTGGTCTTCAGATTCTAGGTACGCTGACTCGCTGCGAATCCTCTATGAAGTTCACTAACTGTCTACCTGCTGAAGTAGATGAGAACGGTGAAGAGTTCATGCAGGACATTTACGGTGAAGCTGCTCGTATTGCTGCTGACTTGATGCGTAAGGTTGCTAAGGGCGAGAAAGAGGCTCGTAAGTACCGTGAAGCAGACTATGAGATCAAGGGAAGACCTCTCAAAGACCCTCAGAAAGAAGCTGAACGTGTAGCTAAACAGTTAGCCAAAATCGAAGATCAAATCGCTAAAGACGAAGAGCAACGCAAAGCTGACCGTGAACACGCTGAGAAGCTTCTAAACTGGTCTTACGCTATGAAGGATGAGTACAGCTTTACCCGTAACTGGCTGAAGCGTAACACCATGACGTTCTTCTATGGTTCTGCTCAATTCGGTATGCGTGATCAGCTTATCGTTGACCATCTAGAGCCTGAGTACAACAAGGTAATCGAGGTGGTAGGCAAAGAGGGCGATCCTACTTCTCTAGGCTTCCCTTGGGCTACTCTAAAGGATGCGAAAGACGCGGCAACTGTAGCAGGTAACATCAACTACGATGCTATTTGTGCAATGGCTGAACGCCCTTCACGAGTTATGCAGTCACTACAGCGTTACGCTGAGTTAATCGCTAAGTCCGGTAAGAAGATGCGCTGGACAACGCCTCTAGGCTTAATCGTAGAGCAACGCTACGAGAAAGTAGAGAAGTACAAAATCGACTCTATGATCACTGGTCAGAAGCGTATGCAGACGACAACGCAACGTTCAACAGGTGAGGTCGATGCGAACGGTCAGAAAAACGGTGCGGCTCCTAACTGGGTTCACTCTTTGGACGCTTCTTTGCTCCTAAAGGTTCTCTCTGTGGGCTTCAAGAAGTACGGTCTTAAACACTGGCGAGTGGTTCATGATTCTTTCGCTGTCCACGCTGCGGATACCGAGACGATGGTAACACTGCTTAAAAACACTATGGCTGATATGCTTGATAGAGACCTACTAAAACGCACTGCTGAAGAGTTAGAAGCACAGATTGATGAAGAGTATCGTAAGGACATTATCCCGTTCCCTGAACTTGGTGATGAGGCACTTATTGATAAGCTACGTTTAGCACAATATCCATTCTGTTGATTATAAAACTCGTTGTTATTCATAGGGATACCGAAAGGTGTCCCTTTTTTTGTCCCTAAATTTCAGATTAGAAAAACTTATATAACGCATTAGTAAACATCAATTAGTACACGTTCGTATTTAGTTCACACATAGGAACCAAGTTAATAAAATTGTCAGTAGTTGCCTCTGGTTGTGACCTCCTTCCCACTAAGCATGTAACTACACGTGCGCCTTACGTCATTTCGCAGAGGCAATCACCTAAATCGCCTGTTTCAAATTCCTCCCTTCCTACAGGAGTGATGGCGATTCCTCCTTAGAGATTTCTTAAAGATTAACGTTAAGGTGAACGAAATGACTAAAACTACTATGACTGTTGCTATTGCGGATATTACTTTCGAACGTGCTCTTCAATTCCGTACCTACACAGACGCAACACACGTAGCGGATCTAGCTTCAGTTTGGGAAACAGACGGTAAATTCCAAGAGCGTCCTGTTCTTTCTCGTGTAGTAGACGAAGAGGGTAACGTTAAGTATTACGTTAAGGACGGTACTCATCGAATCCTTGGTGCTAAAGAAGCAGGTGCAGAAGAGATTGAGGTTGATGTAGTAGACGTAGAGGACTTCGAAGGTGCGCTCTTTGAGGCAATCGACGTAAACACTCGTCATGGTAAGGCTGCTACTGTTGATGATCTGAAGCTTATCATTCGTGCAGTTAAAGACTCGTCACGTGTAGATGAGTTCAAGAAGTCTCGCTTCGCATGGGACAAGAACAAACTTCGTGCTCTCCTAAAGTGCTCTCCACGTAAATTTGAGCGTGCAATCGTAGATACTAACGCTGAGTTCGACTTAGAGCGTGACTACGAGATCCAGAAGCTATACGAAACAGGCATGAGCCAAGTTAGCATTGCAAAAGAGGTCGAGTGCTCGCGTCGTACAGTTCAAAATGTTATTGCTGCTTATGAAGAAAACAAGGCTGCTACTTTTAGCCAAATGGCGGAAATGAGCACCCCTGAAGATGAGCTAGGCGGTCAACCTGCCGATTTTGACCAAATGGCGAAAAACAGCACCCCTAACGAAGACCTAGAAGATCAACCTGCTACTTTTAGCCAAATAGCGGAAAAGAGCACCCCTTGGGATGACGATGTGATCGAACTTACAGACGACTACGACTTCGAAGACGATGTAGCAGAAGACGTTGATAACCTGATCAGCTCTCTATGTCGTCAAGAAGAGTTAAATGTAGTGAAACACACGGCAACTCCTAAAGTGGATATTGATCAGTGGGCTGCTATGTTCTTCTCCATGTCTTCGGAGGAGCAAACAAAAGCCCTAGCTGCAATTAATGTTATCAAATAGTTCACTATCGTTATTGATTCTCACATGTGAACATTATGACCGTCCTTCGGGGCGGTCTTTTTTTGCATCCCTTCCTATCAGGTACAAACAAAGGAGGTTCTATGTTTCCAGATAAAGATCCATCCAAGCTCCCCAAGTATGACCGCGCATTAAAGGTCTTGAAACTAATGGGAGAGGGTATGGGAGCTCATCAAATTGCTAAAGTGCTAGGTCGTCCACTTAGTACCATCTACAAACACATCACAGCTTTCCGTCACTTAACGGGAAAAGAAGGTATCCATAAGCAAAACGTGGCGTTTAACGCTTTGTTCTTTGTCCGTATGGGTATGTCACAGCGAGAAGTAGCGCGATCACCTCTGTTTGCTATTGATCACAAGTTTATTTCTGACTTATGCGCTATGGATTGGGCTATTCGAACCCTCATGGGGAACATCAACGTTGAAGCTATCAGTGCAATGGTCGAGCTAGGTCTACAAGCACAACAACGTGATCTTGAGTCTGTCCGTGAACCTATCGCTGCTCTTTCAGATGCCTTTGACACTTTCCTATGTCACCTACCAGACGATATTCCACCTCTCCTAGAGGACGCTATTACCGATCTAACGGAAGCAGTGATCGAGCTAGAAGACCGTGTGAGTTAGTCCCTTCCTATTAGATTGACTTACAAGGATTTTTTAAAATGAGAACACGTTATTTCGTTGACGAACACGGTGTTGTTCACTTCTCGAACCCTCGCAAAGAAGGGGAAAACAATAACAACCAAAAGGAGTAGCTACTTAATGGCATTTAAGATTGTTTATGCAAAGAAAGAACTAGCAGGTATCACGCTTACAGGTTACGTGAACATTGGTAAGCCTGACACTTACGATCCAGACAAGCCAACCTTTAAATTCAGCACTGAGTTGAACGGTGAACTGGCTGAAAAGCTTATTACTGCTATCGACTCAACACTTGAAGAACAAGCACGTGAACTTGGTGCTAAACCGTCACCTAAACGCCCTTATAAGCGTCTAGACGATGGCTCTGTAGAGTTCAGCTTCAAGGTTCGTCAGTTCGAAGAAGGCGAGCGTCCGTTCAAGGTTTGGGATATGAAGATGAACCCTGTGGTAGAGGTGCCAAACCTAACAGCAGGTACAGTCCTTAACTTGAACTTTGCGTTCTATGTATCTGAGTTCCGTGGCAAAGCATTCATCCAGCTACAGCCTACACACATTCAGATCAAAGAAGCCAAGGTCTACGAAGGCGGTGGTAACGCACCAACATTCGGTGCAGGTGAAGGTTATGCAGTAGAAGATGGGGAAGGTGCAGCTCCAAGCTTCGGTGGTCGTCCTGAAGCTCAAGACGACGATGAAGATTACGGTGACTTTTAATTGGTAGACCGCTTTAGCGTTCGCATTAAGCCACTGTCCACTAACGAAATGCACTTAGGGCGCAAGGTGGACAGTGCTAAATACCGCAAATGGAGTGCTCAAGTCTGTAGGCTTCTCCCGCCTGTTGAAACACTCCAAGTTGACTTCACAAAACCTATCGCAATCCACGTTGATGCTACTTTCCGTAACCGCCTCTCTGATTTAGACAACATTTGGAAGCCTCTGCTAGACGCTATGCAGAAGGCATACCCTGAGTTTAATGACAACAAAGTCGTGGTTATGTCTGCAACCAAGTACATCACGAAGGATGAAGACGAACTAGGTTACGACATCAAGCTTTTCAATACGAAAGAACCTTAAAGGTATCCCTCAATGGCTCAAGAAAGCAATTTCTTACGTAAAGAGCCATGTCCTGAATGTGGCTCAAAAGATAACTTAGCTCGTTATGATGATGGTCACGCTCATTGCTTTACGAACGGCTGTAAGTATTACGAGCCTCCAACCGATGAGCAAAACAAGAAATCAAACAAGCAAAGTAAACCTAAAGAACCTGCAACGAACCAACGTAAGGAATTTAAACCTCTAGACGGTGAGGTACGCGCTCTAACTAAGCGAGGAATCCGCGAGGATACCTGCAAGAAGTACGGCTACAAGATTGGTCGTATGAGTGGTGGTGAGTGGGTTCAATACGTTGATGTTCGTGATCCTTTCACTCGTGAATTAGTAGCTCAGAAGATCCGTACCGAGGACAAGAAGTTTCTCGTTAAGGGCAAGCTGACAGGTGAGTTGATAGGTTCTCATTTGTTTTCAGGAGGTCGCAAGTTAATTATCACTGAAGGTGAGATTGATATGCTGACCGTCTCACAGGTGCAATCTAACAAGTATCCTGTGGTTTCCCTTCCTAATGGTATCAATTCCGTTAAGAAAACCATTATGAAGAACCTAGATTATCTAGGTAACTTTGAAGAGATCATTATCTGTTTCGATATGGACGAAGTAGGGCGTGAAGGAGCTATAGAGGCTGCTGAACTGCTCATTGACCATAACGTGAAGATAATGAGTCTACCCCTCAAAGACCCCAACGAAATGCTTTTAGCTGGACGTACAGAAGAGTTAGTTAACGCTATCTGGAACGCTCAAGAACATCGTCCTGATGGTCTATTGCCAGTTGAAGATCTCGTTGAGGCTGCTCTTAAACCCTTACCTAAAGGCTTACCTTGGATTTACAACGGAATGAACGTTTCTAGTAACGGTCGTCATTTCGGAGAGATTCACACTATAGGTGCAGGTACAGGGGTAGGTAAGACTGACTTCTTATGTGCTCAAGCTGACTTCGATATTAGACACTTACACCAAAAGGTAGGTTTGTTCTTTATGGAGAATGACCCTACAGAAATCCTTCAATATCTTGGAGGTAAGGCTGATAAGCGTCTCTATTACGAAGCAGGGCATCCAGATCAATTAGATTTAGAGGCACAAAGAAAAGCATATAAGAAATACTCTGGTCGATGCTTTATCTATGACAACTTCGGTCTTTGTGATTGGCAGAAGGTTAAAGTAAAGATTCTTTATCTAATCGGTAAAGGTTATCGAATCTTCTACATTGACCATCTAACTGCATTAGCCACAGGTGGAGAAAAAGACGAGAAGAAAGAACTAGAAGATATTATGGCTGATATTGCAACCTTTGCGAAACGTCATAATGTTCTATTCCATTTAGTCTCTCACTTATCGACCCCTGAAGGTAAATCACACGAAGAAGGTCAGCGAGTAAGTATTAAACACTTCAAAGGTTCACGAGCTATTGGTTTCTGGTCACACGCAATGTATGGCTTTGAGCGAGACCAACAAGCAGACGATATTAATATTCGAAGCATTACAACAATACGCCAATTAAAGCGAAGAAAGTTTGGTAAAGGGGTGGGTAAAGTTACCCGTATTAAATATGACCCAACAAACGGTATTGCTTCAGAAGTAGGTGAAACTTACCAAAACTCTCAATCAGAAGATTTCTAATGAATGAAAGACTTTGTTATGACATTGAGACGGACGGATTAATTGAAGAAGTAACTAAACTTCACTGTATTGCAATTATTAACGTAGATACTTTAGAAGAGGCTTTATATGCTGATTCTTTAGTGATGATGACTCAAGGCACAATTAAAGATGGTCTTGATCGTTTAAATAAAGCCAGCCTAACTTTAGGTCATAATATTATTAAATATGACCATCCAGTAATTAATAAATTAACTGGTTATGAACTTCCTAAAGATAAATCTTTCGATACTTTAGTTGCAAGCCGTCTCGTATTTTCAAATATAAAAGATATTGACCAAGGTAATTCTGGCAAATACACGCTAGGTAAATTATTTGGTTCTCACTCTCTAGAGGCATGGGGTATCCGCTTAGGTGGACAACAGAAGATGGAATACGCTCCTGTTATAGACCCTGCTCAACCTGTCTATGACCCTACGGTCAAACCTAAAGACGCTAAGAAAGACCCTCGATGGAAAGGCAGTATCTTCACGCCAATGATGGGCGATTACTGTATGCAAGACGTTCGAGTTAACGTTGAGTTGTTCCGTCGATTAGAGCGCAAGATACACCAATTAGGTTATGCGCGTTCAATGCTTCTCGAACATGAAGCGGCTTGGGTTCTAGCTCAACAAGAGCGTAACGGATTCAAGTTTGATGAAGAGAAAGCAATCAAGCTTTTAGGTCGTCTAGCAGGGCGTAGAGAGTACCTATACAACAAGCTCATTGAGACCTTTGGAGGTTGGTGGGTATCTGATGGTGTAAGCGTTCCGGCTCGTACCATCAACTATAAAGACCCAACGAAACCTTCACGTGTTCAAGGTGCTCCCTTCACAAAGGTAAAGTGGGTTGATTTCAATCCGTCCTCTCGTAGACACATCATTAAAGTTCTTACTGACCGTGGCTGGACTCCACAAGAGTTCACGCCAAGCGGTGAAGCTAAGGTTGATGAGTCGATTCTAAAAGAGTTGGACTTCCCCGAAGCTCGCCTAATGGCTGAATGGTTCCTCGTTCAGAAGCGTTTAGGTCAGCTTGCCGATGGTAATCAAGCCTGGTTAAACACGGTGCATCCTGATGGGTTCATTCGTGGCTCAGTTAACCCTAACGGTGCTGTGACAGGACGAGCAACACACAGCTTTCCTAACGTGGCTCAAGTTCCTTCATGTAGTGCTGAATATGGTGCTGAGTGCCGTGAATTGTTCACTGTTCCTGATGGTTGGTACTTATTGGGTTCGGATGCTTCAGGCTTGGAGCTACGTTGTTTGGCTAACTTTATGGCTCGTTATGACGACGGTAAGTATATCGACGTTGTTCTTAACGGTGACATTCACTGGTCGAACGCACAAGCAGCAGGTTTTATACCTAAAGGCACTATTAGAGATCCACACAATCCGATCCATGAAGAAGCGCGTCGAAAAGCAAAAACATTTATCTACGCCTTCCTATATGGCTGTGGTGCTGAATTAACAGGTCAGCAGGTTGGATGGACTGAAGAAGAATATCTCAACTGGAAAGCTAAAGGTGCTCACAAGCCGATTATTAACAGATTCAAGCGTCAAGGTAAGCCTTGGACTAGAGAAAAGATCTGCAACATTCTGAAAGGTGAAGAAGTACAGAAGAACTTCATGAAAGGTCTTCCTGCATTAAAGAACCTAATTGATGAATGTAAAGAACTTCATAAAGAGCAAGGTTATATCGAAGGCATTGATGGTCGTCGTATTTATACACGCTCTGCTCACGCAAGTTTAAATACCTTATTACAAGGTGCAGGTGCTTTAGTTTGTAAAGCTTGGATTGTTGAAATTGAGAAATTAGCAATTGCTGAAGGACTTAAACACGGTATTGACGGTGACTTTATGTATTGCGCATGGGTTCACGATGAAGTCCAAATAGCGTGTAGAACAAAAGAAATAGCTGAACGTATTGGTCAATTATGCCAAGTAGCAATGACCAACGTTGAGAAGGAATTTAATTTTGTTTGTCGTCTTGATGCTGATTTCGATATTGGTAAATCATGGAAAGAAACACACTAAAGGTTAATTAAATATGTTTGGTCTTTTCGGACGAAATAAAAAAAGAAAAAAAGAACGAAAGCGTAGAGAGTCAAATAACAGAAGTTTCGAGACTCTTTATCGGCAACATGAAATGAGTCATTTAGATGGTGAAAGTTTTAGTGGAGGAAGTTCTATTCGTAGTTCTTCCTCTTCTTCTTTCTGCTCATCGTCTTCGGACTATTCATCTTCAGATTCTTCATCTTCAGGTGGCTTCTCAGATTAAGAAGTCACTTCAACCTAATTCAAATTAAAAACAAATAGAGAGGTATTAAATAATGTTCGGTCTATTCAAGAAGAAAGCAAAAGCAGCACAAGTAACACTTCACAAAGTAGAAAACCGTGATCTGATGGAAGCTATCGTAGCAGGTGCGGTCTTGGTTGCTCATGCTGATGGTGATTGCTCTACGGCAGAACTAGAGAAACTAGACAACATTATCGCTGCGAACGACAACCTAGCTCACTTTGGTTCAGAGATCGGTAAGACCATCGACAAGTACGCTGCTATGTATGAAGCAGGTGCGCGTCTAGCCAAGATGAAGCTAATGAAAGAGATCCGTGACGTTGACAGTGACGAAGCTCAGAAAGAAGAAGCATTCATTATCGCTATCGAGATTGCAGACGCAGACGGTGAGATTGATGAAGCTGAACTAAGCGTTCTACGTGAGATCGGTAAAGCACTAGGTCTAAACCCTGACAACTACATCTAATTCTCATGAAGTTTCTACGCTCATTCCTACTCCTAGCGTTCTTCACCTTCCTATTTGTTTTCCTAATAAACACAGTAACCGTCCTCTTTGGGGTTGCTCTATATGGTGTGATCGCTGTGATTCTATTCTTCATTTATAAACTATTGATTCGTAAAGGTATTCGTAATGGAAAAGACTAAACAAGAACGTATGGCACATAGTGTTGAACTGGTTGAGGCTCTACTAGAGGCAGGTATCGAGTTCGTACCTGTACCTGTTGTTAGCAGTGAAGATAAATCCATGCTTATGAAGTCTTCGGTTGCCCGTCTTGAAGCTATTCAAGAGGCGATCATCAAGGAGGCTCTTAATGCTGCGCTGCACTAACAAGGAGATGCGAAAGCTCCCTTTGTTTAAGAACCTAGCTAACACGTTTGGTGCTCGTAAGGCTAAACGCCTGTTTGGGCTTGCTGAGTGCTACGTGTCGTTTGTTCCTACCGTGGCTCTATTGTCCTTTGCTCTTTCGTGGAGTGACACGCACGAGGGCTTTGCGTACTGGCATCACCTAGATACCCAAGTGCGTAAACGCTGTGACTACGAGCTAACCCTTACACTTTAACCAGATAGCCTCCCTTCGGGGAGGTTTTGAGTATTTAACGCTATGAAATTCATCAAAGAAAACTGTCTTGATTACATCAAACGTATCGTTGAAACGAACAACTCAGATCCAGAAAACCGCAAAATCACTCGTGTTGAAGTGAACCCTAATGAATGGGACGAAATCGCTAAGACTTATCCAGTGAGCCGTGACCAATACTCGCTAAGAATCGCTCTCTGTAATCCAACTAACGTGTTCATGCGCGCCCGTTCTTCTCATCCTCGCTTCAACGTTCCTTACGACGAAATAGAGGTCGTGATGAAACGAACAGAACACGATGAGGACTTTTAAGGGGAGTGGATGAGTAAGATTAAAAAGCTTGGTCTATTCGACCTAGATATTTTCGCGTTCCAAGCGAACGCTACGGCAATGGAAGAGGTATTCCTTCAGAACGGCAATGAGTACATCGGTCTTATGACCAACCTTACACAAGCTTTCGACTCAGTGGTTAACCGTATTGAAAAGTTACGTAAAGAGCTAAAGCTTGATGTGGTCATTATGTGCCTTACGGATGATCACAACTGGCGTAAGGATGTTCTACCTACCTACAAAGAGAACCGTAAAGGTGTTCGTAAGCCAGTAGGTCTCCAAGAACTAAAACAGCGTTTAAGTGAGCATTACGAGACGTACATTCGACCTTCTCTAGAAGCAGATGATGTGATGGGAATCCTTGCCACGTGGGACAAGTTCTATCCAGACCATCGAAAGATCATTATCAGCGAAGATAAGGATATGAAGACCCTTCCTGCATGGATTTATAACCCTGCTAAGGACTTCGAGCCTTGGTTCAATCCTATCGAAGATGCTGATCACTTCCACCTATGCCAAACACTGGCAGGAGACACTACAGATGGTTATGCAGGCTGTCCTTCAATCGGTATGGACACAGCAAGCCAGTTACTTAAAGACCGCCTAATGTTCGAATCCTATGAGCATACCTTCAAATCTGGTGCTCGTAAGGGCATGACGGAGCAACGCTGGCGTAAGGTCGAAAGTCCCTCTCTATGGGACACGGTAGTTTCTTGTTTCCACAAAGCAGGTCTGAACGAACAAGCGGCACTTCAACAAGCGCGTGTAGCTCGTATCTGTAGAGCGAGTGACTACGACTTCAAAAACAAAGAGGTGAAGCTGTGGATGCCTTGAAACGCTTTCTAACAGCGAACGGTAAGAGTTGCTTTGAGTGTAAACACTTCATCGAAGGGAAGCTCGATTGCTCTAACCCTAAGTTCGTTCGTCAAGTAACTAATAAGTTCGATTTTGATACACACACTTACTATCCGAGTGCTTCAGGTATCCGCACCTCTGGCGGTGTCTGTAAGCCTGATGCTATCGGTTTTGAGGCTAAACCATGAGTTTAAATATTGAATGTTTAGGTAGCTACGTTCTACGTGGTTGGTGGGGTAAACCTCAAGGCGTAACAGTGGGTAAGCGTTACGTCCTGTTCCGTCCTGAGTCCAGAACACACCATAAACATGTTCCTTACTTTCTCGATGATGAGGGTACGCCTCGCTCTATTTACAACGGTGAGTGGCGTAGTCATGAAGTGGTCGAGAAGGTGTCTCTCAAAGACGCTGAGAAGATTATTCAACATTACCAAAAAGGAGAAGTAGAAGTGAGCGAGAAGCTACCAGAACAACCAGAACCTAAAGCTCAAGTTAATTCACAAACTGTAGTTCCTGAAGTCATGAAAGACCTCACGGATCGACTAGCGAAAGGTGTCAAGACATACGGCACACCTCTAACAAGCCATAACGGGCGTGACGCTCTGCAAGACCTATACGAAGAACTACTAGATGCAGCGTGTTACGTGAAGCAGTTAATGATGGAGAGAGAAGGAAAATGAAAATGTCGTTCATCTTAAAAACATTACTTCAATTTGTTGTTCGCGCCTTGGTCAACGAGGCAGCTAGTGAACTAAACAAGGCTCTTAAAAGTGAAGAGAAGGTTTCGAAGCTAGAGAAGCAGATTGAAGAAACACGTAAGAAAGTGACCGAAAAGACAGACAAAGCGGCTGAAGTTCAAGAGATCGCTAACAAGCTGATCAGCGTTACTGAACAGGTCACAAAGAACAAAGAAAAGAAAACCAACAAGAAGAAAGAAGAGGGTAAGTAATGCGTCCTTCTCGCCTACGTAAGCGTGATCGTTTTGATGATTTTGAAAAAGAAGACCGCAAGGTCAACAAAAGAAAACGTCGTGATCGTCAAGCAGCACGTAAGGTGAAACGAATGTTTTAAAAGGAGATTAAATTGTATATCGCTATTGAAGGTAACATTGGGGCAGGTAAGTCTACTGTCCTAGAACCTCTAGCGGCTTTGCTAGGTTATGAAGTGATTCATGAAGGCATTGAGACAGACAAAGGTTTCCAAGACTGTTTAGCAGCTTTCTATGAATCAGGCTCAAAAGAGGACTTTAACGCCTTACAGGTTTATCTAGCCAATTACCGAGCCAATATCATTAAGAATCTTGATCCAACCAAGAACTACATTATGGAACGAAGCCTTCAAGGTGCAGTTCTATTTTGTCTCGCAGAAAATCACACAGACACAGCCACTTGGACTCTTCAAGACTTCAAGCACGTTGAGCAACCAACTCACTACCTTTTCCTAGATTGTCCTGCTGAGATTTGTCTAGAGCGTATTGCTAAACGACAACGCGAGTGTGAACAGTCCTTACCTTTGGACTACCTAAAGCGTGTTGAGAAAGCACATCGAGATTGGGGCTACATGGGCGAGTGGGCAGGTCAGGTGACTGTAGTTGACTCAAGCGGCTACGTAGACCTTGAAGCACTAGCTGAACACGTTAAGACAGTCGTCAAGATCAAGGCAGGTGAACGTGTCTAAGAAATACTTGGTTTGGAACGGTGAGCAAGAAGCGTTACTGAATCACGCAATCACTCATTCTCAAACAGCAAATTCAAACCTAAAGCACTGCGTCCTATCTCATTTCAATCCAAAAGTTCAAGAAGCAATCAAGAAGCTATCTGATGCGCTTTTTCTGATGGAAGACGCAATGAAAGACCCTTACAACACACGAGGTGAAGAATAATGATTTTTAAAGTCCACACTTTGGTAAAACTAATCGTTAATCGCAAGCTAGACGGTTTCAAGATTATTTCTGATGAAGAGCACGTAAAGGACGGTAAAGCGTTCAACACGTTGGTCTTTAAGCATGAAGACAAACTGTACAAGGTCGATTACAAAGATATGTATTGGCGTTCATACAGTGTAGGTCTACTAGGTGCGGAAGGTACTAAGATCGAGTGTCCTGTCGTGTACCCAACTGAGCGTACTGAAATTGTTTACCTAACTGAAGAAGAAATGAAGAACCGTTAATGCCATATATTACCCTTGAAGGTAACGTTGGTGTAGGTAAGTCAACTTTACTCCATCGTCTCGCTGATGAATTAGGTTGGGAGGCGGTGGAGGAAGGTATCGAGTTCGATGAAGGCTTCCAATCGTTACTAAAGGAACGTTATGAAAATCCTACTCCTGAAAATGTAGCCAAGCTTCAATTATATGTAGCTAATTTCATGGCAGAACGTATCAACTCGTTAGACCCAAATAAATACTATGTGGTCGAGCGTTCGGTCTTTGCTACTGAGTTGTTTAGCCTAGCTGCTAACCGTCCAGATATTATTGATGCTCTAGCTGGACATGTTCTACGTGTACCTGCTCCTGAGTTCTACCTTTACCTATCTGCACCTCCGCGATTATGTCTTGAACGTATCCATGAACGAGATCGGACAGGTGAAGGAGAGGGTATCAGTTTAGAGTACCTTCAGACTTTGCACGATATTCACGAACGTTGGTTTAACATGATGCACTTTCTAGGTCGAGTACAGAGAGTTGATGCTGTGGAACATCCTGATGTGAAGCGTTTAGCAGAGAGTGTGAAGGCTAAGGTTTACACTAAATACTGAATAAATAATAACCTCCCTTCGTATTAGAGAGGACGTAAAGATTATTAGATGTTTCTTTACGTCCTTTCCTTTACGAACAAACAAGGAGGGTACTCATGAACATCACATTAAGAGACCTTCTTCCTATTGTTATCGTCCCTGTAGCCACTTGGATGATGTCTACGTACTCGTTCACTGAGATCATGAAAGACCGTATGGACTTAGCAACGAAGGAACGTCAAGAGATTAGCCAAAAGGTAGATAAGGTAGTCACACTTCAGGGTGATCAAGAGGTTCGTATCCGTCTCCTAGAGGATGGACAAGGCGAGCTAGAACTGAAGGTAGACAAGATCGAGAACAAGGTGTTTTCAAAGGAGTAATCAACTACAACTACTAACCACTAAGGAGGAAGAACTAAATGCAAGTCAAGAACAAACAAGGCAAGGTCTTTGAGGTATCGGAGGAACACTACGAGACCTACAAGCGAGACCTAGAGCCAGTAGGTGATAAGCCTAAGAAAGAGGTCAAGAAGAAAGTAGCGAATAGTCGTAAGACTAAAACCACTACTGAGACCCCAACTGAAGAGGAAGCTGTAGAATAACCTTTCAATTTTGATGGGGGGCTTTTCCTACAGACTTTCGAAAAGTAATGCGTAAGGTATGTGCATCGGCAGGATGCAAGAATGTTACCTCGTCACGTTACTGTCCTAGATGCCAACAGCAAGCTGAGACTAGACGCAAAGAGAACGCTAAGAAGCGTGCAAGGCGATCAGCACAGCGATACGAAGACAAATACACATCCTTCTATAAGTCTCGTAAGTGGAAAGAACTTCGAGAATATAAACTCAAGAAAGACCCGTTATGTGAAGAGTGTAAAGCTAATGGGTTTGTCCGAGCAGGTCACGACATTGACCACATCGTTGAAATCAAAGACGACTTTTCCCGTCGATTAGACATTACGAACCTCAGAACGCTTTGCCGTTCATGCCACGTTACGAAGACCATTCGGACTCGAAAACGAAGAACTAAAAATTATAGTTCGAATGAAAATCTGTGGCTCTGAGAGGGGCGGAAAAAGTGCAATTTATGTCTCTTTAGGTTTCACGCTACCGTGACCCCTTGAGAAAAAAGGATAATGTTTTACTTGTCTATAAATTCCCTTTGTGCATCAAGGCGGTAGCGTGGCGAGGTTCACCAACTGACTTGATAGTGAAAGGGCGGTCAATAGGATGGCTTGGACTTGTCTTAGAGTTCCCCTAATGACCGCCTTTTGTCCCCTTGAGTTGATACTTTAATAACTCTAAGGCACTGTTTCTACAGACGAAATCGTCTCATAGTAGGCTATCTTGGAGGAAATGCGAGAAGAAACGATCTCATAGTTATCTGAATGTCTTCTCTAAGTCTCTCTAAGCTTCTTTAAAGGCTTAACTGGTACTATCCCATTAGTTAATCCCTCAAAGCGTCTTATATGGCTTTACAGAAAGAATTTGATGCACACAGCAACGCTATTCTAGACCCCTGATTCTAGAGCGTAGATCGCTGCGTGTTGGTCTTGGTGGTGGGAGGTGGGCGCAAGGTATAGCCTTGTGATCAAGACCGTTAGAAGGGCTTACAGGCTCTTAGCGAGGTAAACGCTAGAAACGAAAAAAGCGTCCACAAGGGACGCCTTTATAAATACTTGGAGTGTTATCTGTTGTATGGCTCTAGGAGGTCGTGAGGTCTCTTCAGGTGAACTTTGTAATCACCTTGAAAGCCGAGGTTAACGAAAAGCTCATTGGTGTAGCAGTTATCGTAATTGACCGTTAAATATCTGCTGTTGTTTACCTTGTTTACTGTTTTTTCGTTGTCTACTGGTAATCCGTTACGGGTAATGCAATCAAGACCAAACTTATTAATCATATCCTCAATGAACTGGATAGCTTCTTCGTTGAACTTAGATTTAACTATGTGTTTCATCTTCCGTACTCCTTAGCTTGCCTTGATTAGTTCGATAAGCTTTTTAATTGCTTGTCCTTTTGGTGCTTTGACTTCAAGGTCACGGAAGATAGCTAATTCAGTTAATGAGTCTATTGATAGTAGAACCATTTTGATTTCCTTTGTGTGTATGTTTTTGATGGGTATGAGATTAATTTATCTCAATGAGATCGTCAATACTTTTATGAGACGATTTCGTCTAACTGATCATTTTATATCCATTACGATTTCCACTAGCTGAGCGTTCTTCTTAACCTTGTTAATTTTGGACTTCAGCGTGTTGTGTTTCTGGTTAAAAAGCTGCTCCGCCTTGTAGACTGGTACAGACTCCAAGAACACCGCAAAGAGGGCATTTTGTACTGTTTCATCGTCATAAAGAGCCTTTACAAGTCGTTTTAGTTGTGCGCTGTTCAATTTCATATGTTTAACCTCAAAAGTGCTTATAAAAGGAGGCTTTGCGCCTCCCTAGATTTAATTAGTTGTGAAAAGCATAATAAACGCGCTCACAGTTCTCAATACGTCCTGAGTCGATGAATGTAAAGTCCATCGCTAGGTCACGCCCGTAACGCTCATAATCAAAGTATTGCTTTAGGTTTTCAGGCATTTCAGAAAGTAAGCCTGTTTCCTCCGCGTACAGCTCCGCGAACGCTGTAGATTCTGCGTCGTTCATGAATTGGCAGATAGACACGGTAAACTCGCCGTAATACTTATCAGAGATCTCAGAGACCTCGATACCATAACCAAGGGCTGCAATCACTAGGTCTTCATCTAGATCAGCTTCTAGTGCCTCTTCGTAGCCGTTCCAATCCATGAAACCCCAACCGCTACCGTAAGAAGTGAAGCAACCAACTAGACCGCCTTCGTCGTCCACTACGCACCAATCACGGTTAAGGATGTGCGCTGCTTCTTCGTCTGCTTCTAGAACGTCTAGACCTGCTTCGTTTTGTAGTGCTTCAGAAATCCATTCTGCAAGGTCTTTGCTGTAGGTCTCAACGATTTCTTGAGCATCTAGCCATAGATCCCAACCGTCAGCAATGCCATAGAAACGAATACAGATAGTTTGCTCGTTCATTGCTTTAGATGCTTTTTCTAGTGCCTTGATGATTTCTGAAGTTTTCATGTGTATTTCCTTTGTGTGTGTGTTTTTGATGGTTATGAGATTAAATCGTCTCATAGTTATCTGTCAACAGTTTTATGAGATTTTTTCGTCTCAATTTCGCTGTTTTGTTTTGATGGGTATGAGATTAATTCGTCTCAATGATCCTGTCAACGGGTGTGAGATAATTTTGTCTCAATAATTTTTTTTAAAAAAGATATGGAGGGCTTTTATATGGTGCTCAATGTAGAGCTATTAGACGGTGCAACGGTGGAATATAAAGAAACCTTCTACCTTCTCCGCTACGAAAACGGGCGCGTCTCTATCACTGAGTTGTTCACGGGCGTTCGCTGTCCAGACAGTGAGACAGAAAGAGAAGTGATGAGAACGATTGTCCAGCAAGTAAGCAAAGCAAACCAAGAATAAACAAACCTCCCTCCCCATTAGACAGACCCCAACGCGCTCACACCTTGCTCATTTATATAAAAAATTATGAATCTCACTGGCTCCGGTGGGTGGGTGTGGTGGTGCTCCCTCAGAATTAATCAACTTGTTGCAAGCCTTGTCCCGTAAGGGGTGGCAGGGGGGAGGGTGGAGGGTGGTGATCGTGCATGACGATTGCGGCTCGGAGTGATTTTTACACAAAACGTCGTTTACTTTTCGTCAAATTTTCAATCAACCAAATCAAGCATTTAGGAGATAGCTAATGTTTTTATTACATCGAAAACCTTACTACGTTTGGTTAGGTCGCCGTATTGGGTTGACCAAGCTACAGACGGCAAGTGTTTTCAGACTACAGCGTAGTTTCGTTGAGCATTATTGGGGATCTACTCCACCTAAAAGTGCTCGTGATGTCTTGATTGAAGAGTTTGTGTTTGGGTGTATTGAGGCTGTTTTAGAAGGGGAAGTCATTGAGGATATATACCACAAGGTGCAGTCAGGTTTTTACCGTCAACGTACCGTAAAGGATATTGAGGGAGACCTAGATAGAAAGCTAATGATGATGTCTGATGAAGCAGAAGCACGGCTTCAAGGACTAAGCATGAAGTGTTTGCAGAAACTTACCGATGCCCGTCAAAGACTCTCTAAGCAAAAAAAGGAGGTAATAAATGGGTAGACCCTCAAAACCTATACATGAATTGAAAGCTAACGGGACGTATAGACCTTCCGTACATGGGAGTGAAGAAGACCGTCCACAACTAGCTATTGAAGCTCCAGAAACCCCACGATTTCTAAATGAAGAAGCTTTGGTCTACTTCCAAGAGATCGTTGGTTATGGAATTGACATGGACATTATCACTAAAGCTGATGCTGTCATTGTTGGTCTTCTCTCGAACGAACTAGGAGAGTGGGCTGAACTGAACCAAGCGGTACGCGAAGAGGGCGTGATGGTTAAGCTCCCAACCGCTACAGGCTTCATGCAGGACGTAGTGAACCCAAAACTCAAGATTCGAGACGACAAAACCAAGGTGATCTTAAAGATGCTTGGTGAGTTGGGTATGAGTCCTGCTGCACGTTCAAAAGTGCAAGTAAACGAAAAGAACAAACAAGAGAAAACGGCTCTAGGCGAGTTCCTAGCGGCAGTCAACAATCAAAAGGGAGGGCAGACCCATTAACTACTACACATTATTGGTGCTGTATATCGCAGCGTCCGTCTTATCACAAGCCTTAACGTCTCAACCTATTCACTTGCTAACGGTTGCAGGTGTTCCTATCTGGATGCCTCTATCAGCTTTGACGCTGGTTCCGTTGGTTGATGTGCTTCGATCATTCACTCAAGCGCAATCTGAACGTGAAAATCGAGATTTCAAGAAGGTAAGCCTTCAGATGCTAAGTGGTTCGTTCGGTGTAGCTGCTCTCTGTGTAGCCTTTTTAGGTCTACCTTTGCCTATCTTCATTGGCGTTCTATTGGCTGTCACATTTGGTGGTCTCGCTGATGTGCTCGTGTTCAAGCGCATGGGTGAGTTCTTTACGTCTCCCATTAAGCGCATGGCGGTGAGTAACGCTGCTGCTACTTTGCTAGGTTCGGGGATTGTGTTCTTAGTGGCTTTCACAGACCTCATCTTCCCAAACAACGAACTAGCTAAACCATATCTACACGCTGTCACTGGATGGTTGACTCAATCGACCTTCATTTGGGCTTCAAGCCTCGTGATTGCGGCAATGCTTAACAAACTTAAACGTAAACAATAAAGGCTCGTTATGACTCTTCAAGAACTGGTACTAGAACAATTCCCTTCATTAGAAATGGACGGTATTCGTCATTTACCGCTATGTGACATTTTCACGATCACCTACAAGGGGCACTTGATAGGTTACTTCAATCCAAGACACAACGAATTGCGTCTAGATCGTGATGAAATCAACAAGCTAACAGGAGGTGAGAACGGTGTGTAACTGCTCTGCTTTCTGTTCTTGTGAGTGTCTATGTGGTGCTTGGGACGATGTGCCATGTTCTTGTTGGGATTTCGAAGACCTTTATACGGATGAGGATGATGATTTAGAAGAATAAGGAGGTCTATGAACCCAACTAAAGCTCAAATTGAGCGTGTCCGTAAAGAGTTGGTAAACCATAACCTCACTGATGATGATCAAACCTACGAACAAGTCCACAAATACGCTGACGATATTCTATCCGGCAAAATCAAAGCGTGTAAGCAGGTAAGAAAAGCTGCTGAACGTCACTTCAAAGATATGTATCGGTCACTCTATGACCCTTCCTATCCATATCGTTTTGATCCCGTAAAGGCTCAACGAGTCATTGACTTCTACAAGTTCATTAAACACACGAAAGGTAAACTTGCACGTACTGTCATGAAGCTCATGCCTTGGCAGCAATTTTGTGTAGGTTCGATCATTGGGTGGGTTTACAAAGATACCGGCTTTCGACGTTTCAAACAGGCTAACATTTGGGTAGCCCGTAAGAATGGTAAGTCAACTCTCGCTTCAGGACTCGCATTGTACTTCCTCATCGGTGACGGTGAGACAGGTGCGGAAATCTACTCAATCGCTGTTAAGAAAGACCAGGCTAAGATCGTCTTTGATGATGCTGTCAGGATGCTCTCGATGTCTGAACTGAAGGAAGTCCTTACAGTAAAGCGTGACTCTATCGCGTTCGAGGCTGAGTTTGCTAAGTTCGTACCTCTTGCTTCAGACTCTAACTCGCTCGATGGTCTTAACACGCACTGCTTCATTGCAGACGAACTTCACTCATGGAAAGACCGTAACCTTTGGGGCGTAATGGAGACCTCAACGGGTGCCCGTGAGCAACCTATGGCGTTCTCTATCAGTACGGCAGGTTGGATCTTAGACGGTATCGGTAAGGAACTGTTTGATGATGGCGTGACCATCCTTGAGAACTACGGTCTAGAAGAGAACGTCTTCACCATGAACTACACACTAGATGATGGTGACAAGTTCAATGATCGTAATTGCTGGATAAAAGCAAACCCTTGTCTTGGTGTTTCCGTTAAGGAAGAAGATATTGAGCGTCTATGTCGTAAGGCTGAACGTATGTCTTCAGAACGGGCAAACTTCCTAACCAAGCGTTTGAACGTATGGGTAAACAACGCTGAAGCATGGCTGAACCTCGATAAGCTCTACCAATGTGCAGATGAGAACGCACGTTTAGAGGACTTTGAAGGTCGTGATTGTATTATCGGTGTGGACTTTGCCGATTACCTTGACTTGACCTCCGTTTGTTATCTGTTCGTCAACAATGACGGTACGTTTAACGTCTTCTATGAGAACTTCTTACCTCACTCCGCAATGGATAAGGTATCTGAGCAAATGAGACAGCGTTACTTGCGTCTCGATGATGAAGGTTATCTGAATATCCTCAACGTTGAATCAATGGATTATACAACGCTTGCAAGTGTTCTAACTGAAGCGTCCAAAAGGTTCAACGTCCAGACAATCGCCTATGACCCTTACCATATGACCGCTATTGCTACTCAGTTAGAAAAGCAGCGTCTTCCTATGGTCTCTATCACTCAATCTAAAGCCAACCTCTCGGAAGCTTCCAAGCTCCTAGAGCGTTACATCTATGACGGCTCCTTTATCTACAACGGTGATAAAACCTTTGAGTGGGCTGCGTCTTGTGCGGTGGTTAAAACAGATGACCGTTCGAATATTCAGGTGTTCCGTGAAAATCACAACACACAAAAGATAGACCCTGTGATTGCTACGATCATTGCTCTCTCAATGGCTGAGATTCAAGAGAAACCTAAAAAGTCTCCGTACTCAGGTAGAAGCGGAAGAGGTCTAATTGTACTTGGCTAAGGAGGTTGAATGGGTTTATTCAGCAGACTCTTTAAGGGTTCGCCTAAACCAGAAAGTAAATCCGTTAACCCCTATATTGACGCTCAACTAAGGAACGATGGTTCCCGTCATGCAGGAGTTAACGTCACTTATACAAGTGCCATGAGACAAGCTGATGTCTATACATGCGTTCGCATCCTCAGTGAGTCCATTGGCATGATTCCAATGAAACTATACAAGCAAAAGAGTGGGGTGTTTGAAGAGGTCTCTCAGAACACTCGTGACTACAGAATCTTTTGCCAAAACCCTAATGGGTACATGACTTCGCAGGAACTAAACGAGCATCTAGTAACTGCTTTGATGCTGAGAGGTCATGCTTTCCTTGAAATTGTTCGTAACTCTCTGAACGGTGTTAGTGAACTTCTACCTATGCGTTATCTCGATCAAGTCAACCTCAGTATGACCAATGAAGGTCTTCCTGTTGCTCGATGGGTTGATCATAAAGGTAATGGACAGGTCTCATACGCTCCGTTCAACGAGGAAGGGCTGCTGGACATTAAGCTTCAGTCCCTTAACGGCTTTCAAGGTATCTCTCCAATTGCTCTTATGGCTGAACAAATCGGTACGGCTATAGCAGCACAACGCCACGAGGCGAAAATCTTTGAGAATGGTACACGCCTAAGCGGTGTTCTCTCCACTGAAGACTCTTTAGACGATGAGGCTATTGAACGTCTTCAAGCGAGTTGGAACGGTGCTTATGGTGGTACGGACAACGCAGGTAAGGTAGCCGTGTTAGAGCATGGTCTGACTTACACAAACATCACCATGACTAACCAAGACGCTCAACTTTTAGAAATGCTTGGGTTCAGTCGTGAACAGATTGCTGCTGCGTTCCGTGTTCCTGTCCATATGCTCAATGACACTTCAGCACAGACGATGAATAACGTCGAACAGAATAACCTTCATTTCTTGAAGAACACCTTAATGCCGATCATCACAAAGTTAGAGAACGCTTACAACAAGCTGTTGCCTTCTAACATGGTCGTTCGCTTCGACACTCGGCAGTTCGTAAGGGGTGATATTCGTACTCAAGCTGAAGTAGCGGAGATCTTAATCAAGAACCGCATCATTAGTCATGAAGAGTCTCGTGAAATGTTTGACTTAGCTCCTGCAAACGAGAAGGAACTGTTCGTTATCCAATCGAACAACTACGTGTGGGGCACTAGAGAAGACTCACAGAAGTTAGCTGAAAGGTTAATGAACCCTCCTAAAGAACAACCAAAACAACAACAAGAAGAAACAGAAGGAGTTAATACCAGTGCTGAAGAAGAGCAAGGTAAAGACTCTTCAGTTTGATGTTGATGAATTAAGTAACGAAGGTGTTATTTCTGGTGTCCTTAATTACTTCGGTAATAAAGACCATGCAGGTGACATAACTCTCAAAGGTGCGTTTAAGCACAGTATCAAGAAGATTGAAGAGAGTGGTCGTCACCTTGTCATGCTGTGGCAACACGATCCAGAAAAACCTATTGGCATTTGGAAAAATCTTCGTGAAACCTCGCGAGGTCTTGAGGGTGAAGGTCACATCAACCTTGAGACTGAACTAGGTCGTGAAGCCTACGCTCTAGCCAAACAGGGCGCACTTTCGGGTATTAGCATCGGGTATTGGGTAATTGATGAAGAATACGACTCGAAGACAAAAACAAACTATCTAAAAGAACTAGAACTTCGTGAAACTTCTCTAGTTACCTTCCCTTGTAATGAATTAGCACGAATTGAAGAGGTGAAGAAGATGAAATTAGACGAGAAGGGTTTACCAAGTGACGAAGAACTAAAAACGTTCCTAGTTAGCTGCGGTACAAGTGAAGAATTAGCTATGGCAATCGTAGCTAAGTACATGCCTGATTACGTCTCCCCTGAAGAAGAAGCACAGCGTAAAGCTGAAGCTAAAGAAGAAGTAAAAACTACTCTCGAAAGTCTGTGTGAAAAACACGGCTTGTCCCTAAAAGAAGCTCTAGACGCGATTGAAGGTGTTGATGAGGTTCGTGACTCAGATGTGATTGCTAAAGAAGAACAAGAAGACGAAGACGAAGAGCAAGAACAGAAAGAAGAAGAACCAGAAGAAGACGCTGAAGAAAAGAGCGATTCCCTAGACGATTTCTTTACTAAATAAACCTCCCTTCCCATAGGAAGGAAAGCCTCACTTGGTGCTCTTTAAGGAGGGCGCTAAGGGATTCTTATAACTATAACAAGAGGACAGAATTTATATGAAATTTGATATTAAATCTATTGAGGAAATCACCAACACTGCTGAAATGAAGCAAGTAATGACTGAACTTGCTCACGCTCTGGCAGACGTTGAAGCTAAAGCTCGCGATGCGAAACCTGCTGAACAACTAGAAGCAGAAAAGAAAGCAGAACGCCGCGAAGTTGTCCGTAAATTCCTAAACTCTGCTCCTGCTAAACAAAGCCTAGAAACATACGTTAAGCAGCTTGATCTAACCTCGGCAGGTAACACCATCGAAGAGGAAATGTCGAAGGAGATCATCAAGCTTGCAATTGCTAACGATGTTTTCCTATCTGAGATCGGTTCACAGACCGTATCGAGCACAGACTTCCGTCAATTGGTGCTGAAGGTTCGTCCAGACGTTGAGCAAACAGGTGAACAGGACGGTGTGACTACGCCAGTAGCTAACACTGGTACGCAGAACTACATCGAGGTATCTGCACTGTTCGCTAAAGTGTTTGCAATGCCTATCCTTACTCACGAGATTCTACGTGACTCGCACATCGACGTAGAAGGTGAGTTGATGAGTCTTATTGCTGAAGAGTGGACTTTCAAGCTGATCGACATGCTTCTATATGGTGACGGTAAGAAAGTTAACGGTATCCAGAACCTACGCGGTCTTCTATGGCATCGTGTAGACCGTGAGAACGGCTTCACAGAGTCTCTAAAAGTAGACGGTGCGCGTGACCCTGATTACTACCAAGTGATCAAGACAGGTGTTGATGGTGCCTTCGGTGCAACTACTGAAGCTGTTGAAGACTACTTCATTGACCTTCAAGCTTCTCTACCTCAGAAATACCAATCTTCAGCGAAATGGTACATGAACCTGAAGACGTTCAGCGAGTTGAAGAAGCTGCGTACTGAGCAAGGCTTCCCGATCATCGAGTTCGGTAAGTTCTCTATGTCAGGTGCAGCGTGGGGTGAAGGTTACATCCTGCTAGGTCGTCCTATCGTGATCGTGGATCAGCTACCTGTTTCTGACTCTAACGCTACGCCAGTTATCTACGGTGATCTGAAGTCTGCGTTCAAGCTAGTTCCTCTAGCTGGCTCTGAGCACTTCCTGATTGACGACATCACAACTAAAGGTGCTCGTACAATCTACCTAGATCAACGCTTCGGTGAAATCGTAGGTAACTCAGACGCTATCCGTATCGCTCTGCAAGCTCTGTAATCGTGAGGTGCGATTATGGGTTATTCAGTTCTTAATCGCATTAACGAAGGAGTTGTAACTTACGAGCAAGCTGCTGCTCATCTAAGGGTATGGGACGAAGAAGATCGTCCCTATATTGAGTCCCTAATCGACGCAGCGATTTCCTCGGCAGAATCCTATATGAAACGCTTCATAGGGGAAACATGGGTATCCTTTACGCTTTCTAGCTTCTCACAAAGGCTACCCTTTCCTGACCCTTCGGAAGTCTATGATGTTCTCTACTTAGACAATGAAAACAACTTACGGGCAATCCCTGTAACTGATTTCTTCCTAGATCGTCTACGTAACCGGATCATCTATACGGGTTCCGTGAGTCAGAACGAAATGCAAAGCATTGAGGTAGTGGCTACTTTCGGTTGGGGTGCTAACAAAGTACCTCCTAGCGTTAAGCACGCTATCTTGATGTTGGTTGCAACTCTATACGAAATGCGTGAAGACGCTACGGTTGGTCAAGGTGTGACAGTTACTAAAGTACCTGTTACGCACCAATACCTTTTAAATCCTTATAGACATTATTCGGTTTAAAGGGGGTAGCAAATGAGACGAGGTGCGCTAAGGCATCGACTACAAGTTTATGTTCCTACCTCATACGTCTTTGGTGGTGAGGTGGCTGAATGGTCTCTCTTAGGTAAACCGTTAGCTTCAGTGCGAGTCCTTGAGGTCTCAGAGACAACAAGCGGTACGAGCATTCAAGGTGTAGAAACGGTTGAGTTTACTGTTCCGTACTCAAAGAAACTTGAAGATAACCCTCACGATGTGGTGATTGTCCATCGAGGTGATGAGTATGACGTAACAGGTATCCGTAACGTTGGTTATCGTGACCGTGAACTTCGTATTCAAGCGAAGCGTTATGAGGGCACTAAGAGAGTGCCTAGTGTCTAAATATGGTTTAGTCACCTTTGACCTCTCATTTAACGGTGAAACCAACTTATCAGCCATAGAAGACGAAATGGTTAAGCTCTTTGGTGAGGTCGGTGCGGCTTATAAGAAGAAGAAAAATCACTCGCTGACCGTTATCCAAGGTGCTCTTAAAGATGCACATCAAGTTATCTACAGGGAGTGTCTAGTACGCGCTCCCACTATACGCGCTGATGTTCTCGCAAATGAGTCTGTAGAAATGCGTGACGTTCATCTAGGCGATCCTAAATACATGGTCGAGCGTTCAGCTCACGGTAAGAAGTGGCTTAAAGACGGTATTGTTGCTCGAAGGATAGTTACCTTCAAGTATCCAGTATCCCGTTACGCTGCTGCTGTTGAATATGGTCGTCAAGAGTTCATGCAGGTTGTTAAGAAAGCTCCTTATGGAATTACAAAAGGGGAGACGGATTTCTGGCTTCGTAAAGTAGGAGCAATGGAAGCTCAACCTTTCTTAATACCGTCACAGAGAGACAAAGCAGATCAAGCGTTAAATATATTCGCATCGTCTTTATCTAATCGTTGGTTAAAGGTTCTAAGGAGACTCGAAAGAAAAAATAAGAGGTAAAGGTGGAATTAGAAATTATCAACTTCCTTAAACCCCACTTAAATAATATGGAAGGTTACATCACTCGGAAACCTGAAGGTGTTTCCATTCCTTTCTTCGTTATTGATTTGTCCGTTTCTCGTGGTGAATCTTTATATGGAAATAACGGCAAACCTCTAGGTTATGACTATGACCTACGAATTAATGTGGTTGATACCCGTTATATGTCTATTCGCTCTCTTAGAGATACTTTAATTCAAGTGCTAGACGGTTTTACTGGAAATATCGGTGGGGTAGATATTATTGACTGTCAATTAACAGATAGCACTTTAGGAATGAATTTAGATAAAAGCTATGAGGGTGTTCTTTTCTTCACAATAAAAACAAAATAAGGAGAAAAATAAATGTCAGGTATCGGTCGTGGTACTCGTGGTATTGACACGAAACTTTTATACAACCTAACAGCAGGTACTACTTCAGCTTCAGATTTTACGCTTGAAGTTGGTGATATTACAAGTATCGGTGAGTTAAGTGATTCAGCGAGTACGTCAGAAGTAACCGTGTACGGTGAAGGTTACACAAACACATTCACAACGGTTAAGAACGTTGGACAGGTAGACCTAGAGTTTCTAGCAAACACGGAAGATGCAGGTCAGACCGCACTAGAAACACTATACGAAAACCAAGAGACGGCTTCTTTTGATATTCGTCTAATTCAAGGTGATCGCCAAACAGATTACATGTTTAACGGTCAGGTAAGTAAATTCGGTATTACTTCGTCTGCTGATGATGTAGTGCGTTACTCAGTGTCTCTAGTAGTTCACGGTAAGGTGACTAAAGAGAATAAAGCGTCTGCTTAATCTTTAGGTTAATTAATTTTAGGGACTACTTAATGTAGTCCTTTTTTTATGTCACAAGGGGAAATGATGAATCGAAAAGAATTACTAAAACTTCTAACTAACAAACCTGTTGAATTTGAAGTAGAAGGTTACGGTAAATATTTCGTTAAAGGTATGAACACAATGGATTACCTTTTTGCGGCTGCTCAAAGTGAAGCTGATGAAAACGGTGAAATGAATCAAGAGGGTTTTTTCGCTGCTTTAGTCGTTCGTTGTGTTCTTGATGAAAATAAAAAGCGTCTATTTAAAGACGAAGATATTGAAGTAGTGAAAGAAGCTGATATTTCATTTGTGCTTCCTTTGGCTTTGAAGGTTCAAGAATTATCTAATTTCACAAGCGGTGAAGAAGTAAAAAAGGGCTAGAAGACCTCCGTAATGACCCCTTCGAGGTCTTTTGCTTAGAATTAATGCTTTATTGGGGGCTAACCTACGAACAATTCAATGAACAGCCTCTAGCGTTAATCTACAGGTTATTCCTTCTAAACCAAATCAAACCTTTCCTTCCTAGTAACTCATGGATTCAAGCAGGAACAATCGCAGCAGCCACTTACAACTCAATGGCTGGACGCAAATGTAAAGCTCTAGGTTATG
Organism: Vibrio sp. 1557; assembly: GCF_033340175.1. Lineage (NCBI taxonomy): Bacteria > Pseudomonadati > Pseudomonadota > Gammaproteobacteria > Vibrionales > Vibrionaceae > Vibrio > Vibrio sp. 1557. Next base: position 80,454 of record NZ_JAWOVZ010000011.1, on the reverse strand, counting down.
ACGATATTTTCCCATTCATGCGTGAAGACAACGCAGGGGATATTAGGGAAGGTCACGACGAAGCCTCACAGCAAGCACTACATCAAAAGTTAAACGCAATGTTTGGTTAATAAGAAGGAGGCTTGATGGCAGGAAGAAACGTTACTATCGGTAACGTCAATATTGCCATGAGTGCCAACGCAGCCAAACTAATCCAACAGACAGAACAAGCACAGAAAAGCTTTAAAGCCTCTCTCAAGAAGATGATGAAGAATATCTCATCCTTCAACAGTAAGGTTGGGACTATGGCAGGTTCAATCCGTAACCTGTCAGGTTCTTTAACTCGCTTAGGTCTTGTTGGTACTGGTACAACGGCTGCGTTAGGTACGCTTGGTTATACGCTTTATGAGAACCAACGTGAAATGCAACGTATGGCTACAACGGCAGGGATGACCGTTGAGGAATACTCAAAGCTAACTCACGTTACAAACAGCTTAGGTCTTGAGAACGAGTACCTAGCTGATGCCCTAAAGGACTTGAACGTTCGTGTGGTTGACGCTGCTTCAGGCGGTGGTGCTCTAGTCGATTTCTTTCTGAGTATCGGTGAGAGTGCTGAAGATTGGATTAAGCTAGACCCTGTTCAACAGTTCTCTAGGTTCCAAGAAACGATCTCTCGCATGGATGCCAGCACAGCTAAGTTTTGGGCTGATGAGGTCAACGACAGTATGTATCGACTGTCTACAACGATGTCACGTAGCGGCAGGACGCTTTCAGACTTCGTTAATGAAGCTGACAGTTTAGGCGCAGGTACAAGCGGTAAGTACATCGGACGTGTGAACGAAATGTATGAGTCGTTCCATCGTTTGAACATTATCGTTCGTGAGATTGCCTACACGACAATGGCTCTCTTCAGTAAGACCCTAACGTCCGTCTTTGATGAAGCGGTACGTACCTTCAAGGGTATGGTCGATGAGGGCGAGACAGCAGGTGGTGTGATCTTCAAGCTGAGTAAGCAGATCGCAACGAATATCTTAGAGGTTATTCAGACCGCTACTGTCCAGATTCAGAAGTTTGTTTACAAGGTGATGCTTCTTCTAGGGAAGATTGATTCTAGCTTCCTAAGTGACCTTAAAGATCAAGCTCTAATTGATTTGATTGAGGTTGAGAAGAAAATCTCAGATATTGAGGAAAGAATCACTCAAAGTAAAAAGTCCTCTGGTTTACGTTCAAGTGCTATTTTCGGTCTTGACGTTGAGCACCTTAGCAAACAATTAGACGACTTAAAGCGTAAGAGAGACGAATTAAATAAAGAGGTCAATTCTGGTTTTATTTCAGGTCTAATTGAAGAGGTTAGTAACGTTAGTTATACCGTACCGAAAGAAGCCACTACAGAAATAAGCAATCAATCGAAATCTCGTCAGGTATTAAACGATAATATTCGTGAAGGTGTTGCCATTATTGAGCAACTAAAAGAAACACAGGATTTAAGCTCAAAGGCAGCTTTAAGAGAACTTCAAGTTCAGAAAGCAAAAATTAAAGCAGCTAAAGAATATTACGAAACTATTAAGCTGACTGATGGTAATAGGGAAGCTCTACAGCAGCGTATTAAAGACGCAAACAATGCTTTAAAGTCAATTTCCGAGACAGAGAAACAGCTTAAAAAGAAAATAGCTGATGAGGAAAGAGAACAAGAGCGTAAAGATAAAGACGAAAAACTAAAAGATGAACGCTCTTATTTAAATGCTCGTCTCCGTATGGCTAAAGAGTTTTATAACAACTCTCGAATGGAAGCCAAATATAACTACGAGTTACAGAAGTTAGATTACGACGAACAGCTAAAGAATGAGTTAATTACTAAAGAAGAACACTCAAAATTACTAGAGAACTTAGCGTTACAGCGCGCTCATAACGAAATCGCTATTGAGACAACTAAGTACGCACAAGTTCTTGATGGTATGAGTTACTTCTTCAATGAAAGTAAAACAATGGCTAAGGCAGCGTTCGCTCTAACTAAAGGTGTAGCTCTTAGTGAAACTCTTATTGCTCAGTATCAAGCGGTTGCTCAAGTTTGGGCTTCTAAAGCCACTTGGTATGAGAAGGTATTCCAGTCAGTACAAGCTGCGGCTGCTGTAGGTTCAGCTATAGCAGGTATCCAAGGCGTACAAGGTCAGTTCCACAATGGCGGTCAGATCCCACGTGACGGTACTTACTACATGGAAGGTGGTGAGATCGTTATCCCTAAAGACCGTGTAGGCGAGTACATCGACGCTGTAAACAAACAAAACGAAGGTCAGGGCGGTGGGACGGTTATCAACTCCACGATCAACATGGGTGCAAACCTCGTGGATGAGAAAGTCATGGCTCAAGCCTTGGCAAAACAGCAATCAACTATCGCCGCTCTCGTCAGAAAAGAACAGAAGAAACGTCCACTACGTAACTAGGAGGTCTATTCATGGTGAAGACCATTCCTACGCAGTTGATGATCACTGATGTTTCAATCACTAACTATCATCGGGTTTATTCCACTGAGTCTATTTCGGGTATCCAATATCGAAGAGATTCAGGCGTTCAGTGGTTTAAAGGAAGTATCACGCTGCGTGCTTATGGCTATGAGAACGTGAGGCGTTTAAACGGTTTTCTAGCCAGCCTTAAAGGGAAACTTAACGAGTTCGCACTTCCTCTAGGGGGTGCTTACTCAAATCCTCAACTAGCGGTAGAGCCTTACCTCAACGGTAATCACTCAACGGGCAATACCACAATTTCATTCACATACAACGGCACTGCTATCACAGCAGGCTCAGTCTTCAATTTACCTAACGATTCAAAGCTATACACGGTTGTGGAAGACGTAGGGGGTGACGGTAACTACACGATCATTCCTGCGTTACGCACTGACCATGTGAACCTCGAACAAGCAAACTTCAAAGCTCCCATTATCACAGCGTTATTAGACGGGAACGAAACAACGATTGAACACGAGGGCAACGGTCAGCTCGCCTCCGCAACTATTTCTTGGTCTGAATCATTGAAATAAGGAGTAACTATATGTCACAGCAGCAGATCTTACTTGTAGAGCTACGTTACAAAGATCACTCTAATGGGGAAATCACGCCAGTAAGACTCACAAGCGCACCTTTCGATGTAGAACATGCAGGTGTCACGTGGTCTGCTGCTGGTGATCTCCTTTCTATAGGTAAGACAGAAAGTACGTATGAATTAATTACTGATGGTCTTGAAATTACACTGTCAGGTATTAACCAAGCGTACCAAGCAATTATTGAACGTCACGGTTTTCGTAATGCTCCAATTGACGTTTTCCTCGCAACGCTACCAGAAAATACAAACGTAGTTAGTTCAGCTAAATATTATCATCGTGGGTTCGCTATGACCCCTGTAACTGAATTTGATGAATCTTCGGGTTCTATTACGGTTGCTTTTGAAACTCAGTCAGCATTTAAAAACCTAGATTTAAATAACCAATTAATGACGACTTCATTAGCTCATCACCAATCTTTACATCCTAACGATAAATTCTTCCAGTACACAGCAGATACCTCACTAGGTGAAGAGAATTGGAGAGATTAATAATGTTTGATAAAGCAAAAGAAATAATCGAGGAATATAAAGGAAAAGAACATATTAGAGGTGAGAGGGATTGTAACCTTCTCATCCTTAAATTATTCGACGAAGAAAACTACAACAAAATGAAAGGTCGATATACGACTATTAGAGGTGGTGTAAGAGTCTCTAAGAAAGTATATGGCGTTCGCTCAATGCTTGAATATTTACAGAAAAACGAAAGCTTCAAAGAAATACCTCACGGCTATCAAAGACCTCTAGACGTAATAGCGTTTAAAGGACAGCACAATTTATATATCAGCTTAGGTACTAAATGGTTCGGTGTAATTGAAGGTGACGTTTTTGGTTTTGTCTCTCCTGAAGCTTATTCAAAGGAGGACTACGTAGTTTATAGAAAGGAGATTTAATAAGTGGGCTTAGAAGCAGCAACTATAGCTTGGATTTCTGTTGCGGTGTCAGTTGGTACGTCCGTCTATGCAATGACAATGACACCGGACTTAGACAAGAAAAACAGTAACGCAGGTACGAAGATCACAAAGAACGGTACGCAGTCACCTCGAAACCGTGTCTACGGTACTGCAATCGTAGGTTGCACCTCTGTTTACTCTAACGTTCTAGACCGTGACAGGTCTTACCGCCTTGATGTTTTCTCAGTGGGCGGTATCGGTGAGCTAACACTACACAATGTTTGGATTGATGATGTTCGTATGTTTGAACAAAACCTTTCCTACAATTCATCACCTTACGATGCCTCTTCAGGTATCTTCAACTCTGGACAGATGCGTCCTCGTTACCGTAAATCTGATAAATTCCAGATGCAATGGCGTTCAGGTCACGAGAATCAAGTAGCCGCTCAACTAGCGGTGGATAACAGTGACGGTGAATGGACGACAGATCATAAAGGTTCAAAAGTACCTCACATCGTAATCTTTGCGGATTACACAACAGACCAAGATTACGTCTTCTTCAGTGACCGCTACAACATTACTGCACTTGTAACAGGTGGTGCCGTTTACGATCCTCGTGAAGCGGATAACGACTTTGAAGTTCCTACAACATGGACAGGTAAAAGCTCTAACGTAGCTCTAGCGGTTTATGATTATCTGACCTCTAGTTACTATGGTCTAGGTATTAAGCCAGAATACATTGACGAAGCTTCGTTCGCTTACGCTGCGAGTTTCTGTGATGCTAACGGTCTTGAAATCAATTCAGCGATTCGTGCAGATGATTCATTCGCTGAAATCCTTCAGGACATGCTTATTTGTTGTGGCGGTTCGTTGGTTATCTCGAACGGTAAAATCAAGTTCTTAGTCGAGGAACAGGAGCTAGTAGCTTTATACGATTTAGACGACGACTTGATTATCAAGGATTCACTGAAAGTTAGCCCTGCGTCTACTTCAGATTACTACAACGTAGTTAGTACCACGTTCAAATCAGAGATTAACCGAGATAACGACGACGACTTCATTATCCCTGCTGATGTCACTACAGACGAAAGGGTTCTTCAAGATGGCGAGGTGATCACCAAGTCTATCAAGATGCCTTACTCTCGTGACGCTTTCGAAAGTGAGGGTGGTGTTGTTAACAATGGTGTTAAGTACATTACCAATGTTATCTATAACAAGGCTAACTTCCAATCAACAGTAACCTTTGATCTAGACCTTCATGCGTTCCCTATGTTAGAGCCGTTGAGTGTAGTCTCCATCACTAACGAGGCTTACGGTTTTAATGAGAAGAAGTTCCGTGTGTTGTCTATGGAGATCTCTACTGATTCTGACCGATTCAACATTGCGAGAATCAATGCGATTGAATACGACGATTCAATCTATACAGGTACTTTAGGAGGCGCTACAAGTCTACCAAGACCTCGACCATTAGATGAAATCCAGCCACCTAAGAACCTCACGTTCAACCTAGAGGCATTCGTTATTTCTGGTTATGGTCTTCTACGTTGGGAACACGGTTCATTCACTCCAAGCACTGCTTACGATATTGAATACCGCCTTACAACACAGACTGAATGGACTCGTTACCGTTCAGCGCATAAAGGTGACAATATCGCTATGTATGACCTAAAGGGTGATACTTACGATTTCCGTGTAAGAACATACGATACGGTTCTAGGTACGTCAGAGTGGGTTGAGTTGTCTTCTATTGAAGTTGCTCCTAACTACACATTACCTGCTGTTACAAACCTAAAGGTTGATACCTCAACGCCTCACTTCCGTTTCACTTGGGACGATATGAGTGATGTGACAGTAGACAACATGCCAGATCCAACGTCACCTACAAGCGGTGGTTCTACTGGTCGTGTTGCTGATATTTTCAAACACTACAGAGTCCAGCTACACGTTGACGGTGTTCTCTACGTGAACGAGACGTTAACCACTAACCAGTTCACTTTCTTCTATGAAGACAACAAGGCGTTATTCGGTACGGCTAAACGTGAGGTCACTCTTACGGTAGTCATGGTGGACAAGTACGGTGTTACTTCAGCTCAGAATAGCTTGGTTGCCTCTAACGATCAGTTGGGAGTGGCTACAGGTATCAAGACGACTAACACTAATGGTAACGCTACGATTGAGTGGGAACCTCGTAACGAACCAGACTTTGAAGGTACGTTAATCTTCGTGTCCTCAGTTAGTGGGTTTACTCCTAGCGATTCAAACCTACACGCTGTTCTAGGTAAAGAGTCTTTCTACGTCTACAACTTCGACTCTGAAGATAAGAGTGATCGCTACATGCGTATTGCTCACTTCGATACGATGGGGCGTGACTCAGTTACTTATAGTCCTGAGATTGTCCTTTCGTTTAACGGTGCAATGGACGCTAAGTTAATCCGTCTAATCTCTGAGTCTCAAGTATTCGCTATTGATAAGTATGGTACGCCTTCGCGTGATTCCATTACGTTCACAGCGTCTACTCAAAACACAACAGGGGATGTTACATGGACAGTTAACCCTTCAGTGGCTCTTACCACTACTGCTAACCCTAACGAGCGTGTCTTATCTTACTCAAATATGGGTAATCACGAGCAAGTAACGATTACAGTTAGCTGTGACGGTGTAACTGATGTGGTATCCATCTATAAGGTTCGTGATGGTCAAGACGGTAAGGACGGACAGGACGGTCAAAACGGGCAGAATGGTCAAGACGGTAAAGACGGTGACACTATCTATGAGCAGTACCGTTACGGTCAGGTGGTTACTCCTGATGCCTCATGGACACAGTGGGGTGCAGACATGCGTTCTACTGATATTTATCGTCAAACACGTTTAGTGACCAATGGCGTAGGAGGTAATCCTGGTACTGTCCATCGTATATCCGGTATTGATGGTAACAATGGTCAGGACGGTGAGCGCGTCTTTGTGATCTACCATAAGAATCCTGTAGGTATAGCTAACCGACCATCAACGCCTACAAACAACTGGGCTAACGAGGGTTGGAGTGAAGACTCTCAAGACGCTCACTGGATGAGTCAGAAAGTAGCTAAAGCCATTGATGAAGAGCTAACGTTCTGGTCTTTCCCGATTGCCTTAACGGGTGATAAAGGTGAGGACGGTGTGGTCGATTACAACGAGGTCGATAACCGTATCAACACGGCAGCTTCTCAAGTTGAAATGACGGTTAAGACGTATACTGACTCTAAAGCGGGACAGGCAGAGAGCAACGCAAAGGCTCATGCAGATAACAAAGCAACTGTGGCTGAGAATAATGCTATTAATCGTGCTAGCGCAGCATTAGACAGCCGTATACCAGCGGCACAAGCTGAAAAGCTAGGCAACATTACAGGTTCTAGCGGTCTCTCTTTTTACAAAAGGATTGTTGTAAACGGAGATGCTGATACCTATTACCCTGTGATCGTTCATGGTGGACATCAAGACGTACTACGTACAATTAAAATCTGGCGTAGATACAATGAAACTGCTCCTAACACATGGAACACATCGACCCATAGGGGGGCATTGATGTTCACGTGGTTAGGTAACTTTGGTGGTTGGGGTGGTGCTCGTTACCGCTCAACAATCCTAGAGTACGGTGAGGTTTATTCCAACATGATCGCCCACTGTTACCGCTACAATCATTCACAAGCAATGGTGTTCTTCCTGCGTGGAGGCGGTGCGGTTTATCACATGGGTTCAGATCAGACCCTTGATGGTGTTGAGCGTGAGAACCCTTCAGGTGGTGGTTCTGGTATCTACTACAGCAGTAGCATCAAAAGCTTTGTCTCTTCGTACTCAAGCAGCAGTGATGTATATGCTCCGGCTCCTATGTCTTCTCCTGATTTGGACGCTCTACGTGACCAAATGAAGACACAAAACTCGCTAGGTCAATACATCAAGAACCTAAATGCAGATAACATCACGGCAGGTAAGGTATCTGCTCAGTACGTACAAGCTGATGTTTACGATGGTACGCTGGTTAACGCCTCGAACATTAACGTAGGTCAGCTAAACGCTAAGCACATCAACACGGAAACGTTCACGGGAACCAGTGCGTTATTCGGTGCGGAAGTGCAGGGTGGTACGATTACTGGTGCAGTAGTACGAACTTCATCTTCGGGTGCTCGTGCAGAAATGCGTGAGACAGGCTACAAGTTCGCTGCATATGACGATAACGGAAACCCTACGTTCTACGTAGAGAATGACGGTTCGGTTGTCATGAAGGCAGGTCGTATTGAATCCGATGTTCTAGATACTATCGGTAGTTCTTCTAATATCGTTTCTTGGGTTGGTGAAACAGCACGAGGCGGTGAGATCAAGATAGATAGAAGCAACATAATCAACAACACGGTTGAATACTTCCCTCTACCTGCGTTCATCACTACTGGTGAAGTAGGTCTTCTAACAGCTCGCTTGTTTAGTTCTGAAGGTCTATTGATCCAAAATGAACAATCAGCGAATTGGGGTGAACCTGCTCCTGCTCAGAAGACATTAGCATCTACAGACAGTCCACGTATCCACTTGGTTAACACTAATAACGGTGTACTAACTGACTTAGGTTACATGAAGATCAGCTACACGACTCAATCAGGTAACGGTACTTACAACGAGAAGTACAACACTGGTACTTACGGTTGGCGTAAAACCTACGCGCACTTCTACCTAGAGAGTGTACCTGCTGATTTCAAAGTGAGCGGTGGTACAAACCTTCAAAACTACAAAGTTCGTGTTCTTACTTCCCATATGGCTACAGGCGATACTTTACGCGCACAGGCGGCAACATTCGATACCCTTGAGTACGTAGAGCAATCTGTAGGTGGTCGTTATCTTCCTCACAGCTACAAAGTTGTTTGGGAAGGTTACGCTACCACTGTAACTAACGAATGGGGAGAAGGTCTGTACCTAATCATAGGTATGGATAAAGGCGATTGGCGTAGATGGGGTTTTGTGTTCGTAGCTGATAAAAACGAGAACGTAGACCTATACGCTTACGAAGATGAAGCAAGGACGATCTTCGCAACGTACAGTGCTGCTTACGTTGAGTATCGCTATGACACAAATATCTTCCGTAACTCTGAAGGTTACGTTTGTAAAATCCTGAAACTAACAGGGAGATAATTAATGGCAGACACGTATGAATCTCTTCTAAACAAGGAGGTTCATACTGTCTACTTCTCAAAGGCTAATCCAGTCGAATATCAAATCTATCCCGTTCCTTCAAACTTGGATGATTGGTACATCTATGAAACTACTAGCCTCAAAGAAGTAGGCGGTATGATGTATGACCCCTCAACGGGTACTTTAGTACCTGCTCAACCTTCTATAGAGGATACGCTACGTTGGCGCAAAGAAGCCTACGAACAAGAAGCTGACCCTCTATATCTCGATGCTCAATTCGATATAGCTACAGGTCGTAAGACAGAGGAAGAGGCTCTACAGCCTTGGATCGCTAAAGTAGCTGAAATCAAAGAAAGATACCCTCTACCAAACGAATAATTAAAGGAGGTCGTCTTGTATTACGACAACGTATCTTACCAAGTTCAAGTGACTAACGATTGTTTCTTGGCTTGTGACTACTGCATGACAGCAGAAACCAATATGAGAAAGCAAGTAGCCTCAACGGATACCGTTAAGAAGCTGCTTAATGCATCTCTAGGTTTTCGTTCTGTCTACATGGTGTTTCTTGGTGGTGAGCCCCTAATGGCTGGCAAGGGATGGTTTGAAGAAGCCTTCTCACATATCAACCAACAAGAACACCTTTTGGTCAACTCTCGAATCTACACGAATGGACTTCTACTCGATGATGAATGGGTTGATCTCTTCAAGCGTAATAAGTGCCAGATTGTTTTTAGTTACGATGGTCTAGGTAACGGAAAGAAAGGAAGCAAGCGCGCCTTAGAGAAGCTTACTACTTATTCTGATGCAATCACCTATGCCTCTATGACAATGAGTGAGAGCAACTATAAGAGTCTCATTGATTGCTATAAGCAGGTCTCAGAAGCAGGTGTTAAACGCTTTGCTGTCCAGTTCGATATTTACGCGAACAGTGAGTTAATGACTTTGTTTGGTCGTGAGGTTTGTAAGCTGTTTGAGTACATCGAGGCTAACCCTAATGGTGCTAAGTTCTCAACGTACAATGACGCTCGTTTCGTTATGACAGGTAAGGGAAGACCTCTATCTAACGAGTTCGATCTGACAGTCATTAACAACGACTATTGTATCAATGCAGACGGTAACATCACTTTAGGTGTTCCCGATTGTTTAGACCCTGAGTGGCAGCTAGGAAACGTTAAGGACTTAAAGCACGTTAACGATCTGCTTTTCAGTGACGTTATGCGTCAAGTTAACCGTGACTATATCGAATCACTAAACCTAATTGGTGATCTCGCTAAGGTGAATCACTTGACTCATGGGGGCGGCTTCTTCTTTGACAAGAAGGGAATCATGCCAATGAATCGTCCCAACATTCCTAAGCTTCATTGTTATCGTGAAATCCTTCGATACTTCGGGGAGGTCTAATGGCAAACATCCTAGCTATTCGTCAATTTGAAGAAGGTCAGGCTATTGGTAGTGAATGGCTCAGTAAGGACTACAGAGTCGAATTAGCCACTGAATCTGACCTCGAAATCGCTGATTCACTCTACGAATCAATCAAGAATCTACCTATGGGGGAGAACTACTTCAGAGATTACATCAATCACGTGAAGAGTATCAGTGGAGACCCTTTCTGTGATGTTAAGTATCTCATCAAGAAATCAGATGGAAACATCGTAGGTTATCTAGGTCTCGATACCAACAAGAGAACCATCAACGATTTCGCCCATATCCCTCTCATAGAAGACTATGACCCATTAATCACTCTATACATCAAGCAATGGCTAAAGATCCATCCAGACTACGACAAGGTTTATTTCGTGATGCGTTATGGACGCACAAAGACTTCACCAATAGATAAACACTTAGGGGTAGTGATGGTTGGTTGTATCAATCCAGATATGCCAGATGAGCATGGTAGCCACTGCTATTACATGCGTACAGAAACACGCTAAGGAGGTTTATGTCACGTTGGAAAAACTTTTCTGACAACGAATTGAAATGCCGTTGTGGTTGCGGTCAAAATAACCCAAACCCTGAGTTCATCGAGTTGATGAACATCGTCCAGTTCATGAGGGACTTCCTCAAAGTACCTCTTCCAGTATCCTCCGCTTATCGCTGCGAAAACCATCCAATAGAACGAAAGAAAGTAAAAGCAGGTTGGCATAACAAAGCAGCTATTGATCTCAAAGTATCACGTGAGGTTGCTCATAAGGTCTTAGAGCTGGCAATGAAACTAGGCATAAAAGGAATCGGTGTGAATCAGAAAGGTGATCACCGATTCATTCACTTAGATATGCGCCCTGATCGTATGATTTGGTCGTACTAACTCAAGTTGATAGTCAACTATTTGCAATGGTTTGTCGTTGCTTTATACTGAAACTCAAGTTTACTCCCTACCAACTTTAATCAAGTTAATGATTGGAGGGAGTGAATGGTATTACGTCATGGGGATAATAGTAAACTCGAAATCACGGACACTAACTAGCTATCGTTTCGTGACTTTGATGAGCGTCTAAATGCCGTGTTAGCTTTGCTTCTTTTAGTTGAGCTCTAAAGGCACTAGCAGCACTATAGAAAACACTAAAGACTTGTGGAAAAAGTTAGTATGGCATTAATTAAAGAATCAGACCTAAAAGGTTTAATAACAAAAAATACGAAAATTGATGAACGTAGTGGTACAGAGGGCTTTGACATTGAGTCCTATGATGAGAAAGGTAGCTTTGATATATTTCTTTCACACAGTTACTTGGACAAGGAGACAGTGTTAGGGCTTAAAAACTACCTAGCCAATAGAGGTTACTCTGTTTATGTTGATTGGATTGATGACAAAGAGCTTGACCGATCGAAGGTAAGCGAAGAAACAGCAGATAGATTAAGAAAGAGAATGAAACAATGTTCATCGCTGTTTTTTGCAACATCAACAAATTCAAGTAGTAGCAAATGGATGCCTTGGGAATGTGGGTACTTTGACGCACTGAAAGGTAAAGTAGTAATATTGCCTATTACCAAAAATTATGAAACAAGGTTTGAAGGACAAGAGTATCTGAGCTTATATCCATATATTGATGCTACATCTCAAACTTTATGGGTAAATGATCCAACCTCAGGGTATTGCTCGTTTGGAGAGTGGTTAGATGGCAAATCACCAAAAAGTTAACGATGTTCACTTACAGAATATTCAATCAAACATAAATAGACTCGCAACGATCTCTTTCGCAATAAAAGGTTGGAGCGTTACTTTGGTATCAGCAATGTTTGCGTTATCCGCACAGAATGCGAATTCAAATTTTGTTCTTGTTGCATATTTTCCCGCTATTATGTTCTGGTTGTTAGATAGCTACTTTCTGGGAATGGAGCGTAGGTTTGTTGAGATGTACAACCAAACAGTAAAAGGGTTGGTTCCTGTGCATGAGATAATGCCTCACAACTTTAAGTCAAAAAGAGCATGTATGAGCTCAGCTGCATTCTCTCGAACATTATTGTTATTCCACGGTAGTCTCATCGTTACTATCATAGTTGTGATGATGGCTTTAAGTGAGCTCTAACAAACTGTTTAAGAGTGGCTTCCAACGATTGGCATTTTTCATTTCATCGTTGGTTTTCATGTTTTCGGTGTAACGGCTTAACGTAGGTGGTTGCCTTATACCGATGTTCGTTTGATCTGACTATAAAAAGGAAAATGGAATGATCAGCTACAATGAAGAAACTGTATTCAAGATCACTTTTGAAGCCAATAGAGGTGGAGGTTGGGTTGACATATTTGATGCTGAAATGAACTTCAATTACCTTCCTCGTGTGGGTGATATTATCAATATCGACTCTTGTTACATGAAAGTGTTAGTTATTGAATACAATTATAAGCTTCAGTTTAATCCGATTTTACGGGTAGAAGAGCTGGGGCACTTTGAAGAGTATTCTCAAAAGTATCTCTCACGTTTACCAAATTGACAAACTGTTCAAAGGGGATGTGCAATACCTAAGACTTTAACTACGCGTTGCTGTCTTCCCCTTAACACAGTGTTACAGTTCATCGTGTCCATAAACTGGAAAAATTATTTTTGAATTCAGACATTGTAAAATTATTAGAACAAGGTGAAAGTGCAACAATTGAGTTTTTACTGCCTGAAATAGATCCAATGCGTCTGGCCAAAGTAATTGCCTCGTTCGCTAACTCTGGCGGTGGAAAAGTTCTGATTGGTGTTCAAGACTCAACTTTCGTTCCAGGTATTAAGATAGAGGAAGCCCAACTATTAACTTTGAAGGTCAAGGAGTTACTGAGTGACCCTGATATATTTGAGGTTGAAAATATTAGTTTTAGAGTTGTGCTGAACATATGTGTCATAACTGTTCATGCTTCGTCGTCACTAGTGCTTTGCAATGATGGTGCTTATCATAGGGTTAACGGCCGAACTAAAGTAATGAATCGTTATGAAATACAAAGCAAGCTTTCACTAGATGAAACTGCATTGAGTAAGCTCTCGGAGGTTCTTGAAACACAAACAAAAAAAATCGACCAACTTACGGCAGATTTGAACGAATCAAATACGCTAAAAAGTAAACTTAAAGACCACTTATTAGGAGCAATAGTTGGTGTGGTAATTGGTGCGATAGGAGCCGGTATAGGGCTATAACTAACGATTTAAGATTGGCTCGCATCGCTAATCTGCTTTGATTTGGCTTTTTTTCAGCGCGATAATTAAGTGTTATCGACTCACGAGCACTTCTTAACTGAACATAATAACTTTCGAGGAAAAGGAGATAATTGTTGTCCACATTTACACATGCCAATGTTAAAAAACATTTGAAAATAGCATTAAATCCTAATATTACTAAGCAAGATCATAAGAAAGCTTCAGATTTTTTAATTGAGTATTATGGTGAGATCTACGACACAAAATCCACTCACCTTAAACCAACAATTGTAGCATTGGAGCACTTGGCGAGAAACAAACCGACAAAATTCAAAGAATGGTTTGTCCGGCCTATATTGGTGCGGTTGTTTATATTTTTCTTTGGGGTAGTTGTTGGTTGGTGCCTGAATCCCAATGCTACCTATGTTACAACCTCCGAGTTTCAAGTTGAGCAATCAGCATCACAATAAAAATTGTTACAACAAGCGCTTCCAAAAAAGAGCCCAAAAAGTGGCTTTTTACCATTGACTAAACTTAGCGAGTTGTCTAGAAACAGCTAAGAGTGTAGGCTACTTACTCATCCGCCTTGATTTCCTTGAGTCTTCTACATACCGTTGATTGGCTAATGCCTAGTTCCTTAGCGATTAAACGTTGAGACATACCAGACTCAGATAACTCACGAATCCTACAATCTTCCTGATTCACTGATTCAGTCTCTACGACTCGTTCAGTTCTCGTCTCGATCACCTCTTCGTATTCCCTCACAGTTGCTTTCTTAAACTCCATCGACAAGAGGAAGAAAGCACACACATCAACTACTACAGCAATCAAGATATAAAGCCAATTACTAGCCGCTACGACACTCACTCCGGTTACTTGAGAGATTGTTTGTACCATTCCATAAGAAGCACTTAGGGTAGGCTTTTCGAGTGCCAATAAGTCACGCTGTAACGTTTCAATTTCATCGTTAAGAGTAAGAGACTTAGTGATGTATCCTTCAGAGATATAAGCCGTTCTTGCTGCTTCTAGAGCCTCAATGTTACTCGTTAAGGTCTTCACTTTGTTCTCGTATTGTTCAACCGTGTTTTGTGTGTCCTGCATACCGTTCTGAAGAGAACCGATAGATGCACCGATTGATAGGACGCTAAGAACAACGCAAAGGAAAGCTCCTGTGATTGTCTTAGAGAGGAACGCTGAGTATTTCGTTACCTCAATAACCAAGGCAGTTAAGCCAAACACTACAGCCATGTAACCGTGACCTAATGAAGACAAGATCATAACGGACAACACAACGGAAATCATACAGGCTAGGGCAGAGGTCATTTTGATGATCATAGAGAGTCCTCCCCATAACCGTCCTCCCCATAGAAGCTCATAGGGATACCGTCTTCAGCTAACATTTCGTTGATAGCTAGGTCGTGGTAGTAAGACTCTTCAGCGTTAAACTCTACGCCTTCCTCAACGTTTTCTACAGGCTCTTTACCTGCGTTTACAGCGATGTTTAGGAACTTTTGGAATACTGCTTTAACCTTGTCACACGCCTTTGTAGAAGAGTCTAGAGAGGCTTTACGTAGTTCTTCTAGTTTCTCTAGGTTCACATAGTAAAGGTTCGCACCTTTGAAGCCTTGGTTGTAAGCAATTGAGATTAGACCTAGTGACTCAAGCTTACGTAGAGCGTTCTGGATAGTACGACGAGTGTAACCTTGCTTGTCTGCAAAGAAGTTGATGAATTGCTGGATAGATTGGCTAAAGCATTCTAGACCGAACTTAGTCTTGAAGTGGTTGTCTAGGAATTGGATTTGTTCGAATACTGCTGATTCTGATGGTGTTAGTTGAGTTAGACGCATGGTGTGTGTATCCCATAACGAAGAAAGGCACTGACTAGGGGTATCTCAATCAGAGTCACATACACACACAACTCTCCGTGGTATTGGTTATTTCCACGTGTCACCCTAATACAGTGCCTTCCAGAAATCCTACTACAAGAGGGTTGATAGCCCACTCATAGATAAATTTCTCAATTCGTGAATGAACATGATTAGCTCACTCACTGTGTGTATGTGTTTAGATGCGAGTTATTATACGAATATGAGAAGAAAAAACAATAGAAAAACCTGTCCCTTATTAAAAAATTATATGTTTATTTCTTTGTGTTTTGTTTTTTATGTTTTCCTTTAAGGGGCGCAATTCACGGAAAACCTATGTGTTATCAGTTAACGATGCTGAATTAATCCAAACTTATTCAAGAAGAATCCACAGCGTTACACACAAAGTTACCCACAAATGCAAGTGCGCTATTATTAACTAATTTGATAACAACTGTATGCATTTTATTCAGATAGTGAATTTTAGAAACTGCTTAATTTTAGACTGGTTGCACTGAAAATGTGATCTTTGTCTCAATGCTATTTCTTGCGTATGTATATTTGATCACTTAGCATCCACACGATCTGTTTGAGGACTTGTCTTAAAAGGTTGTATAATGTTAAATAACGACGTAACGGAACTTGTTTTAGAGACCATTCTTCCTCAGTGCGAAAAAGAAGAACTATTAGGAACTGAGTCTCTAGATATGGTTAGGTTTTGGTTTTTTGTGCCTAACGATTTGAAAGAATTTTTCGTAGATTTATGGCAGCTCGGGATAGTCGAGTGCCTTATACACTTTAAAGGTTCTTTGTTCGCAGGATGCTCACACAAAGGACTAGATAGGTTTGATACTGAAGGACAATTAGATGCAAGTAGAATTAAACAGAGGATTAAAGCTTTCAGCAGTTCTTAGAGAATATATTCCTGATTCTACTCCTAACGGTTTAGCTATTTTCATCGTAATAGCTCAGAAAGAAGGTTTGGCTGCTGGGGACTTGGTAACTGAACTTGATATGCCTAAATCAACTATAAGCAGAAACTTGAGAAAGCTAGGTGATCGCTTCTCGCCGAAACAAGCGGGTTTAGACCTCATAAGATTAGAACACGACGAATCAGACTACAGGGTTCGTAGGGCATACCTCACGAAACGAGGAAAAGAGTTCTTGTCAGCAATCAAATTAGCGTTAGCATAACTACACGAGGGGGCTTCATGCTCCCTCTTTTTATTTTCATAAAGTCACAGATACACACTCAAAGGGATAAAATGGAATTAAATACACCCCAAACGTTATACCGTCACGATTATAAGAAACCAGACTATACCATCGAGGCTATAGACCTAACGGTTGATATTCGCGAGGACTACACGGAAGTAACCTCTAAGTTAGACGTAAAGCTAAACAATAAGGAAGGTAAAGGTCTTCCTCCATTGGTTCTAGATGGAGTCGAGTTAGAGCTATTGTCCGTTGAGTTAGACGGAGAGAAGCTAGACGAAACTCGCTACGAACTAGGTAAAGAAACCTTAACGCTTCAACCTACAAGTGATCTCTTCACGGTAACTACAGTTGTACGTATAGACCCAAATAACAACACATCATTAGATGGTCTTTACCTAGCGGAAGGCGTTTACTGTACTCAATGTGAAGCTGAAGGTTTTAGAAAGATAACTTACTTCCTAGACCGTCCAGACGTTCTCGCTACGTACACTTGTACAATTATTGCGGATAAAGAGAAGTTTCCTGTTCTACTAAGTAACGGTAATCCTAAAGGGAAAGCTGATCTAGAAGATGGACGACACAGCGTTACCTATCATGATCACGTTAAGAAACCTTCTTACTTGTTCGCATTGGTAGCAGGTGATCTAGCTGCTCTAGAAGATACATTCGTAACTATGAGTGGTCGTGAAGTTGCCTTGAAGATATTCGGTACGCCTGAAGCAGTAGAGAAAAGTCACCATGCTATGAACTGTCTGAAAGCAGCAATGAAGTGGGATGAAGAGAGGTTTGGTCTAGAGTACGATCTTGACTCCTATTTTTTACTAATTGTTGATTTCTTCAACATGGGTGCAATGGAAAACAAAGGCTTGAACATTTTTAACTCAAAATATGTGCTGGCGAACGATCAAACTGCGACAGATCGTGATTATTTAGGCATCGAAGCTGTGATCGGTCATGAGTACTTCCACAACTGGACTGGCAACCGTGTCACTTGTCGTGACTGGTTCCAACTAAGTCTAAAAGAAGGCTTAACCGTATTCCGAGACCAAGAATTCTCTTCTGACTTAGGCTCTCGTGCTGATAACCGTATTGATAACGTACGTATTATTCGTGGTCCTCAATTTGCGGAAGATGCAAGCCCAATGTCTCACCCGATTCGTCCTGACAAAGTCATTGAGATGAATAACTTCTACACGCTAACGGTGTATGAAAAGGGCAGCGAAGTTATTCGTATGTACCATACACTCCTTGGCGAAGAGGGCTTCCAAAAAGGAATGAAACTTTATTTTGAACGTCACGATGGTACCGCCGCGACGTGTGAAGACTTTGTTTCTGCAATGGAAGATGCCACCGGTGTTGATTTAAAACAGTTCCGTCTGTGGTACAGCCAATCGGGTACACCAACGCTGCGCGTAAATAGCGAATACAACGCTGATGCAAAAACTTACGCACTAACGGTAGAGCAATTTACGGAGCCGACGCAAGACCAAGCAGAAAAACAAGCGCTGCATATTCCGTTCGATATCGAGTTGTATGATTCGAAAGGTCGAGTTATCCCACTGGTGATTAACGGTGAATCAGTTAATAACGTGCTGGATATTAAACAAGATAAGCAAACGTTCGTATTTGAAAATGTCGAAGAACAGCCAGTGCCATCTTTGTTGCGTGAATTCTCGGCACCAGTCAAATTAGAATACGATTACAGCGATGACGAGTTAGTCTTCTTGATGAAGCACGCAACGAACGATTTTGCTCGATGGGACGCTAGCCAAATGCTATTGGCTAAATACATTCGTCAGAATGTGAAAAACGTTCAAGCGGGACAAGAAGTATCGCTTTCTGAAGGTGTGATAGATGCTTTCCGCGGTGTGCTGTTGGATGAAACGCTTGAGCCTGCTTTCATTGCTCAAGTTTTCTCTATGCCTTCAATCAATGAGATTACTGGTTGGTACCAGCAAATTGATATCGATGCCGTAGACAAAGTGCTAAACAGCATTACAGTGTCACTTTCTAAGGAATTAGAAGATGAGCTAAGTGCGACTTATCACACGCTTAAGCAAACAGAGTATACGATCGACCATGCTGCTATTGGCAAGCGTGCTTTACGTAACCGTTGCCTTCAGTACCTAGCATATACGGAAAAAGGTAATGATTTAGTCAACGCGCAGTACGCATCTGCAAATAACATGACAGATACGATTGCTGCGATGAGTGCCGCAAATAACGCTCAGCTCGAGTGTCGTGAAGCACTTATGGCTGATTATAGCGATAAATGGAAGCACGATGGTTTGGTTATGGATAAGTGGTTTGCACTGCAAGGTAGCAATCCTGCAGAGGATGCTCTTGAAAAAGTAAAAGCAACCATGAACCACGAAGCATTTAGTTTGAAAAATCCGAACCGTACGCGCAGCTTAATTGGCTCGTTCTTAAGTGCGAACCCTGTACGTTTCCATGATAAATCCGGTGTAGGTTACCAATTTGCCGGTGAAATTCTTCGCCAACTAAATGATTCGAACCCACAAGTAGCTTCTCGAATGATTGATCCTTTGCTTAAGTTCCGTAAATACGATGAAGCTCGCCAAGCAATGATTCGTGCAGAACTTGAAAAGCTCAAAGCAATGGATAATCTTGCTAAAGATCTATTCGAAAAAGTGACTAAAGCACTAGACGAATAGTAAACAACACAATAGGGTGGTCATTAAGACCACCTTATTTGTTTATGTCACTTAGTTTTCACTTCATGAACTATTACTACTTCAATCTCAACATTTCATATCAAACGTTTTTATCTCATTATTCTGGTGCGGCAAGTGTTGTTCAAGTTGTCACACACAACGGTTTGCGTTTGCAGTTACCCGCCGCGAGATTTAGACCATTTCTTAGTCAATTGGGCGTTAGAGGCCAGTTTAGACTAACAACTGACCAAAATAATAAGTTTCTTAAGTTAGAAACTCTGTGATGTATTGTATTTGCAGAGAGTTAAATAGGAATCTTAGTCACAGAATCGGACATTTCACCTCTTACCACTACGATTAGTTGTTAAACATTTGTAATTATGCTTTTACAATGGGCACATGCATTACCTATGCTTAGTTTCTAAGGTAACAACCTAGCTACTAAGTCCCCCTACAAAACAACAATTCTAATGTGGAGTGTGAATATGACCGCGCGTGAAAATGTAGTGCCGGTTCTGCTTGAAAAGGTTTACCAACTGATTCAAGACAAACTCGAGCTTTCTCACCAAACGCTTGTAACTAAACTTGCTCAACACTTATTCAGTAACATTGCTGATGATGATCTAATTCAGCGAAACGAATCCGACCTTTATGGTGCTGTCGTTAGCCTTTGGCACCATATCAATGAAAAAAAACCAGAAGAGATTTCGGTTCGAGTATTTAACCCGACCGTAAGTCGTCAAGGCTGGCAATCCACACACACAATCGTAGAAATTGTTGTTCCAGATAGTCCATTCTTAGTGGACTCAGTCAAAATGGCTTTAGCACGTTTGGATCTTGTTTGTCACCTAATGTTGAATAACCCAACACAGATTCAGCGTGATAAAAAAGGCCAAGTTACAGACGTAAACGGTGAGGGTGGTGTTCTTCAATCACTTTTCCACATAGAGGTAGACCGCCTTACTAGTAAAGACGAGATGCAAGCGCTTAAAGAAGAGCTGTTAAGAATTCTATCTGATACTCGCTTAGTCGTTGATGACTGGAAGCAGATGGTTGATAAGCTTAAGTTTGTTACTGATGAACTTGAGAAAAATAAAGATCGTGTTTCTATCCAAACTGATCGTATGGATGAAACGATCGCATTTCTTCGTTGGCTAGAAGATCATAACTTTACCTTTATGGGTTATAAAGATTATGACTTAAAAGAGGTCAATGGTGATACCGAACTTGTTCCTGCTAAAGAAAAAGGACTAGGTCTGTTTGCTGATGACAAGCGCGTGCGTAGCGTCAAGCTCTCTGAATTATCAGATTCAGCGCGATTAGAAGCGAAAAAACCATACGCTCTGATCATCACCAAAGGTAACAAAGCATCTCGTATCCACCGTCCGGCTTATACTGATTACATCGGTATTAAAAAGTTTGATGAAAACGGTAAAGTAATAGGTGAGCATCGCTTTACTGGTTTATATACCTCCGCCGTTTACAACCAAGCGGTACAAAGTATTCCTCTGATCCGTGAAAAAGTTGACCGTATCCTTGAAGCAAGTGGATACCGCCACGGATCATACTCATACAAAGCATTGCACAATATCTTAGAAAACTACCCACGCGACGAGTTGCTTCAAGCTAATGAAGAAGAGCTGCTTGAGGTGGGAATGGGTGTTGTACAAATGCAAGATCGTGACTTGCTGCGTTTGTTTGTTCGTAAAGACCCATTTGGTCGTTTCTTCAGTTGCATGGTTTATGTCACTAAAGATCGTTACAACACAGAATTGCGTCGTCAAACTCAACGCATTCTTAAGCAGTACTTTGGTTGCGAGCAAGAGGTTGAATTTACAACGTACTTCTCAGAAAGCCCACTAGCGAGAACACATTACATTGTTCGTGTAGACAATAACAACATTGACGTAGACGTGAAAAAGATCGAGCAAAATCTAATGGAAGTTTCTACCTCTTGGGATGACAGACTAAAAGAATCCATCATTGCTAACTTTGGTGAAAGTAAAGGCCTTCCTCTTTCAAAAGAATATATGAGTGCGTTCCCTCGCTCATACAAAGAGGACATGATGCCAGGTTCTGCGGTTGCAGATATCGAGCGCTTAGAAGCGTTAAGTGATGATAATAAACTTGGTATGTTGTTCTACCGACCTCAAGAAGAGGGAGCAGATTCCAAAGCTGTCCGCTTAAAGTTATATCATCGCGATGAACCAATTCACCTTTCTGACGTAATGCCGATGTTGGAAAACCTTGGTTTGCGTGTGATTGGCGAATCGCCATATGAGATCGAGAAAAACAACGGTCAGACCTTCTGGATCCTTGACTTCTCTATGCTGCATAAGAGCGAGAAAACCGTTGACCTTCGTGAAGCTCGTGATCGTTTCCAACAAGCATTTGCTGCCATTTGGGCGGGTAATCTTGAAAGTGATGGTTTCAACCGATTGTTATTAGGTGCGTCTTTATCTGGCCGTGAGATTTCCATTCTTCGCGCTTACGCACGATACATGCGCCAAGTCGGCTTCCCATTCAGTCAGCAGTACATCGAAGACACGCTAAGCCACTACCCAGACTTAGCGACAGGTCTAGTCAAGCTGTTCACCAAGCGATTTGATCCGAAACACAAAGGCAGCGAGAAAGGCCAAAACGATCTAATTAAAAAGCTAACAGAGCAGTTGGATCGTGTAGAGAGCTTGGATGATGATCGTATTATTCGTCGTTATATCGAAATGATCATGGCGACGCTTCGTACCAACTACTACCAAGTAGACGAGAATAAGCAGCCTAAGCCTTGGTTATCTTTGAAAATGAAGCCAAGCGATATTCCTGAGATTCCGCAGCCTGTACCTGCATTCGAGATCTTTGTTTACGCACCAGATATTGAAGGTGTTCACCTTCGTGGTGGAAAAGTGGCTCGTGGTGGTTTGCGTTGGTCAGATCGTCAAGAAGACTTCCGTACGGAGATTCTTGGCTTAGTGAAAGCGCAACAGGTTAAGAACACTGTAATTGTACCAGTGGGTGCAAAAGGCGGCTTCGTTTGTAAACGCCAGCCATCTCTCACCAGTCGTGATGAAATTTTTGCGGAAGGTCAGCGTTGTTACAAACGCTTTATCCGTGCACTGCTTGATGTGTCAGATAACATCATTGAAGGAGAGGTGGTACCACCACAAAACGTTGTTCGTCACGATGAAGATGACCCATATCTAGTAGTGGCTGCCGATAAAGGCACAGCAACCTTCTCAGATTTGGCAAACTCTGTTTCTGCAGAATACAACTTCTGGCTAGGTGACGCATTCGCTTCAGGTGGTTCAAACGGTTACGATCACAAAGCAATGGGAATCACCGCAAAAGGTGGTTGGGAATCTGTTAAACGTCACTTCCGTGAAATGGGCATCAACTGTCAGACCACTGATTTTACTGCAATCGGTGTAGGTGATATGGCAGGTGACGTGTTCGGTAACGGTATGCTGTTATCGAAGCATATTCGATTGCAAGCTGCGTTTAACCACATGCACATCTTTATTGATCCAAATCCAGATTCAGCCAGCAGCTGGGAAGAGCGTAACCGCTTGTTTAATTTGCCAAGATCAAGCTGGGAAGATTACAACAAAGACTTGATCTCTCAAGGTGGTGGCATCTTCTCTCGTCGATCAAAATCGATCCAGTTGACGCCAGAAATTCAGAAAATGTTAGGTACGAAGAAAGCATCTTTAGCGCCTAACGATCTGATAAAGATGATCTTGAAAATGAAAGTCGATCTTCTTTGGAACGGTGGTATCGGCACTTACGTTAAATCATCGACAGAAACTCATACAGATGTTGGTGACCGTGCTAACGACATGCTGCGCATTGACGGCCGTGACTTAAGAGCCAAAGTGGTTGGCGAAGGTGGTAACTTGGGTATGACTCAGCTTGGTCGTATCGAATACGCACTAACTGGCGGTCGAGTGAACACGGACTTCGTTGATAACGTAGGTGGCGTTGACTGTTCGGATAATGAAGTCAACATCAAGATCTTCCTCAATGGACTGGTTTCAAATGGCGATCTTACGGTTAAGCAACGTAACCAAATTCTAGAGTCTATGGAAGACGAAGTGGGTGAAATTGTCTTGGATGATGCTTACCGTCAGTCGGAGTCGATCTCTGTTACTGAACAGCAAGGTGTTGGCATTGTTAAGGAGCAAATTCGATTCATCCACACTATGGAGAAAGCAGGGTACTTGGACCGTGCTCTCGAATACATTCCTGATGATGAAACGCTAATCGAGCGTGAAAAACAGGGACTAGGTCTGACTCGCCCTGAGCTATCAGTGTTAGTTGCCTACGGTAAAATGGTACTTAAACAGCAACTTGTTACGGATGAAATCGCAAATGATGAATTCCATGCAAAACAACTTGTTGAATATTTCCCAAGTGCGTTACGACGTAACTATAAAGATCAAATGGTTAATCACCCACTGCGAGCTGAAATTATCGCTACAGCATTGGCTAACCAGATGGTTAATGAAATGGGCTGTAACTTCGTTACTCGTTTGCAAGAAGAAACTGGTGCAAGTGTTGTCGATATTGCCAACGCTTACAGTGCGGCTAGAGAAATCTTTGATTTAGAAGAAATCCTCAAGCAAACTCGCAAACTTGATAACGTTGCGACAGCGCAAGCTCAATACGAAATTATGTTTTACGTGCGCCGAGCACTGCGTCGAATTGCACGCTGGTTGCTTCGTAACCGTAGCGGCAAATGCACGGTCGGTGAGTTGATTGCTATCTACAAGCAAGATGTCAATGTTATCACTGAAACCCTAGACACTATGTTAGTTGAGTCTGAAGTTGAAGAACACAATGACTTGGCTCAAGGTTGGATAGAGAAAGGGGTTGAAGAGAAACTCGCTCACCAAGTTGCCCGCTTATCAAGCTTACAATCTGCACTGGATATTTCATCAGTAGCAAGTGAAACAGGTAAAACGGTTGAGCAAGCATCGAAACTCTACTTTAACTTGGGTGACCGTTTATCGTTGCATTGGTTCTTGAAGCAAATTAATAGCCAAGCCGTTGATAACAACTGGCAAGCACTTGCTAGAGCGGCATTCCGTGAAGATCTGGACTGGCAACAACGTCAACTTACCGCTCAGGTACTGACTTGTGGCTGCTCAACCGAAGAGCTTGACGTGATGGCTGCGTTAGAAGATTGGATTGAAACTAACGAGCAATCGTTGCACCGCTGGGAGAGTATCTTAAACGAGTTCAAAGTTGGCTCAGTACACGAATTTGCTAAGTTCTCTGTAGCACTTCGAGAGCTAGTACTTTTAAACCTCAACTGCTCATCGAAAGAGTAGTGGAATAATCAAGTCATAAGTAAAAGCCTCGTTATTTAACGGGGCTTTTTATTATCTATTATTCACATTTGGAACGAAAATAGTTACATTGTCACATTGAGTTGAAATTAAAACAGAGTGAAATCGATTGCTTTTAAGCGGTTAGTTACGATTTTTATCGCAGAAACTTGATTGTAATTGTTTGTTTTATATTTAAAAATCTTATTAAGATATAGGTTTTTACTTATTACGTTCATTTTCATTGAATTACGATGAAAAACGGTAAATAATATTGTCCCGTTTATACGGGGCTTTTTTCTTTCGGAGGCACAATGCTTTACCGTCTAGCCAGAACTGGCTTTTTCCAACTCGATGCCGAGAAGGCACATGATCTTGCAATCAAGAACTTCCAACGCTTTAACGGCACACCACTTGATCTCTTTTACCGCCAACAGTTACCAACTCGTCCAGTTGAGTGTATGGGTCTAACATTCCGTAACCCTGTTGGTCTTGCGGCTGGTTTAGATAAAAACGGCGAATGTATTGAAGCATTTGATGCCATGGGCTTTGGCTTTGTTGAAGTTGGCACTGTAACGCCACGACCACAACCAGGTAATGATAAACCACGCTTATTCCGTTTAGTGGAAGCAGAAGGGATCATCAACCGCATGGGCTTTAATAACCTAGGCGTTGATAATTTGATCGAGAATGTTAAACGAGCAAAATTCAATTGTGTTCTCGGAATTAATATCGGTAAAAATAAAGATACGCCAATTGAGAAAGGGGCAGAGGACTACCTGATTTGTATGGAAAAAGTGTATGAGTATGCTGGCTATATTGCAGTAAACATCTCATCGCCAAACACTCCAGGTCTTCGTTCACTTCAATATGGTGAAGCGCTTGATGAACTGCTTTCCGAATTAAAAGCGAAACAAGCGGAGTTATCAGAGAAGTACAACAAGTATGTCCCGTTAGCATTAAAGATTGCGCCAGATTTAAGTGACGATGAAATCTGCCAAATCTGCGATTCTTTATTGAAAAACAATATAGATGGTGTGATCGCGACTAACACAACTTTGGATCGCACGATCGTAGAAGGGATGAGACACGCCAATGAGGCAGGTGGCTTGAGTGGTCGCCCTGTGCAATCACGCTCTACGGAGGTCGTACGTAAGCTTCATGAAGAGCTTGGAGACAAACTTCCAATTATCGGTGTTGGTGGTGTAGATTCCTATGTTGCAGCCAAAGAAAAGATCATGGCAGGCGCTAAACTTGTTCAAGTCTACACTGGCTTTATTTACCACGGCCCAGGTCTCGTACGTGATATTGTTAAGAATCTTTAACACATACATCAAAAACTACTGAAAAATCAGTACCTGTTACATAAAAAAGAGGACTTTGTTTCCTCTTTTTTTTTATCCGTTCGTTTGTAGAATTTAAAAATCACGAGTAGGTAATTAAGCGTCTTACCTCTTTACCACTGATTTAACTAGTCAAGAGAGAACGGAATAATGCTTAAACCCAGCGACAAATGGAATTGGTATTTTGACGAGCAAAAAGCTTGCTTAATGCTGGATCTGGGGGAGGAAATGATTTTCCAAACCAATCTATCCCGAAAATTGTTGGTTAACTGTGCCTTCTCAAACAGTGAATTTACCGTTGATGACGCCAGCGCATTTCAAACGTTTAATGAGCGCATTCGCTGTCTCGATATCAGTGAATATCGCCAAGCTGAATTAACACTGTATTGTGTTGCTGCAAAGCGTTTTCATAAACCTGTACAGCCTAAGAGCTGGTTCTTCGATGCACAGTCCTCTGATTATGAACCTCAAGAAGGGGACATGGTCTTCCTCACAAATCAATATTCTGATGGTATGTTCATCGTTCTAGAACCAGGCGAAACATCGAGCTTATGTGCTTATGTTAACCAAGAAGCCTTTGTTCTTGATGGCAATAAGGCGCTTCAATTTGGGCAGCCGATTAAAGTAATGCATGATCGCATGGCTTGTGCAAACCACCTCTTTGCAATGACCCCTATGGCAATGGTGGGTTAAAGCTGTTTAATTTTTCTTTATTTCGTTCCTTTGTTTGCCTTAATCGACCTTACTGGGTCGATTTTTTTTGTCCTTTCCTCTGACACTCCAATCCGAAAGACCATGAAACTGTTTGTTTTCTATGCATGCAAACATGAAGCTGGTCACTTTTATTTTACTTATTTCAATTTGATTACTCCTTTAATTAGGCAACCTAGCGCCTAAAACAACCCTATTTATTCCCCTATAAAGGGCATTTGTAAGTAATTTACATCAACCAATCCAAGCTGGTGTATACCAAAATGCATGTAAATAAGTATTCACTTCTTCTAAAGGAAACAAAATACGTTCATAAATGAAAAACATTCAAACTAAAGATGTTGAAAGTTTTAGATCATTTGAGTGGTGATGATTTGAACTAACGGGTGGGAAAATACCTTTAAAAACGAGGCATTGATCGTAAAGTCAGGTATAATTGAAGCCATTTTTTATCAGCGAAAGAACACTATGAATCAATATCTCGCGGTAACTTCAAATGGCATGGAAAATTTGCTTGTTGAAGAACTGACTAAACTAGGCATTGAAAATGCGAAACCAGTACAGGCAGGCGTAAAATTTAAAGCGACAAACGAACAGGTTTATCGCTGTTGTTTGTGGAGCCGTTTAGCGTCTCGATTTGTACGTGTTTTATCTGAGTTCACGTGTAACAACGACATGGACTTGTATCTATCCACTTCCACTATTAACTGGGTTAACCAATTTCATAGCTCTAAACGCTTTGTTGTGGACTTTAACGGCACAAACCGTGAGATTAGAAATAGCCAATACGGGGCTATGAAGGTCAAAGATGGCATCGTAGATTGCTTTGAGAATAAAGGCTTGCCACGTCCTAATATCAGCAAAGAACGCCCAGATATTCGTATTCACGTTCGTTTGCATAAAGATAAAGCGTTGCTTGGGGTAGACATGGTAGGTAGTGGTCTTCATCAGCGTGGTTATCGACCAGAATCGGGTCGTGCGCCATTACGTGAAACGCTTGCTTCTGCGATTATCATGCGTTGTGGCTGGGATGGGCATCAACCATTACTCGATCCAATGTGTGGTTCTGGTACTTTGCTTATTGAAGCGGCAATGATGGCAGCCAACATGGCACCTGGCGTTAAGCGCAAACAATGGGGCTTCGAAGTTTTGGAAGACTTTGAACCGGAGACCTGGGCTGAGATTAAATCAGAGGCTAATGTTCAAGCTAGACGGGGTGTCAAGAAAGTTGACGCTAAGTTTTTTGGATTCGATAACGACCCCAAAGTATTAAAAGTCGCTCAAGAAAACGCCCGCAGAGCAGGTGTTGAAGAGTTGATTGAGTTTGCGCAAGGTGATGCTGCAACTATTACTCGTCCCGCAGGATTTGAACACGGTGTTATCGTTTCAAACCCACCTTACGGTGAGCGTCTAGGAACTGAGCCGGGGCTGATTGCGCTCTATACCGCATTCGGTGGACAGCTAAAATCTGAGTTTGGCGGATGTAAAGCATCTATCTTCTCTAGCTCAGACGAGCTCTTGAGTTGCCTTCGTATGCGCGCTGATAAACAGTTTAAATTGAACAATGGTGCGTTACCGTGTCACCAAAAGAACTATAGCATTGCCGAGCGCAGCGCTGATGAAGTTAAAGGTGCAGATACTAACGTTCAAATCGCACCAGACTTCTCAAACCGTTTGAAGAAAAACATTGGCAAGATTGGCAAGTGGGCGCGTAAAGAGAAACTAGACTGCTATCGTATCTACGATGCAGACCTTCCAGAATACAACGTAGCGATCGACGTGTACGGCGATCAAATTGTGATTCAAGAGTACGCAGCACCTAAGAACATCCCTGAAGAAAAAGCCAAGCGTCGTCTAACGGACATTATCCGTGCGACGATTCAGGTGACCGGTGTCGAAGCGAACAAAGTTGTACTGAAAGTTCGTGAGAAGCAGAAAGGTCGAAGCCAGTACCAAAAATTAGGTCAGGTATCTGAGACGCTCGAAGTAAACGAGTACGGTGTGAAGCTGATCGTGAACCTTCATGACTACCTAGACACAGGCCTGTTCTTGGATCATAAGATCACTCGTCGTCGTCTTGGCGAAATGGCACAGGGTAAAGATTTCCTTAACTTGTTTGCTTACACTGGTAGTGCAACAGTGCACGCTGCAGTTGGTGGTGCGCGTTCCACTACAACTGTCGATATGTCAAACACCTACTTGAACTGGGCGAAAGACAATATGCAGCTTAATGGCTGTGTAGGGCGCCAACATAAATATGAACAAGCGGACTGTTTGCAATGGCTAGAAAACGCAAAAAGTGAGTACGACTTGATCTTTATTGACCCACCTACGTTCTCTAACTCTAAGCGTATGGAAACATCATTCGATGTACAACGTGACCACATTAAGCTAATGAAGAACCTCAAACGTTTACTGAGAAGTGAAGGCACAATCGTATTTTCAAATAACAAACGTCACTTCAAGATGGATGAAGAATCACTCGCTGAATTGGGTTTGAAGGCTCAGAATATTTCTTCTCAAACGTTACCATTAGATTTTGCGCGTAATAAACAGATTCATAACTGTTGGCTAGTAACGCACGCGTAGTATAAACAAAAGGATTAATACGTGCTGATATTGTATAGCACGGAGGGATGCCATCTTTGTGAGATGGCATTTGCTCTAGTAGACCAAGTCGGTTTGGCCGAGCAAACAGATATCATCGATATTGCGTTCGATGATGTACTATTTTCTCGTTACGGCGTCACAATACCCGTATTAAAATATCAAGATTCTGAGTTGAACTGGCCGTTTGACTTAGAACAACTCACACATTGGTTGGATAATAATGGCATTACTTACCATTCATAACGCACAACTTGCATTTGGTGACCACCCATTGCTAGACAAAGCGGAGTTCGCTCTTCAAGAAAACGAACGCGTTTGTTTAGTTGGTCGTAACGGAGCAGGTAAGTCCACGTTAATGAAAGTGCTTGCCGGCGACATTTTGTTGGATGATGGCAAGATTCAAATAACTCAAGACGTAGTAGTTTCTCGGCTTGAACAAGATCCACCGCGCAATCAAGAGGGTACGGTTTACGAATACGTATCTGGCGGTTTGGCTGAAATCGGCGAACAATTGAAGATCTATCACGATCTTCTCGATCTTGTTGCTCAAGACCCAAGTGAGAAGAACATTAACCGTTTGGCGAAAGTTCAAGAGCAACTTGATCATTCTAACGCTTGGCGCTTTGATGACCGTGTTAAGAACGTACTTGGCGCTTTAAAACTAAGCCCAGAAACCAAACTGACCGATCTATCCGGTGGCTGGCAACGTAAAGCTGCTTTAGCTCGTGCGCTGGTTTGTGATCCTGATGTATTGCTTCTTGATGAGCCAACAAACCATCTCGATGTGACAACGATCGAATGGTTAGAGAACTTCTTAAAAGACTTCAAAGGCTCGATCATCTTTATTTCTCACGACCGTGCATTCATCAAGTCGATGGCGACACGCATCGTCGACTTAGATCGCGGTCAATTAGCTTCTTTCCCTGGTAATTACGAACAGTATTTGAATGACAAAGAAGAAATGCTTCGCGTCGAAGAAATGCAAAATGCTGAGTTCGATAAGAAACTAGCTCAGGAAGAAGTGTGGATTCGTCAAGGCATTAAAGCACGTCGTACTCGTAATGAAGGCCGTGTTCGAGCCCTTAAAAAACTTCGTGAAGAGCGTCGTGACCGTCGTGAAGTTCAAGGTAAAGTTAACCTAAACATCGATGATGCTTCTCGTTCAGGTAAGATTGTATTTGAAGCAGAAAATGTATCTTTTGCTTACGAAGGCAAGACAATTGTCGACGACTTTAGCTTTAACATCATGCGTGGTGACCGTATTGCACTTATCGGACCAAATGGCTGCGGTAAGAGTACGGTACTTAAATTGCTACTAGGGCAATTGGAAGCGCAGTCTGGTCGTTTACACTGCGGAACAAAATTAGAAGTCGCGTACTTTGATCAGTACCGAGAGATTTTGGATCCAGAAAAGACAGTGATCGATAACTTAGCGGATGGGAAACAAGAAGTAATGGTTGGGGGGCGTCAGCGTCATGCGCTGAGTTATCTTCAAGACTTCTTATTTGCACCCAAGCGCGCCAGAACCCCGGTTAAGGCACTTTCTGGTGGTGAGAAAAACCGATTATTGCTAGCCCGTATCTTGTTGAAACCAAACAACTTACTTATTCTTGATGAACCAACTAACGATTTGGATATCGAAACGTTGGAACTTTTAGAAGAAATGCTTGCCAATTATCAGGGTACATTATTGTTAGTGAGTCACGACCGTGAGTTCGTAGACAACACAGTAACAACCAGCTGGATTTTTGAGGGTAACGGTATAATCGAAGAGTTCGTTGGTGGTTATCATGATGCTAAACAGCAGCGTGACCAAGTTCTTGCTTCGCGCAGTCAGGTTGAAAAACCAACAAAGAAAGAGAAAGTGGTTGAGGAAACTCCCAAAACTACGCAACCTAAGAACAATTCGAAGAAGTTATCGTATAAGCTGCAAAGAGAATTAGAGGCTCTACCAGCTAAACTTGAACAATTAGAGTCGGATATCGAGAGCCTTCAGGAGCAAGTGAACGATCCAGAGTTCTTTGCTAAACCTGTAGAGCAAACTCAGCCGGTATTGGAACAGCTTGCTGCATTAGAGCAGGAGTTGGAAATCGCATTCGAGAGATGGGAAGAACTCGAAGCAATGCAACAGGATAGTTAAGAATTCAATGAATTGTAGTAATAAATTCAAATTGACCGCCATTGCAATGATGGTTGGTACCACAATGAACGCACAGGCGGCATTGTATCAAGTTGTTGAGGTTTCACCTCAGGATCATGGTTCAAACGGTGACTACCAAACGGCTTACGGGGTTGCAATTCAACAGGGCAATGCAGGTACAGATCCTTCAACAGGTTCACCTTTCGCTCTAGGCTGCTTTGATGCAGCAGCAAACTGCACGCCAGAGCAGTTTAAACTTGCAATGGAAACTCGCACTACACCGATTTCAGCGACACAAGCCGTGGATGGGAACAGCTATCGTGAAGAAATCCCATTCGGATTAGACGCTGGCTTTTATTACATCCAAGAACTCAAAGACTTTGAGCGTTACTGTTACAACCAGCTTCGCTATTCCACCTGTGACTCATGGGCTTCAGTAAACTGGACGCCGTGGAATAAAGAACGTAGTAAAGACTTTACTTCTAATGCGTTAGCGTTCATAGAAGAAGATTCTGCTGCTTATAAAAATGAATATAACAATGTTATCAACCAGCTTACCGAGGATGGTGCAGCTGTCGGTAATCAGAGTAAAGTTAGCACAGAAAATACTTCTACATTAGAAACACGAAATACCGTAGTTGCACCAGTAGAGCCAAATATTCTTACTGGCGATGGTGACGCAAGTGTTGTGCAAAGCCATGCTTGGAGCACAGACGGCAATTTTACTGTTGGCAGTGTTTCTCGAACAGCAAGCAATACCAATGGATCTCACCACACATCAAAAGCAGCGATTTGGGATCAAAGCGGAACCGTCAGTGAATTGGCTTGGCCAAGTGGCACATCTAAAGATGGAGAAAGGTTAGCTCAAGGGAGCATGCGTGACCTTGTCACTGATGGAACTACGGTCTATGGCGTAGGTTACAACACTTACAGTGATGATAACTACCTGAATGCGACTGTTTTTGTCGGAACTCTAGAAGCCGAAGGTAGCGTTGAAAACGCAACTTGGAAAAACAAAGTTGTTGTAGGAGCTAGACAGCGCGAGGGTGATGATACGGTTCATACAAACTCACGATTAACCGACGTTAACTCTAATTTTGTTGCTATTGGTGAAGCAAAACGTTCGGGCGGATACTTAATGCCAACGGGCTCTGCTCCGAATCGTCTCTTTATCGTAGATGATGTTCGTAAGGATTCTATTAGCGCTTTTTACCCAACTACTGGCATTTTCTTTAGCGGTGCGGGCGGTAAGATGGGCGGTATCAACTCTTACAATGAAATCGTCGGGCAACTTGATGCAGAAACGACTCGTGAAGACGATGGCAAGCCACGTCGTAAGCGCGGTTTTATCTATCCATATAGCCTAGGTGGCGAGACTAGTGAACGTGCTGCAACATTGTTTAATGGAAAAGCTTGGTTCCTAGACAGTTTGACTAATGGCGGTGATTACTCTGAACAAAACAATCAGTTCCGTATTATCGACGCAACTGATATCAATGATGCAGGTGTGATCTCTGGTACAGCTATGAAATGTGCAGGTGGTTATAGCACAACAGCAAACAATGCGACATGTAGCTCTGAAGAGCAAATTGTAGCAGTCAAACTAGTACCTATTGCTGACGCAACTAAGGACGACATCGTATCTCGAAGCATTGACTCAACGACGACAGAGCGTCAAGGTGCAGGCCTTGGTTGGTTAGCTTTGACCATGCTTGGATTGTTTGGGTTCCGTAGAAAATAGTTAAAAATCGTCAGTAATTTTTAAATCAAGCAGATGCTCACACATTTGAGTCTCTGCTTTTTTTATGCCTTGAGAAATTGCCTACTTTGATCGATTCTTATAAGTGGAGTCATAAAAACTCCATCAAAGTTTCACAATAACAGCTGTACGTTAGTAAATGGACCTGTATGAGGAATTAACTATGAAGAGACAAAAGCGTGATCGCCTAGAACGAGCTCAATCTCAAGGCTACAAAGCTGGGTTGAATGGAAGGTCTCAAGAGGCTTGCCCATATCAACAAGTTGATGCTCGGTCGTATTGGTTAGGTGGTTGGCGTGATGCCAGAGATGAAAGACAATCTGGTCTCTACAAATAAACTCTCCACATACAAAAAGAAGGATTCGAAAGGGCTCTACGGAGCCTTTTCTACATTATAGGGACATAGGGAAGTAGGTTAACACTCGACAACAAAAAGGCTCCTAAATAGGAGCCTTAATAAATCGATTAAAATCGTGATTAGAAGCTTGAAGTGTCTTGGAACAAGCCAACTTTCAAATCTTTTGCTACGTAGATTTCTTTGCCGTCCACACATACACGACCGTCGGCCAAACCCATCACAAGTTTACGGTTTACAACGCGTTTCATGTGGATTTCGTACGTCACTTTTTTCGCTGTTGGCAGGATCTGACCTGTAAACTTCACTTCGCCAACAGCCAGAGCACGACCTTTTCCTTTGCCACCAACCCAGCCAAGGAAGAAACCAACAAGTTGCCACATCGCATCAAGGCCAAGACAACCCGGCATTACTGGGTCGCCAGGGAAGTGGCAGTCAAAGAACCACAAATCTGGAGTAATATCCAATTCCGCCAAGATCAAACCTTTACCAAAATCGCCTTCAGTCTCAGACATTTTAGTAACACGATCCATCATTAGCATGTTTGGCGCAGGAAGCTGAGGGTAACCAGGCCCAAACAGTTCGCCTTGGCTAGAAGCAAGTAGATCGTCACGGTTATAAGAATCACGTTTGTTTTGCATTATCAATTACTCCAATTTTTGATAGCTGCATCTTAGTGAACACGTGTACGCTAAACAACTCCGATCAGTACTAGACAAACCAGTTTTTGATGCGCTGCACAATTCCTTCTGGATGCTCATGTCTTTCAAAGTTTTCAATACGTTCCGCTATTTTGCCAATAATGCTATCGTCTTCACCTCTAAAAGGTTTATTCATTACAATCGGAATAGCTTCATCTACGGTAGAAACGGACCAAATATGGAACTCACCATTTTTAATGCTTTCTATTACATCTTTATGTAATGCAAGGTGTTTAAGGTTTGATTTTGGCATCACAACACCTTGATTTCCTGTAAAACCTTGATGTTTACAAACCTGATAAAAGCCTTCAATTTTTTCGTTCAAGCCACCGACGGCTTGCACTCGACCAAACTGATCAACAGCTCCTGTAACAGCAACTTGTTGATTAATTGGAGATTCAGATAAAGCACTCACCAAGCAACAAAGTTCTGCAAGAGATGCGCTGTCACCATCAACTTCACTATAAGACTGTTCAAATACGATGGAGGCAGAGTAAGGCAGTGGTTCATCCAGTTTCAGAGCAGAGCTCAAGAAAGCTTGCATAATCATCATGCCTTTTGCATGTAGATTGCCTCCAAGCTCAGCTTTGCGCTCAACATCGGAAACATCGCCATCACCAAAATGAATTACACAAGATATTCGTGCAGGCTCACCATAGCTGACAGGGTGCCCAGCCATATCAATAACGGTTAGGCCATTGATTTGACCAACTTGTTCCCCAGTTGTCTCAATGATGACTTGTCCATCTAAAATATCGTACACGGCACGCTGAGGAAGGTAAGATTCTCGGTAATACTTGTCGTCAATCGCTTTATCTAACGACTTGTAATCTAATGCGTGACCATCACTGAACTGGCTGGCAAGCGTTAGAAGTTGAGAGTGCCACATTACTCCTAAAGGCAGATAATGTTGATCTTCAGTAAATCTCATACCGGCTAGCAACAATCTTCTAAAACCACATTCAGTTAAGTGAGGCAGCTGATATTGAGAACATATCCAGTTCACTAAACCAAAGTAATCTGTCAAATTCTGCTCTGACAGATGAATATCTTCTTCAACTTCCGTATACATGGCAAAGCCAGAACAGAAGTCTTCATCGATGTATTCTAGCTCTGCTAACTGACTTCTTTCTCCTGTTACAATCAGTTTTACATCATAAGCTTTAGCTTGCGGTACTGAAGTAGGTAAACGAGTAGGGCTTAGGTTCAGTGGCTCGATAAGGTTTTGTTGAATTGCAGACTTTATATTTGGCCAAAGCCCTGGGTTAGCCAAAATTAGATTAGCCGGTACAATTAAGTAACCGTTATCTGCCTGTGAAATTAAACCAGGTTGGAAGGCAATATCACCACTTACATCAACACTGTAACGGTCAAATAAACGTTTGGCATCAAGTGATTCCGAAAAAACTATCGCAGCGTTAGACTGGCTCTGAAGAGCTTTACTGATGAACTCTCTATATACAGAATTATCTACGCAGTTAATGAGTAGTACTCGCGTCAATCCGGAAATTTTTGAAAAACGAGATATCGTTGCCGACATTCTCGGTTGGAGATCAGTAAAAGACTTCTTTGGTAACGAAGGTGCAGACTTTAAAAGTGCTTCGTACTGCTCAAGTGAAGGTGTTACGTCTTGCCAATTAAGTTGGTTCATTAAAATTCATCGTAATTCAATCTTGCCGACATTATAACGAAACGGACTATAACACCCTAGCACCAATTTGGTTTGCTCTCGGCATTCATCTCTCAATGAACAATACTTAGACAAATGAGTGATCAACATCGATACTTCTAAGAGTTTTATTTGCCCAAGTAAACCATCTGGGTTACGCTGTCACTAGGTTATGTTTATGGGTCGGAACAAATGAAATATCAGCAGCTTGAGAATCTAGAATGTGGGTGGAAATGGAAGTATCTCATCAAAAAATGGAAAGATGGTGAAGCGATTACCCGACATATTGATACAAGCGAAGCAGATGCAGCGGTCGCAGAACTAAAACGCCTTGAACACGAGCCTACACTTGTCTTAGCTTGGATAGAAAACCACATGTCAGAAGAGTTAGATAATAAACTCAAGCAGGCTATCCGAGCGAAACGGAAACGTCACTTCAATGCAGAGCAAGTCCATACAAAGAAGAAATCCATTGATTTAGATTACCGAGTTTGGGAAAAGCTTTCTAGTAGAGCGAATGAACTTGGTTGTACGTTATCTGACGCAATTGAATATTTGCTTTCCGAAGCGTCGAGAAGTGAAAAAGCGAGTCAAAAAGTTACCTCAATTAAAGAGGATTTGAGTAAATTGCTATCTAGCTAGGATAGGGAGTGCCAAATGTTATATGTAATCTTAATTGCAGCCATCGTGATCTTTTGGTTGATCGCAGTCGATAGGCCGGTGTTAAAAGTAAAGTTCGATAATGGCCATATTAGTAACGTAAAAGGGCATCTACCTCCTTCTTTCAAACACAACTTACAGGATATTAGTGAGCATAACCCGTTTACTGGTGAAATGAAGGTGTATAGCCAACGAACAGGAATGCGCTTAAGCTTTTCCAAAGGCATTCCCAAAAAAGTTCAACAGAGGATTCGTAACGTTTTTCCGCACCAGGGCTTCAAAGCAAACAAAGGCAAGAAGCGCGCTTAATTACATATCAGTTACTTCATCATGTTAAATGGGACGCAATGTGGCGTCCCATTTTCGTATCTACAGAAAAATTACTTATCATCGAACAATCAACAACATAAACGGACCAAAACGATGAGATACGTTGTAACTTTAATGGTATTGATCTTTGCAAGTAATTCAGTTTTTGCTGACGATTCAGAAACGAACCTGTTGGCTAAAAAGATTAAGACTAAGCTTCAAAAGAAAGTAGACAATAAGTTTGATGGCTATCAAGGTTATTGTGACGTCATGATAGAAATGGAGCACAAAAGTAAAAACGCAGTAATAAAAAGAGTAACCAGCAGTGGTGACCAAAAAGTGTGTAGGTACGTTAAGTCCAACTTGAAGAAAGGAAAACGCTATCGTTACAAATACCCCGAAAAGTACATTCGCCTCCATATAACCACAGGCTTATAAATGTTTCAGAACGCAACTGAGCTCGTGATTTTTGGCAGATTTCGTTGCGGAGCGATTAGAGCGTTTAGCTGATTTTTGCTGTTGTACGAGGCGAGTATGAAAGGCTTTTTTGTTTGGTAGCGCTTAAGTTAGTAATCGTGATGCCATTGAATGGCAAATTCAGTGAGTTGGCCATCATCACCATACATAGATTGATTCAGGTGCTTACGGAAGGACACGCCAGTAAGTCGGGGACTAAGCGCGCATCAATTTTCAATAAGAGATTTGATTTGCTTCGTAAGCATAACCACAAACCAAACTAGCGATTGCAAGTCCACAGGAGCCTCGGTTAAAGCCTCAAAAGCAAACAATGTTGTTAATCTTAGGAGGACATTTTAAAGTAGCTAAAACCGGACATTATTGCTTTGAGATCCCACCCCCTTGGTGCGCATTATATGTGTTATGTTAAATTACTTATTGCCGTACGCTAAATGTTGTCTGAGTATGCTCCTATTCCCCTGCAGATTTTAAATTTAAGGGCCTTACTGTGAGTATTAAACATAATCGTTATTTACCATAAAATACTTAATATAGATCTTAATAATCTATCGATTGTTAAGATCTATATTAACGCCTTTTTACTTATTGAAATGACTGTATAGCTTCAAAGATATCTTGTCTTCTAACTGGCTTGGAAATGAATCCGTCCATACCGGCATCCAGGCATTTATCTCTATCGCTTTCTAGCGCATGTGCAGTTAACGCTATAATTGGGGTCCTGAGACCTTTATCTCGAATAAGTCTTGTTGCGGTAATTCCATCCATCACTGGCATCGAGACATCCATGAGAATCAAATCGATTAAATCCTCATTCTCTTCTAAAAATGTTAATGCCTCTGCTCCATGGCTTGCGATATGAACATTATGGCCAAGCTTATTTAAGATAAGCTTTATTACGAACTGATTCGATTCGGTATCTTCTACGACGAGAAGTTCCATTGCTTTTGTCGGTTGATTGGTTTCGATTCTAACTGGACGATTTTGATTACAACGAGTCAAAACTGGAATCGAAATCGTAAAGGTTGAACCAACATGCTCATCACTTTTAACGGCAATCTTTCCACGCATCATTTCGACTAAATGCTTGGTTATTGCGAGCCCCAGTCCTGTACCACCGAAGCGTCTCGTGATGGAACGGTCTCCTTGATGAAATGCCGTAAACAAGTGCTCTTGCTTTGCTTTAGATATACCAATTCCAGTGTCAGATATTGAGATCACAAGTTCAGCATCTTGCTCAGATACAGAAACTTTTACTTCACCTTCGTCTGTAAACTTTATTGCATTCCCTATTAGATTAAACAGAATTTGAGATAACCGCGTGGAGTCAATCCAAAATTGTTTGTCATTAGTGACAGTACAGTTGAGCTTGAATTTAAGATTTTTCTTCTTAGCTATTTGTTTTTGCTGAGAAATAACAAAAGTGACAGTGTCTCTTAAGTTAATCCATTGTTCATTGAGCTGAAAGCGACCTGACTCGATTTTAGAAAGATCAAGAATGTCACTGATTATCGCGAGA
The DNA here is from genome assembly GCF_033340175.1 of Vibrio sp. 1557. Lineage (NCBI taxonomy): Bacteria > Pseudomonadati > Pseudomonadota > Gammaproteobacteria > Vibrionales > Vibrionaceae > Vibrio > Vibrio sp. 1557. The sequence continues at coordinate 41,393 of NZ_JAWOVZ010000011.1, read as the reverse complement.
AGTAACTCTGCAGAGCACTCCATTTGGCTCAAAGCATCAATTTGTTCTTCTGACAAGGTTGATTGCTTCAGTATATCTAGCATTCCAAGAACGGAATTTAAAGGGGTTCTTATTTCATGACTCATCATCGCTAAGAACTCCGACTTAGACCGGTTCGCAAGCTCTGCTTCTTCTCTTGCTTTAGCGAGCTGAGTTGTTCTTACTTCAACGATACGTTGTAACTTCTCTTTGGTCTCGATATCAATGACCGCCCTTTCAATTAAGGGACGAAACCGCCTCAAGGTTTCCTTATTCTCTATGCTAAAGTGCCCTTTCTGAGCTCCAATAAGTAGGATTACGGTTTGCGTTACTTCTGAACGTATACCAGTTAAAACGACCGAGTTTACATGGCTTTTTATAAAGCTGTTTAAGTTAACAAACTCAGCGAGTTTATCTGGCTCGAACAGTAGAATGCATTCACCATTGAGAGCTCTTTGATAGGTGTTACCGTGTAACCAGGATACATTATCAAATACGCTATTAGTTGATATCAATGTCTTGAAGGGATATCGTTCACCATCACGAGTCAGTACAATAAAATCATCGAAGCTGATGTACTTTTTGAGGACATTGTTTAATCCCGTAAATATCTCATGCCGATTCTTTGCCTCACTCATCGCAGATATCGCGGAAAGAATGGCCTTGTTTTCATCAGCGAGTAGTCGTTCTCTTTGTCTAGCCTGCTTTAGCTCAACTAACGCTTCTTGAAGCGCTTCCTGTTGATATATGTCTAAGTATTTATCTTTCATAAGGTTTATGGAATATAGCCGATGAAATCATCAGGTTTCCATGTCCATTCTCACCACCAATAAATCTACCTTGCTCGCCGAAAGTAAAAGGGCAAATAAAAGGCAAATGTTCTAGTTCTTGGTTAATTTGTTCACAAACGCTATTCATGTCTTGCATTAAGTGCAACATGGGACCTGCGCAAAAGATATTTATCACTCCAATTTTTCGAGACTCTTCTAATTTTTGGTTAAAAGCGGCATTGACGACTTTTGCAGCGCGCGCAACGAGATGCTCACGACTTCCTTTCATTAATGTGAGCTCGTCACCCTCTTCTATTCGTGTAAACAACTCGATTCCACCATCTGGCGTCTCACGGATCGGATGGGATAATTTGTAATATGGGCGATCATAGAGATGACCTGCGATCCGCCCTAATGGATAAGCACTCGAGTTTGTAAACAGCATATTATCTTTACCTACTTGGTTATCCTGGTGATTTGTCCACCTTCTATAAACATTGAGCGCAGGTTCATTATCAATTTCAAGTAAGCATCTATCGTTGGTCTTGGTTGCAACACCTTTGATATTAGTTGGTGTATGCCCAGCGCTAAAAGCGATATCAACAGGTTGAGAGGAGTAAAAGAGAGTTAAGCTTAAACCTGAAGTTTGAGAGCCTTGGGCGGTTATCACAGACCATTTCCCAGCGATGTTATTATCAGCGGCCGAACCACCAATAATTGGAATTAGAGTTCCAAATCTTTCATCTATAGACGCAATGATTGATTCCTCTTGCCCTGGTGTAGCATGAAGTAGAATTAAGTTTGGTACCTCTCCTACACGGTTTGCGTTCTCAAGGGCCATATCCAAAGCATTGGTGACGCTGTCACCTGAGTTGTAATTAGAAATACCAATACCATAAGCATGAGGACCTGTATCATAAACAGCAAGTGCCGCAATTACTGGTCCTGTATGAAAGCCCTGATCTGTCATTACGGCTTGACATGAACTGGCGCCATGAAAAGGCACACCAGGAAAATGTGCAAGAAACGCTTCTCGAATCAACTCGAAATTGTATTCTTCCGTGTAGTAACACATCACGTAAGACAAGTTCTGTTGTGTCAATTCGGACCTGAGCGTTTTTATCGCTGAGTCTTCATCTTTAATATGAGTAAAAACTGATTGGCAATGCATACGATTTTATAATTGGATATCACTCTGCTGTTATACCATTCCAACCAATTTTCTCTAGGTAAGAAGGTGTTAATTTCATTAATAAGTTACGATTATCTCGTGATAGATCGTATTTATAATTGAACTACAACAATGTTTTCACCTTTTTTAAAGGTGATTTTTTTTGATTCAGGCATGATGTCCCATTCTACTGATTTATGCTTTTCGTTGAGATTGATAAAATTACCAGATTGATTTAGATCAATTTTTAGAGTGCTACTTTCTGTCGTTTCGAGCGAAATTCCCATTGAGTCACGATTAATCGTGATTATTTCTCCTTCAATTGTTACATCGCATCGTTCTTTTTGTGAACAGTCAACGCTATTAACACTCTCGTGTGTAAAGGTACGCCAGAAAAATGCGCCTATTAAAACACTGAGCATGATTAAGATTTGTGCAAGTCGCGCCTTTGTTAACTTTTGTGCAGGCATAATTACTAATATCCTTGTTACAAACTTCAAACTTTTTAAATAAAAAATGATTTCCAGAGGTCCAGTAAGGTTACTACCCTGTCATTGAATTGTTAATTCAAGTATAGTGTCACGCTGAAAATGCCACTTTTTATTAAAGTCAGCAATGGAAATAAGGTGATGATAACACTTGAATTCTAGAGTTTACTTGGGTGGTGTTACGACGCAAGTCGTGTTGGAAGTAAAAGTGTAGTTAATTAGAAATTGGAAGCATGCAAATGAGCCAAGTAAAGCAGCTTGAACAAAACTACAACTATACAGTCGTTCGCCAATTTACCCTTGTGACCATTTTATGGGGCATAGTTGGTATGGCTGTTGGTGTTTTGATTGCCGCTCAATTAGTTTGGCCACAGCTAAACTTTGATACGCCGTGGTTGACGTATAGTCGCTTACGTCCACTGCATACTAATGCGGTAATTTTTGCGTTTGGTACCAGTGCTCTGTTCGCAACGTCTTATTATGTTGTACAGCGCACATGTCAAACACGTCTTTTTGGTGGCCCACTCGTTGCCTTCACCTTTTGGGGTTGGCAAGCAATCATCCTGGCAGCAGCCATTACTTTGCCTCTCGGTTTAACATCGGGTAAAGAGTATGCTGAGCTAGAATGGCCTATTGATATCGCAATTGCGCTAGTATGGGTATCATATGCGGTGGTGTTCTTCGGCACACTAGTGAAGCGAAACACGTCACATATTTATGTGGCAAACTGGTTCTTCGGTGCCTTTATTATCACAGTAGCAGTACTTCACATCGTGAACAGCATGGCTATTCCTGTGTCACTTGGTAAATCTTACTCGATTTACTCGGGCGCAGTGGATGCGATGGTTCAGTGGTGGTATGGACACAATGCGGTAGGTTTCCTACTGACCGCTGGTTTCCTAGGTATGATGTACTACTTCGTTCCTAAACAAGCTGAACGTCCTGTTTATTCTTACCGTCTATCTATCGTTCACTTCTGGGCACTTATTTCTCTATATATTTGGGCAGGCCCTCACCACCTTCATTATACAGCGCTACCAGACTGGACTCAGTCTCTAGGTATGGTTATGTCGCTGGTTCTATTTGCTCCTTCTTGGGGTGGTATGATCAACGGTATTATGACGTTATCTGGTGCATGGCATAAGCTTCGTTATGACCCTATCCTACGTTTCCTAATCGTTTCACTGTCGTTCTACGGTATGTCTACCTTTGAAGGCCCGATGATGTCGATTAAGACGGTTAACGCACTTTCTCACTACACAGACTGGACCATTGGTCACGTTCACTCTGGTGCGTTAGGTTGGGTTGCGATGGTTTCTATCGGCTCTGTATATCACTTGGTACCTCGCCTATTTGGCCAAGAGCGTATGTACTCTGTTGGTCTAGTTAATGTGCATTTCTGGCTAGCAACAATCGGTACCGTTCTTTACATCGTTGCGATGTGGATCTCTGGTGTAATGCAAGGTCTTATGTGGCGCGCGGTTAACTCTGACGGTACGCTAACTTACAGCTTTGTTGAGTCTGTAGAAGCGTCTTATCCGTTCTACTTTGTACGTTTCCTAGGCGGATTTATCTTCCTATCTGGTATGTTCCTAATGGCATACAACACGTACAAAACGGTAAGTGCACCTAAAGAAAGCCTAAAAGCTATCCCACATCCGGCATAAGGAGATTTAAGAATGAGTAATAATTCTAATAATCGCCATGAAATCTTAGAACGTAATGTCGGTTTGTTGGCTATTTTTATCGTGTTTGCTATCAGTTGGGGTGCTCTTGTAGAGATCACTCCTCTGATTTTCCAAAAGCAAACGACTGAACCTGTAGAAAATCTGCGCGCTTACACTCCTTTGGAGATGGAAGGCCGTGATATCTACATCCGTGAAGGTTGTAACGTCTGTCACAGCCAGATGGTTCGTCCTTTCCGCTCAGAGACTGAACGTTACGGTCACTACTCTGTTGCTGGTGAGAGTGTTTGGGAACACCCATTCCTTTGGGGCTCTAAGCGTACAGGCCCGGATTTAGCTCGTGTTGGTGGTCGTTATTCTGACGAATGGCACCGTGTTCACCTGTTAGATCCTCGTGAGCTTGTACCTGAGTCAAACATGCCAGGTTTCCCGTGGCTAGCTGAAAACGTTTTAGACGGTAAGCTAACTCAGAAGAAACTTGAGCTATTTCGTGATCAGTTCGGCGTTCCATACACTGATGAAGAGATCGCGAATTCGGCTAAAGAAGTAGAAGGTAAAACAGAGATGGATGCAATCATCGCTTACCTTCAGTCTCTTGGTCATGCAATGAAGTAAGGGGATCATATGGATTTCGGTACAATTCATAGTATTTATACCGTTGTACTCTTCGCTAGTTTTATTGGCATCGTATGGTGGGCATTTAGTAAAAAGCGTAAAGCACGCTTTGAAGAAGATGCCAACTTGGTGTTTGCTGACGAAGAACAAAAGACCCCTAATAACCAAGGAGTGAAGAAGTAATGACTACATTCTGGAGTCTCTGGATTATCGTGATTACTGTCGGTACGCTAGTAGGCTGTGCGATTCTCCTGACTTGGTGCGCTAAAGATAAAATGGGCGTCGAGGAAGGGGAAGACATGGGCCACGAGTACGATGGTATTCGCGAGCTAAACAACCCTCTACCAAAGTGGTGGACTTACCTGTTTGTAAGCACATTTGTGTTCGCAGCAGTTTACCTTGCCCTATTCCCAGGTCTAGGTAGCTTCAAGGGCTTTTTAAACTGGCAGAGTTCGGCTCAAACCGTTCGCTCACTAGAAGAGTCAAAAGAAGCCATCGCTGCAGCACAAGAGAACAAGCAACTAAACCAATATGCAAAAGAACTGGATGATGCCGACGCTTACTTCGGCGAAGCATTCCGTAAACTTGCGCACAATGACAGTGGTCTACGCCCAATTCCTGAAATTGCGCAAGATCCTGAAGCATTAAAAGTTGGTCAGCGTTTGTTTTTGCAAAACTGTTCTCAATGCCATGGCTCTGATGCACGTGGTCAGAAAGGCTTCCCTAACCTGACTGATGATGCATGGCTATATGGTGGCGAGCCAGCAGCGATCGTTACAACCATCATGCACGGCCGTATTGGTCAAATGCCAGCATGGAAAGATGCCCTTGGTGAGCAAGGTGTTCAAGAAGTTGTAAGTTACACACTTAGTCTATCTGGTCGTAAAGTAAATGCTCGTGAAGCCGCGGCAGGTAAAGCACGCTTCGTAGTGTGTGCAGCTTGTCATGGTACCGATGGTAAGGGTAACCCTGCAGTCGGTGCGCCTGACCTTACAGACCAAGACTGGTTGTTTGGTGACTCTCGTGCAGCTGTAACAGAAACCGTAATGAACGGACGCTCAGGCGTAATGCCTGCGTGGAAAGACATTTTGGGTGAAGATAAAGTTCAGCTCGTTGCCTCATATGTCTGGAGTTTAAGTAACTCAGAGAGTAAGTAACTGAGATATTACGTAACATAGCAATAACAGCCCCTTTCATAGGGGCTGTCTTTCCTTTAAATTTAACGCCTTACATTTTTTCATTTAGCTGTTGAGAACTTTTTTATGGTAAAGCCTTGGTATAAACAATTTTGGCCGTGGTTCCTAATCATCCTTCCTCTTACTGTCGTAGTTTGGACTGTGATTACTGTGGTCGTTTTCTCGAACAACTCTGTTTCTTTAGTCGCCGAGGATTACTATAAAAAAGGCAAAGGCATTAATATCGACATTAGTAAAATGAATGTCGCTCGTGACCTAGGTCTTAACGCTGAGATTTCCTCTGAAAATAACAATGTTGTGATTGTTTTCGCTAAAGGGAAGCTACCTCATTACCCTGCTCTAACGGCCACTTTCACTCATCGTACTCTTCCTGATCGTGACTTCACAAAGCTTGTAACAGCGGATGCATCTGGTAATTACCGACTAAAAGCTGAGGAATCTATTCAAGGACCATGGTTTGTTGAACTACAACCACACGACAAGCAATGGATGATCCAAGGTAAAGTTGAGTTTCCTGCCTCTTCAACACCGTTAATGAAGTAAGCATATGTGTAAATCCTGTTATCACTGCGGTGAAGATGTACCAGCCAACACGGATTTCAAAGTAGAAATATTGGGTGAAATTCGCGACATGTGTTGTCCGGGCTGCGAAACTGTGGCGCAGACTATTGTCGATAGTGGTCTTGTATCATATTACCAATACCGCACTGCGCCTGCAGAAAAGGCAGACCTAGTACCAGAGCAACTCCAAGCTTTAATTCATTATGACAATGCGGATGTACAATCTGAATTCGTACGAAATCGCGAAAATGTTTCTGAAGTAACCCTTTCTTTGGAAGGCGTTTCATGTGCCGCTTGTGCGTGGTTAATCGAAAAGCAAGTTTCTAATACGGCCGGGTTGGTATCTATCCGTGTTAATACAACCACCAATCGAGCGTTACTAGCCTGGGATAAAACCCAGGTACGGTTAAGCGAGCTCCTTTCCGTTATTCATAAACTTGGTTACAAAGCTGCACCTTTTGAAGCAGATAAGCAAGAAGCCTCTTACCATCGAATGATGAAGCAATATCTATATCGGCTAGGTATTGCAGGTTTAGCAACCATGCAGGTCATGATGCTCGCCGTTGCACTGTATCTCGAAGTCTTTGGTGATTTAGAGCCAGAGTTTAAAAGTTACTTTCGTTGGGTAAGTTTGATTTTTGCTACTCCTGTTTTGCTTTATTCCGCTCTTCCATTTTACTTAAACGCATGGCGCAGTATCAAAGGCCGAACCCTTGGTATGGATGTCCCGGTTTCTATCGCGTTGATCTTTGCCTATGTTGCAAGTTTAGTTGCAACAGTAACTGAACAAGGCGAAGTCTTCTTTGAATCTATCTCGATGTTTACCTTCTTTTTGTTAGTAGGTCGATTCTTAGAGATGCGCGCTCGTCGCAAAGCTGCTGCAGCGAGTGGTAACCTTCTTAAGTTGATTCCTGCAATTGCTACAACGCTGGACGGTGATCAGATACCCGTGAAGACGCTAAAAGTTGGCGATCGTATTCGCGTTCTACCTGGTGAACATATCCCCGCTGACGGTAAAGTTATTTCAGGCCGTATTCATATTGATGAATCCATGCTAACGGGCGAGTCAGTGCACGTTGTGAAACGAGAAGGCGATATTGTTTATGCAGGAACGCTAAACGGAGACGAATCATTTGAACTTGAGGTAGTAAGCTCAAAGGCCGATTCAATGATTTCTAACATCGTGCGTTTACAAGATGAAGCTCAACACTCCAAACCTAAAATTGCGGAAATTGCAGACATTGTCGCCCGTTACTTTGTTGGTGTGATTCTTATCATCTCTGCTGGTACTTGGTTTTACTGGCATCAAACAAAACCAGATGATGCGTTTTGGATCATGCTGTCTGTGCTAGTCGCTACGTGCCCATGTGCGCTATCTCTGGCCACTCCGACCGCTCTCACTTGTGCTACCTCTAGAATGGGTAATTTCGGCATTTTGCTTCGTAAAGGCCATGTGTTTGAGACACTATGTAAGATCAACCACTTAGTTGTAGATAAAACAGGCACTCTAACGAAAGGTGATATTGAGATCTGTGAAACAAAGGTACTTAGTGATCTCCCACAGAAAGATTGTCTATCACTAGCTGCAGCTTTAGAGGCTCATGCAAACCACCCTATCGCTCGTTCTTTTGCAACTTACACCAATGATGACTTTATCGTGTCTGACGTGCAAAACGTGATTGGTTCAGGGATTGAGGGTATGTGGAATGGCAAAATCGTTAAGATAGGTAGTGCTGCTTTTGTTCAAGGCAAAGAAAGTGGTGAAAACCAGGCGGTCTCTCTGTCGGTTGATGGCAAGCATGTCGCTAGCTTTTACTACCGCGACCCTATCCGAAAAGAAAGCAAAGCCTTTATTCAACGTTTTGCTGACGCTGGAATTAAGACAACCCTGCTAACTGGTGATTCTCTCTCAAACGCCCAACCAGTGGCGAATGAAATTGGTATCGATCACATCGTCGCGTCAGCAAAGCCAGAAGATAAGCTTGCATACCTTAAGAGCTTGGACGAAAACAGTATCACTATGATGGTTGGTGATGGAATCAATGACGCGCCGACTCTCGCCGGAGCTCACCTTTCTGTCGCAATGGGCGGTGGTACAGATGTCGCTAAAGCTTCTGCAGATATGACGTTACTTGGGGATAATCTCGAAAAGCTACTAGAGGCACGTTTGCTTGCACTGCGTACAAGAAAGATTATTCGAGAAAACTTGGCTTGGTCTTTGGGTTACAACCTGTTAATTTTGCCTTTGGCGGTCGCAGGTTTAGTGGCTCCCTACATTGCAGTAGTTGGCATGTCTGCAAGCTCAATTATCGTTGTATCTAACTCTTTGCGCCTGCTCAAAGAGAAATAAGTAGAGAAAGCAAACATGGAAAGTCTTTATATATTGATTCCCATCGCTATCGTTCTCGTTTGTGTTGCTGTCGCCGTTTTTCTTTGGGCGGTAAGAAGCGATCAGTTTGAAGATCTTGAACGGCAAGGGCACAACATTCTTCTCGACGAAGAAGACCAATCTAATAGTGATAAAAAGTAGCGACCTTTATGACTCCTGATTTTATCGGTGCGTTGATGATCGGCTTAGTAGGAGCCGGTCATTGTATGGGTATGTGTGGTGGTATCGCGTCTCTGCTTACCATGGGCTCTTCTGCTAAAAATAAAACTACCCCTCTTATCCCCCTCTTCTACAACCTCGGACGATTGATCAGTTATACCTTAATAGGTGCATTAGTGGGTGGTGCTATATCAGGTTTATCTGAGCTTAGTGGGTTAACGCACTCTCTTGCTTGGTTAAGGCTGATTGCTGCGTTATTCATGATCCTAGTCGCGCTGTATATTGCTAAATGGTGGCAAGGCTTACTTTTAATAGAAAAGCTAGGGCAGTATCTCTGGCGCTTTATCTCGCCGGCAGGGAAGAGTTTGTTGCCATTAAAGCATCCTCTTCACGCGTTGCCATTTGGCTTTATTTGGGGTTGGTTACCATGTGGTTTAGTTTATTCAGCGCTTACTTGGTCGGCGGTTTCTGGTAGTGCGATGAACGGCGGCCTAATTATGCTTGCGTTTGGGCTCGGAACGCTACCTGCAATGCTTATTATTGGATACGGTGCCAATCATTTTCAGAAATTACAAAAATCATTAATATTTAGAAATATTTCAGCATTAATCCTTATTGGCTATGGTACGTATACCGCTGTAGGAGCCTTAGCGTTACTCGGTTTCATATAACGTTAAACTCTATTGAGGTGACATTTTTGCTACCCTTTAGGATTAAGCGATGCTAAAATATTGATGTATATCAAATAGTGAAAGGTTGTTATGATTTCTGAAAAACCTGCAACAAAGCGTATCCAATCAGGCGGTTGCGCCATTCATTGCCAAGATTGTAGCATTAGTCAACTGTGTATCCCGTTCACTCTAAATGAGGCAGAACTTGACCAGCTTGACCAAATCATCGAACGTAAGAAGCCTATTCAAAAAGGACAAGAGCTTTTTAAGGCCGGTGATGAGCTAAAATCGCTATACGCTATCCGCTCTGGTACCATCAAGAGCTATACGATCACAGAGCAAGGTGATGAGCAAATCACAGCGTTTCACTTAGCTGGAGACTTAGTCGGTTTCGATGCTATCACTGGTGACTCCCACCCTAGCTTTGCTCAAGCACTCGAAACGTCGATGGTATGTGAAATCCCATACGAAATTTTAGACGATCTATCGGGTAAGATGCCTAAGCTTCGCCAGCAAATCATGCGTTTGATGAGTAACGAAATTAAAGGTGATCAGGAAATGATTTTGCTTCTTTCTAAAAAGAACGCAGAAGAGCGACTAGCTGCTTTCCTTTACAACCTATCAACGCGTTTTTCTCAGCGTGGCTTCAGCCCTAGAGAGTTTCGTTTAACTATGACTCGTGGTGATATTGGCAACTACCTTGGTCTTACAGTCGAAACGATCAGTCGTTTGTTAGGTCGTTTCCAGAAATCTGAGATCCTAAGCGTAAAAGGTAAATATATCACTATCTTAGACCACGATGCATTGATGGAACTTGCTGGTGTAACTAAAGAATAATACACCCTAATTATTGATGTAGCTCGAAAATGAGCTACATCATATTTCTCATAAATTCCTTTCGAAAGTCCTCAAAAAGTTCTCCAAACTAAGCTACAGTAAAAATGTACGGTGAGTACTCCAAAATACTGATTTAATTTACATTCAGTATCTGGTTTTGCAATAGAAGTGGGCTTAGTTATGAGTATATACAGTAAGATCCTTGTTGTAGCTGACATCAATAATGATGAGCAGCCCGCACTTGCAAGAGCTGTTCAATTAGCTCAGAAAAGTGTATCTAGAAGCCGAATCACTTTCTTTTTATCCATTTACGATTTCTCGTATGACATGACGTCAATGCTATCAGTGGATGAAAGAGATGCTATGCGTCGAGGTGTCATTCATCAGCGTGAGCAGTGGATGCGTAAAATTGCTCAACCATACCTAAACGATGGCTTCGACTTTGATGTTTGTGTTGTCTGGCACAACCGCCCTTATGAGGCGATTATTGCTGAAGTCTATTCAGGCAATCATGACCTAGTCATCAAAGGCACACGTAAGCATGATGTTTTAGAGTCTGTCATTTTCACACCGACAGATTGGCACTTGTTGCGAAAATGCCCTATTCCAGTGCTTCTTATTAAGAATGCTGCTTGGCCGGAACAAGCAAGTATCCTTGCCTCAGTACATGTGGGCTCAGAAAACCCGACTCATATTGATCTCAACGATACGATGGTCGAGCGATTAAAAGAAATCACCACTCGGCTTGAGGCCAAGCCATATCTTGTTAACGCCTACCCCGTTACACCGGCGAATATTACGATTGAACTTCCTGAATTTGACCCAACGACTTATACCGATGCAGTGCGAGGCCATCATTTAACGGCTATGAAAGCACTACGCCAAAAACATGGTCTTGATGAAGAGCAAACGATAGTTGAGCAAGGTTTACCTGAAGATGTCATTCCGGCAGCTGCAGAGCGCTTGAACGCAGCAATGGTTATTTTAGGTACCACAGGGCGAACAGGGCTTTCTGCTGTCTTTATTGGTAATACAGCGGAGCACGTAATTGATAAAATAAATTGCGACGTGTTGGCTCTAAAACCAAAAGGCTACATTAGCCCTCTCGACCCAAATACAGCAACCTAATCTCTCTTTAGTATTGCTATGTATTGAGCGCTTTCAAATCAGCGCTAATAAATCCCCCCAATACAGGGGGATTTTTGTTTGGGAACAGTTAAAGCGTTGGGTACAAAAAAGGAGGTCTAATTGACCTCCTTTTTTACGAGTTAGATGTTCGTAACATCGATGAACATCGATTCATCAATATTCGTCGAAGAAACGACAGCCTCATTAAATTCATACTCTTCGCGGTTACCTTCACGATCTAGCGGTAAGTTAACAAAGTCGAACAATTCGCGGTCTGCTAGTTGGCTTGGGCTTACGTTTTGAATTGATTTAAAAATTGCTTCCACACGCCCTGGCGTCTTCTTATCCCATTCAATCAACATTGCTTTTATAGATTGACGCTGAAGGTTCTCTTGAGAGCCACAAAGGTTACACGGAATTATTGGGAAATCCTTGTGCTCAGCGTATTTGATCAAATCTTTTTCACGACAGTAAGTCAATGGACGAATGACCACGTTACGGCCATCATCAGAGCGTAGCTTTGGTGGCATCGCTTTAAGGCGAGAGCCGTGGAACATATTCAAGAACATTGTTTCGACGATGTCATCCATGTGATGACCTAGCGCAAGCTTAGTTGCACCAATCTTCTCTGCAAATGAATACAGCGTACCACGTCGCAGGCGTGAACACAGACCACAAGTGGTTTTGCCTTCTGGTACCTTCTCTTTTACGACGGAATACGTGTCCTTATCGACGATATAGTAAGGGATATTCAGTGTTTCGAAATACTCTGGCAGAATGTGCTCAGGGAAGCCCGGTTGTTTTTGGTCTAGGTTTACCGCAACCACTTCAAATTTGATCGGTGCGGCTTTTTGAAGATTCAGCAGGATATCAAGCATCGCGAATGAATCTTTACCACCGCTAATACATGCCATTACAACATCGCCTTCTTCGATCATGTTGTAATCAGTAATGGCATTTCCAACATGTCTTCTTAGGCGTTTCTGAAGCTTGTTGAATTCTAGGGTTTCTTTTCTTGTATCTATTTGGTTCATTGCGGGCTCTCACATCGCCGATAAATCGACTAGGACTTCCTAACATGGGTTTCTTTGGGGCGTGGATTATACGAGCTTTTTACGCAGGATTAAATGTTTGTCTTATTGAGTCTTTAAGAAAAGAGTGTGAAAAATACTTTAGTTACGGTCAAAATTAAAAAAGAGCTGCGATTGCAGCCCTTTCTAAACGTTCAGTGTTCATTTCTTTGCGTTAGGTAGATAAGGTAACACTCGCATCGTCGGTTCTGGTAGTGTCATTGTGCCACCTTGCCCTATTTCACTTAGTGCGACTTGTATCTTGCCATTGACAATTGGCTTTTCGGTTCCGTTTGAGAAAATCACTTTATCATTCAGTTGATTTGCAAACTCCATCGTCACACCTTGAACCTCCGGTGTAAACCAACCCGCAAACATACCGCCTAAATCTTCCAGCATCGTCTGCATTTGAGGTAGAAGAGGCTTAAGTTGGTCGTAAGAAACGTTACCCTGTAATGGTTCTTTGGTCATCACAACAAGTGAGTAATCGCAACGTGTATCTTTTGGGGTATCGACAAAAACCAACGGATTCGCTGACTTTAAGTTTTTATCAACAGGTAAAGGCAACTCTTGTGAAGCAGGGATAACAAACTCTTCATAGTGCTCTTCTTTTTCCATCCAAGCTTTTTCTATCATACAAATTTGTTTAGTTTTTGCGTCCACAAAAAAGACACCAACTTTCACATCGTCATGCCCTTCTTTATTGTTGTTTTTTAGTTGAGTATATAACTTTGAGTACGTGAACATGTACTCTTGAGCTTGGGTTATCGGCGATGCAAGAATTAGCGCCGCACTTCCCAACAGACTTAGGCTTAACTTTTTCATTTTATCCGTTATTTTATTGCGTCCAGTAGGCGTTGTTATGACGAATCATAGCGCGAAGATCGTGTACATAGGCGATGCCACGTTCAGAATAGGCTAGCAACCCATGCGTTAACTCTGACGCGGTTGCGACCGTTAACAAGCCCTTGTTCTTTTCAGCCAGAGATGTTCTGATTTCACGCAGGTCTGCATACGCTGGGTTTCGATTAACATTCATAAAGTAGCCATGAACAGACTGTTGTACAGAATCGAATTTTTCAACTTCATGAACTTTGTTAGCGCCACGTTGCGCTGGAACAATTCCACAGCCCTTTTTATAACACCATTGGCCGAACAAGTTGTTTGCTTGAGTAGCAAAACGAGAAGTGCCCCACGCAGATTCATTTGCCGCTTGAGTTAGAACCAACGCTTCTGGTAAGACGTTCACTCTCACAAGCATCTCGTCTAGCCATGCTTGATCAATCTTATCGTTACTCAAGGGCAACGAATACAGAGATGATAACCGCTGAGCATACTCTTGTTGTTCTTGCGTCACTTGTCCCACCTTTAAAGAGGTAAGAAAGGCCCGCTCATGACGAATTCGTTGATTCTCAAGAGCAATTTTAGGCCTTAAAAAATCAAAAAAAGCAGCTTTTTTCTCTTTCGTATCTTTTATTGAATTGAAGTCTGGGATATCACCGATGTATGGCAAGTGTGATAAATCGACATGCTTAATCTTGCCAGAGAGTACGTCAGGATTTTCCACATATTTAAACTGTTTCTCGTAGTGTAAATATGGGCCTATAGAAATGAAAGTGGCGGCTATACAGGTTGCCGCCACTCGTAAACTTATTGATTTCAAAGAATTAGGCATCAAACACCTGTGAGTTACCATCGTGATCATTATCGTTTTTCTGTGTTGTAACGATCTTAAGCTTAATTCCAAACATTTCGCGGTAGAGTATGCCTTTCAAATGGAAGAAGAATGGCAGCACAAAAATCAAGCCAATACCGTAGAACATTGCTGCAATAATAAACATTAACATCACGCCTAAGTAAAGCCCCGCGACCACAAAAATCTTCTTGTTGATTGCGCGAAGTGATAACAGCAACGCTTGCATTGGTGGCACCCTTTTCTCACAAATCAACAAAATAGAGTGACTAAATGCCAAGGAAAGATACAGCGACAGTAAAGGAAAAATCATACCAACCACACCTTGTAGCATTAAGCTCATTAGCGTTGCTAGGATAACAGGAATGGTGAACTGCAACCCCTTTCCAACATGGCGCAACTTAGTCTTTAAGCCAGCGACATGACTCATAGCCATCAAACTTATCCCCGCATAAATTGGGGCGCTAATCACCTCATAACTGAAATTCGCGACATAAATAGAAGACACAATATCGTTTGTGAACGACTCTGGGTTCTCAAACGCATCAAGAATAACGGTCAAATCGCCCAACTGCAGTTTTAATGCAATATAGAAAATACCTAACTGGACAAAAAGCAATACAATAATGGCAGGAGAAAATGATAAAAAGTGCTGGATGGTTGCTCGCCAAGCTTCGTTAAAAACCGCGCCAGCTTTAAGCTCGTAGTTGCCAGACAAAGCTCGCTCTACACTCCCCCCAAGATTGAAATCTTTCTCAAAATCGTCGTTCATAGTTTATCCAAGACTAACTTGTAAAATTTTGACTGGAATTCCAGTCAATTAATGTAATCGTCATTATAAAGAAATCTTTCCACATCTAACATCACAACTCACCTACAATCCTTGCAATCTCAACTGTATGGTTGATAATTGACCACTTTCAAGGTCATGAAATTGAAACAATTGTTGAACAAAGTTTAGTGCTATCAAACTGTGTCTAGATGCCAATTAATCTCATAAAAACAGTATGGTAAGGAATGATGGCTTTTTCCTGCAAAATTATTTCTGTTTCAAGATAAGAAAATGCTTTAATTTCACACTTTTGGTGATTATGATGCGCGCCTCAAAAGTGAATGGTTAGTGTCACATCAGCTGGGATAATCCCGGCTTGAACGTGGGGGAAATACAGACGTTGAACGCAAAACCGCAAGCAGGAAAGCCAGTTATTCGTTTATCTGGTATTAGTAAAAGTTTCGATGGTAAGGAAATCATCGGTAATTTAAATCTGGATGTTAATCATGGTGAATTTCTGACGATTCTCGGGCCTTCTGGTTGTGGTAAGACAACAGTTTTACGCATGATTGCAGGTTTTGAAACGGCAGATAACGGTCAAATTATTTTGGATGACCATGATGTAACACAGGTTCCTGCAGAGCAAAGGCACGTCAACACGGTATTTCAAAGTTACGCATTGTTTCCACACATGACCGTATATGAGAATGTCGCTTTTGGCCTTCGTATGCAGAAAACGCCTACTGCGGACATTGAACCACGAGTAATGGAAGCGCTACGCATGGTGCGCCTAGAAAAAATGGCACAGCGTAAGCCTCATCAGCTTTCTGGTGGTCAGCAACAACGTATCGCCATTGCGCGTGCGGTTGTTAACAAACCAAAAGTACTGCTGCTAGATGAATCTCTATCGGCACTTGATTACAAACTGCGTAAGCAAATGCAAATCGAGCTTAAACAGCTTCAGCGTCAACTTGGTATTACCTTTATCTTCGTTACGCACGATCAGGAAGAAGCCCTATCGATGTCTGACCGCATTATTGTAATGCGCGATGGTGTTATCGAGCAGGATGGTTCTCCACGTGAGATTTACGAAGAGCCGAAGAACCTATTTGTTGCTCGCTTTATCGGTGAGATCAACGTATTCAACGCAACCATGCTAGAGCGTATCGACGAGAAACGTATCCGTGCAGAAATCGAAGGTGTCGAATCTGTTGTTTACTACGATCAGGAAGCGCAAGCAGGTGAAAAACTGCAAGTACTACTTCGCCCAGAAGACTTACGTATCGAAGAGATCAAAGAGTCTGAAGAAAAAGGCATCGTAGGTCACGTAACAGAGCGTACCTATAAAGGTATGACGCTTGATTCAGTTATCCAATTGGATTCGGGCATGCGTGTAATGGTTAGCGAATTCTTTAACGAAGATGATCCTGATGTGGACCACTCACTTGGCCAGAAAGTCGCTATCACTTGGGTTGAGAGCTGGGAGGTAGTCCTCAATGATAAGCAAGAAGATTAATCTTCAAAACGCGATCATTACCTTAATCGTCGGTTGGTTAACACTTTTCGTGTTGGTACCAAATGTGATGATTATCGGTACGAGTTTCTTAACGCGTGATGAAGCAAACTTAATCGAAATGACATTTACTTTCGACAACTACTTACGTCTACTCGACCCCTTGTATGCGAAAGTGCTGATGCACTCGTTCTACATGGCGATCGTGGCGACGTTGTTGTGTTTAGTAATTGGTTACCCATTTGCTTACATCATAGCGAAAATGCCAGAGAAATGGCGCCCATTTATGTTGTTCTTAGTTATCGTACCTTTTTGGACAAACTCTCTTATCCGTACTTACGGCCTGAAGATTGTTCTGGGTACACAAGGTATTTTGAACAAATCATTAATGGCGATGGAAATCATCGATAAGCCATTACGTATTATGTACACCGAAACAGCAGTAATGATTGGTCTTGTGTACATCCTGCTTCCATTTATGATTCTGCCGCTTTACTCGGCAATCGAGAAGTTGGACAACACTTATATCGAGGCGGCGAAAGATCTTGGTGCGAACAAGTTCCAAACCATTACGAAAGTGATTCTACCTCTGACAATGCCTGGCATTATCGGTGGTTGTTTGTTGGTTCTGCTACCAGCACTAGGTATGTTCTACATCTCTGACCTTCTTGGTGGTGCGAAGAACCTACTGATTGGTAACGTTATTAAGAGCCAAGTATTGAACGCTCGTGACTGGCCATTTGGTGCTGCGACCAGTATCGCCCTCACCTTCGCAATGGCTGTGATGCTTTACGCTTACTACAGAGCAGGCAAACTATTGAATAAGAAAGTGGAGCTAGACTAATGGGACGCACAGTTAGATTTAGCTTTATGGCGCTGGTGTATGCATTTTTGTATCTGCCAATCATCGTCTTAATTGTTAACTCATTTAATGCCAACAAATTTGGTATGAAATGGGGTGGTTTCACCACGAAATGGTACGAAACCTTAGTAAATAACGACAGCCTAATGCAAGCTGCATGGCATTCATTGAACGTAGCGGTATTCTCAGCGACAGCAGCAACCATCATTGGTAGCTTAACGGCCGTTGCCCTATTCCGTTACTCGTTCAAAGGTAAAGGTGCGGTAAACGGCATGCTGTTTGTCGTGATGATGTCTCCCGATATTGTAATGGCGATTTCATTACTTGCTCTGTTCCTAGTATTAGGCGCACAGCTTGGCTTCTTTACACTATTGATTGCTCACATCACCTTTTGTCTACCATTCGTTGTGGTAACTGTATACAGCCGCTTAAATGGCTTTGATGTGAAAATGTTGGAAGCAGCAAAAGACCTTGGTGCAAGCGAGTGGGTTATCTTGAAACAGATCATCCTTCCTCTCGCTAAACCAGCGGTTGCCGCAGGTTGGTTATTGAGCTTTACCCTGTCTTTGGACGATGTGATCATCAGCTCGTTTGTAACGGGTCCAACATACGAAATCTTGCCATTGAAGATTTACTCCATGGTTAAGGTGGGCATTTCACCGGAAGTGAACGCCCTAGCAACGGTGATGTTGATTGTTTCTTTGGTCTTGGTAGTAATTTCTCAGTTGCTAGCAAGAGAAAAAGTGAAGTAGAATCCGCACCTGTTAACATCACGAAACAGAATGGTTACATGCCATTCTGTTTTTCTATCTATCGTCCAAAATTGGACAACGTTTGGTTTGGAGCTAACGTCAATGAAAAAATGGGCTACTCTATTAGCTGGTAGTGCATGTGCGCTTTCTCTGTTCTCTGGTACAGCGACAGCGGATGATAAAGAACTAGTATTTATGAACTGGGGTCCTTACATCAACAGTAATATCCTAGAGCAATTTACTAAAGAAACTGGCATCAAAGTGATCTACTCGACTTACGAGTCGAACGAAACTTTGTATGCAAAGCTAAAAACCCATAACCAAGGTTATGACCTAGTAGTACCTTCAACGTACTTCGTGGCGAAGATGCGTGACGAAGGCATGCTACAAAAGATCGATAAGACTAAGCTGAAAAACTTCGGCAACCTAGATAAAAACTACCTAGACAAGCCTTACGATCCAAGTAACGACTACTCTATCCCACACGTTGTTGCGATTACAGGCCTAGCGGTTAACGCAGATATGTACGATCCAAACGACTTCCAAAGCTGGGCTGACCTATGGAAGCCTGAGCTTGAAGGTCAAGTAATGTTGATGGACGACACTCGTGAAGTGTTCCATATCGCTCTGCGTAAACTTGGCTACTCAGGTAACTCAAAAGACCCTAAGCAAATCGATGAAGCGTACGCTGAGCTACAAAAGTTGATGCCTAACGTTTTAGTTTTCAACTCTGACAACCCTGGCGCACCTTACATGTCTGGTGAAGTGGGCGTTGGTATGCTTTGGAACGGTAGCGCCGCAGCGGCACAAAGTGAAGGCCTGAACCTTAAACTCGTTTTTCCTAAAGAAGGCGGTATCGGCTGGGTTGATAACTTCGCTATCTCTTCCGGTGCGAAGAACGTAGAAGCCGCTCACAAGATGATTGACTTCCTACTGCGCCCAGAAATCGCAGAGCAAATCTCTCGTGATACTGGCTACCTAACGGCGGTGGAAGAATCGAATGCTAAGTTTAAAGACGTTGCCCCACTGTTCCCTTCTCAAGAAGACCTTGACCGCGTTGAATGGCAAGATGCGGTTGGTGATCTAACCGTTAAGTACGAAGATTATTTCCTCAAGCTGAAAGCGGGACAATAATCTAGCTTGTGTAACAAGTCATCAACCATAGGAAAATAGGCAGCAATACGCTGCCTATTTTTGTCTTAGGCTGATATAATCGCGCGTTGCTAGGTTTATTTGTCTTGGTATCATAGATTTATCGTCTCATAACAAGGAGACAACGATATTCAAGCTAAATGAACATATTTGTGCTTACTGCGATTTGGCTCAACTCGATAACTCCAGCTAGTATTGACTTGTCCAATCGCGAAACAAAACGGAAAACAAATGAAAAGTAAATTCTACGCAAGCGCTCTATGTGCAGCGACGCTCATCGCTACCCCTGCAATGGCTGCTGATCAAGAACTGTATTTCTACAACTGGTCGGAATACATTCCAAACGAAGTTCTTGAAGACTTTACAAAAGAAACCGGAATCAAAGTTATTTACTCTACATACGAATCTAACGAGAGTATGTACGCAAAACTAAAAACTCAAGGTTCTGGTTACGACTTGGTAGTACCGTCTACCTATTTCGTCTCTAAAATGCGTAAAGAAGGCATGCTACAACAGATCGACAAAGAGAAATTATCTCATTTTGCCGATCTTGATACTAACTTCCTAAACAAACCGTTCGATCCGAACAACAACTACTCTATCCCATACATTTGGGGTGCGACCGGTATTGGTATCAATGCTGACATGCTAGACAAATCATCGGTTACTAAGTGGGATGATTTTTGGGATAGTAAGTGGGAAGGTCAACTAATGCTGATGGATGATTCTCGCGAAGTATTCCACATTGCATTGACTAAGCTTGGTTACTCACCAAACACGACTAACCCAGAAGAAATCAAAGCCGCTTACGAAGAACTGAAAAAGCTAATGCCAAACGTATTAGTATTTAACTCAGACTTTCCTGCAAACCCTTACCTTGCGGGTGAAGTTTCACTAGGCATGCTTTGGAACGGTTCTGCATACATGGCTCGTCAAGAAGGTGCGAACATCGACATCATCTGGCCAGAAAAAGGCACTATCTTCTGGATGGACAGCCTAGCAATTCCAGCTGGTGCGAAGAACGTTGACGCAGCTCATAAGATGATCGATTTCCTACTACGTCCTGAGAACGCAGCTAAGATTGCACTAGAGATTGGTTATCCTACGCCAGTTAAAACGGCACACGATCTGCTACCGAAAGAATTTGCTAATGATCCAAGCATCTTCCCACCACAAGAAGTGATGGACAGCGGTACTTGGCAAGATGAAGTTGGCGAAGCGAGCGTAATGTACGATGAGTACTTCCAAAAGCTAAAAGTGAACAACTAATTCGTTAGTTTTAAAGATATGAAAAAGCGGCTCATGAGCCGCTTTTTTGTTCTTAATGACAAGACAAAAACTCTTCCTGTTGAAGTTATTACGCTCTTTCTTTTCCTTCTAGAGCCAGTATCTCGTCAACTAATTTTGGAACCTCAACGCTTGCTTTTCCGTAGCGTTTTTCCTCAAATTCACTTTCTACCGCACTAGGTTCTAGGTTAATTTCAATGGTATGTGCGCCGTGCATTTTTGCATCATGAACAAAACCTGCTGCGGGATACACAACGCCAGAAGTCCCAATAGAAATAAACAAATCTGCTTCTTCTAATGACGCGTAGATATCACCCATTCGCAGTGGCATTTCACCAAACCAAACAATATGTGGTCGCATTTGTGAAGGGATCTGACAACAGTGACAAAGTTCGCCTGTCTTAATGTCCTCATTGTGCTCTACTACTTGGTTAGATTCACTACAGCGCGCCTTGAGCAACTCACCATGCATGTGAATCACATTCTGACTGCCGCCTCTTTCGTGAAGGTTGTCTATATTTTGAGTGATGACCGTCACTTTACCTTCTAACTCAGCCTCTAAACGACCTAATGCTTCATGCGCTGCATTAGGCTTTATCGCATTATCTTGAAGTTTCTTGCGGCGTTGGTTGTAAAAGTCTTGAACAAGGTCCGGATCGCGAGCAAACCCTTCAGGCGTTGCTACATCTTCGATACGGTGATTCTCCCATAGGCCATCTTGCGCACGAAATGTTTGAATACCAGATTCGGCCGAGATACCTGCACCAGTAAGTACTACAATATTTCTATAAGGGAAATTCATAACTCATCCTTGCTGTTTTTTCATTAGCTTAACACTGAAAGAATAGCAACAGTAGTAATATGGATTAGACCATAGTCGTAATGGTCACTATTAGAATTACAATTTAAGAGGAACAGCAATGAGACAAGTATCTCTAACGTTTACATTGCTTCTGACTTTGGCAGGCTGTCAACATTACCAATGTTGAAGGCGAAGTCGATGATGTAAAGGTAAGAGTCAGCACCAATGATGATGACCATCGAGGTAATGGTAATTTCTGTCCTCCGGGCCAAGCCAAGAAAGACAATTGCTAAAAGAGCGGCTTTATGCCGCTCCCATATTGGCCTCAATCCTCGTTGGTCGAAGATATTTTATGAATGGCTAGGTCAGCGCCATTGAATTCGTCTTCTTCTGAAAGCCTCAGTCCCATACTGGTATTAATCGCACCGTAGACTGCAAGTGCACCAAGCGCTGCGATGGAAAGGCCCAAAAGCGTTCCTAGAAGCTGAACGATAATGCTCACGCCACCTAGCCCACCCAATGCGCTTTGACCAAAAATCCCAGCGGCAATACCACCCCAAGCGCCACATACACCGTGTAAAGGCCAGACACCTAGCACATCATCAATCTTGGTTTTGTTTTGTAGGTGGGTAAAAAGATAAACAAATAGCACGCCAGCAATCGCACCTGTCACTAAAGCACCGATAGGATGCATTAAGTCTGAGCCCGCACATACAGCAACCAAGCCAGCTAGTGGGCCGTTATGAATAAAGCCAGGGTCATTCTTACCAGCCAACAGTGACGCGACAATGCCCCCGACCATTGCCATCAATGAGTTCATAGCCACCAAGCCACTTATGCCTGACACAGTTTGAGCTGACATGACGTTGAAGCCAAACCACCCCACACATAAGACCCAAGCTCCCAAAGCCAAAAACGGAATATTCGAAGGTGCAAAGTTGGTGTGCTTTCCTGCTCGAACTCTGCCTTTTCTCATGCCCAAAAACACGACGGCAACAAGCGCTATCCAGCCGCCAACACCATGCACAACGACTGAACCTGCAAAATCGTGGAAGCCATAACCAAAGGTATTTTCAAACCAAGCTTGAACACCAAAGTTTCCGTTCCAGATCATTCCCTCAAATAGTGGGTATACAATACCGACAGTGAAAAATGTTGCGATTAAAATCGGATAAAAACGAGCTCGTTCTGCGATACCACCTGAAACAATAGCGGGAATCGCTGCAGCGAAGGTCAGCAAGAAAAAGAACTTCACTAACTCGTAACCATTGCCTTGAGATAATGTCTCAGCATCAGCGAAGAAGGTGCCGCCATAAGCGACCCAGTATCCAATGAAAAAATACGCGATGGCGGATATACCGAAATCGGCCAAGATTTTAACTAAAGCATTAACTTGGTTCTTTTGGCGCACGGTTCCTACTTCAAGAAAAGCAAAACCAGCATGCATCAAAAAAACCATGATTGCGCCAAGTAGTAAGAAAAGTGTGTCGGAACTTTGCGTGAGAGTTTGTACAGCGCCGTGTACCTGATTGGCAGTTACACTCATTATGATTGTCTCCGTTGATCTGTAGCGCACTTATCCTGTGCATCAAAGTTAGGCTCATCACCAATTTGGTGAACTTAGTTTATAGAGCGTCTAACAGAGCAATTCTCATTCCATAATTTACATTTCTAACACTTACACTTTAATTTATTGTTTTGTATGAACTTTAATAAAATTATGCATTCTTGAAATGGTGCTTAACACGCTAATAAATGCACCAATGTGGTTTTAGTGCACCAACATAATGCGCACCATATAGCTCAACAAGCAGCAAACTCCCCACCATAAACATAAAAGCCACCTCATGAGAGGTGGCTTTTATACTGAATGGCTAACTAAAGGAGTTTATCGAGTGATCTTCCCTGCTTTTACTTCTTCTAGCCAACGCCCCTCGACGAGATAAGGAGGAAGCCAACCAGTTTCAACTGATAAACGGTTGCCTTTGTCGTACCACATACAGGCCATGCCAAGAAGAGGGAAAGATATGAAAGTTTCTATAGAAATCAAGTCCTCTGGCTTATCGAGCCTCATTTGGTATTGCTCTTGGAACTGTAGGTTCTTAATGAGTACCTCTTCAAAGTCATAACCGATGTCAGTTGTCAGGGCAGCAAAAGTTTCCAAAATACCCATGGCGATTTCTAACGCCCAATCATCACCCTGAGCAACTGCCGCGTCCATCGCGGCCACCAGTTTATCAGGGTAGTCTGCTGTACGTTGATGGAACGACTGAATTACGTCTACTAACATATAAGACAGCTCACCCGCTTTGGTAGAGCTCTGTCTCATCAAAGAAGTTGGAAAGTTCGCCAATGCGTCTAAACTTGGCCTGTCACGCACAATTGTCGATATGAAATACATATCAATCCATCTATTAGGATTTATGCACCCCGTTTTTAAAATACCCTCCCCGTCCCACTTTACTTCAGGATAGTCGAGAATCTTTATAGTTAGTTCATCATTGGGATTCATAGCAAGTCTATGATAGCAAGCACCCATCAATGAAGTTTCGTAAAGACGTAATGTACAAATTTGTTCGTCTTCATGTGAAGTTTGAAACCATGTATACCAGCGAACCTGGTCAATGGCAAAATCACCAAAACTAACCAAGTTTTCTCGCCTGATTTTAAGACCTTCTTTGCGCTGATCTAATATCTTATTGATGAATTCTTTCTCAGAAGAAACTCCACTTTCACTCAACTCAGGATTTGCTTTGCGTTCTACAACTTTACTTTGCATTTTAAATTAGTCCTTTGGAATCAATTTTAAACTCTGCCGCATCTACTATTACGTCTGAGGCATTTCCACTTTCAGGGATGCTTGTTTGAGTATGTATATATCGAATAGGTATGCCGAACGAAGCTGCATGTTGAATTTTTCTTGCTGCTATTTTTTCAGTCGTTCCTTCTTTATTTTTCGACATTAGCCTGGTGATTTCTGCAGTGTATTCCGTTGTCCCTTGCTGATATGCCATATTTCCAATCTTGCGGCTGCCCAGCGGGCTGCTCCCTCCTTTGGCCTCAACAATTATAATTTCACCTGGTGGCGGCTCTTCCACCTCGTAAACCATATCAAAATCGCCCGGCTTCGAAATTGAGGTTCCAATATCTTTGGGATGAAGCAGCTTAGCATTAGGACGTTTACTCCGGACAAAGTCATCCGCGGCCAACTCACCTATTTTTGCAGACTGTTGGTTAATATTACCAATTTGAGCGTTATATCCCTCTTCGCCAGATCGAGCGCCCATTGCCTCTTGACGCTCTTTCAAGCATTCATCAATTTTTGCTTTGTTTCTTTCTGTTAGCTCATAATCACTCGTATTGAGTTCAGAGTTTTCTTTATACTCTGCTTTATTTAGCACAAGATCTTCAGTAAAGATCGTGCAACCTTCTTCCCCGCCAACTTTCTCTGAGTCAAAAACATGCGCATTGACAAACTCCTCAATCCCAACAACATACTGCACTTCGTGTCGGCTGCCATCTGAATGATTGATATGACGATAAAAAGTAATCTCGTTTCTTTCGCAATCAATATGGTCTAAATCGTATTCATATCGAATATGATTTTTACCTTTGGGTTTTCGGATTTTGACTTGCGAGCGAACGCCATCTTCTCCGACGGATGATTCTTTTGCTGCCTCTAAAATCTGATCGCAAACCTCTTGGGGGACATCGCTTTGCGCCTGATACTCTGCCAACATTTGACCCAAGCGTTTTAGCCCTTCTTCACATAGGAAACCTGTTGGGTCAATCCATTGAATTGGGTTGACTGCATATTGGTAATGGTTAATGCCACCAGCAATAGATATCGGATCTTGTTGGATAAAGCGTCCTAGCTTAGGATCGTAATACCGAGCGAGGTTGTAGTGTAAGTCGGTTTCTTGATCGAAGTACTGTCCTTGAAAACGCAGTGGATTTGCTACATTTTCAATATGTACATGAGCAAAGCCGTTAGCATCGTAACTGGCACTCCATACAACATTCCCTTCGCAATCGATTAGTCGCTCTGGTTTACCAACTTGATCGCACTGGTACCAATAAATAACGTCATTTTCTAGCAGTGCCACTGGCGTGTAGGTTTCTGGTTGATATAGGTACCAACGGAAAGCACCTGAAGAGCGTTCACCAATTAAACGTTCACCTTCCCACAGGAACTCCGTAACGCCTTTTTGTGTAATTTTTTTCGTTCTGCGCCCTAATGCATCATATTCATATTGACTGATACCATCGTCGGTGTGAACTTCAATGAGCTGATTTAACGCATCAAATACGCGAGTCTGAACGTGTCCTTGCCCCTCACGTTTTGTCTGGTTTCCTTGCGCGTCATATTTGAACCGGACACCATCGTGTACTTCAATACGATCAGCGAATACCTCTGAAGTTGGCAAAGTAGGATTGCCAAAACTATCGTATTCAAACTTAGTCACTTCTCCGGAAGCATTGACTCGTTTCAGTTGCCCTAAGGCATCGTACTGATAGTGTGTTGCTCCTGCCCTATTATCAATGATTGATGAAATACGGTTTTGCGCATTGTAAACGTACTTTTTCTCTCTATCAGGCCAATGTTGTTCGACCAAACGACCAACACCATCATAAATGATGCGCTCATTAAAATGTGCCGTTTCAATTTGGGAAACTCGTCCCATTTCATCGTAATGAAATTTGATTTGAGGTAAATCGAGGTTTCCAAACCGAATCGCTGAAAAACGCCCATATCGATCATAGGAGAAGTTCAGCTCCGTATTATCTGGCAGTACCTGAGATACGCGTTGGCCAACTCTGTTAAACTCCTGCGCTATCTCAAACTGGCCTTGAATGCGCTTTGTTAAATGCCCGAATGAAGAGTATTGGTATTGCAGTGTTTGATGGCGACTGGATGCGAAAGTAAGTCGCCCACTAAGCGTATAATTGAAGTGGTTCTCTACAATACTGCTAGCATTTCCTGCTTTGACGTGCTTGAGATAACCCGCAGCGTCATAGCGGTACAGCACCGTCCTATCGGCGACTTGCTTACGATGGATCCGCCCCATATCGTCATAATCAAATTGGCTTTGTAGATTATCAAACCCGACAGTTCCTGACAGCTGGCCTTCATCGTCATACAGGAATTCGAACTCTAAGCCGTCACTCCGAACTAATTTAGTCAGGTTACGTTGTTGATCGTATTCGTAAGAAATATGGCTGCCATCGGGAAAGATGACTGCTTCTTGTTGCGCGAGTGCTCCCCATTGATACGAGTTAATGCCTGCTGGCGTTCGAATCTGAGCAACACGGCTGTGCTCATCGTAAGAATATTCTTCGCTATAACCGACTTTGTCTTCGTCGTTAAAATAACGAACTGATGTACGCCTGCCAAATTGATCATAAGCGAGTTGAGCAATACACCCATCGGGATAAGCAACGCCATTCACTAAATCTTCTTCATTGTAGCTATAACGAAGTAATGTACCGTCTATTTCATTCGCGATAAGTCTTTGTTGTTCATCCCACCACCATTGACTTTTCTTACCATCTTCAGACTCTTTTTTGACGACTTGCCCGTGTTTATCGTAATCATATTCCGTGACACAGCCAAACTGGTCGGTATCCCAAACTCTTTGACCGAGGCTATTGTAGTAAGCCTTCTCGATATCCCCGTCAGGTGAAACCGTTTTAACTAACTTACCTAAGCCGTCATAACCATATTGAATTTCTTTGCCAGAGGAATGAAACTTAGAAACTAATTGACCATGCTGATTATATTGATAATTGACCGTTGACTGATCAGGATAGATAGCTTGTGCTTTTCGTCCTAATTCATCATATTGCCATCGCCAAGTTCTACCTGTGGGGCTTATTTTCTCGAGTAAGTTACCCTGCTCGTCATGCAAGAAAGACCATTGATGATCTAACGAGTCAGAATAAGAAGAATGATTTCCCTGATAATGGAAGCGATAGTCATAAATTCCTGCGTCCCCAACGTTCCTGATGCATTTCGCGTTAGCACCTTCGCCATCCCATTCAAAATAATGAGTAAAGCCAGTTGGTCGTACACGCTTAACAATTAAATGGCCGCGGTATTGATACTGTTCCTTTAAGCCTAAATGATTAGTTGTACTGACCAAATCATCGTGCTCATCATAGGTATAAGTTGTCAGAACTTTTTGGGACTTTGCATTTAGCAGTTCTACAAGGCGTCCTTGCTTATCATATTGACATTCAAGAACCGGACGCTTGTTGTATGCAATCTCGATCAATCGACGGTTTCGAGAATACTGCAGTTGAAACGTTGAAAACGTGCCATTTCTGACTTGTTTAACAAGCCAACGATCATCTTTCTGTTCAAATCGATATTGATGCCCATTAGCGAGCGTCACGATCCGAGTTGCTGAATTTAGGAAATAACAGCTCGCACCAGCGTATATCTGGTAACTTGTTGCTCCAATATCTACTGGCTCAAATTCTGTGATATCGGCCTTATCGTCAACAAACTCCCAAGCGATAACATTGTCTTTCTCGTTCGTCTTTTCGCGTAATTCAAACTGAAATGCATGTCGCCAACCAAAGCCCATTCCATGATTTACATCCGACTGCGAAGAGCGGTAAGTACGCTGCCAAGTAGTACCTTGTTGTAGCTCGATATCATAGAGTTCGAGAATTTCTTCACCCGTCACAAGTGATACAGGATCACCGGCTTTCTCATGTTTTTCGCTGCTTTGTTGCTGAGGCTTGGCGGATGCGGCACTTCTGCCACTCTTTTTATTCGACTTCCCCTTTCCCTTCGATGGTTTTGCATTGACGGTATTTTGAGTCGGTGGAGGCGTAACCGCCGACGAGAGTGCGTAGTTTTCGCCGGTAGGTACAATTCGAGCGACATGCAAGTCACCGTTCACCAAAGCATTGGCAAACGTTGAATTATAGTGTTGGGAAGTAAGCTCACCATCAGGTATGTTTGGCTTGAATTGACCAATCGCATAGAACAAATCCTCGACAGAGCGAAGGTCAAGCTCACCAAAGCTCTCAAGAAACTCTATTGCCTCTTGTTTGGTCACGAATGTTTTAGGTTCGCCGCTAGTAAGTAACTGACCAGAGAAGTGATAACTTTCGCCAAAGCGATTCGTGATAGGAATGACGAATTGAGGGATCATAGCCGTAACGTGTTTGTCCTTTTCTTACCTTGCCGCATCATTTAATGCTCGTTTCGCTCTTTTTATTTGTGAGAGCAAGATGCCTTAATCAAACATCCTCCGATAGAGATTCCTCTGTATGCGTAGACTGAATGTATTGATGGCAATTTTCACGTATGCAACTCTTTGAATTTCTGAGCGCAGCGTACTTTAACGGGACGATGAATCCTGAGTAAATGAACAATAGCGTGAGTGAGACTAATGTCTCATCGTGACGCGATTTTTTTACATGTTTCTTACTTAACTATGATTTTCTGCCCAGTTACGTAAATTCACTCAATAAGTTGCATCAAGTATCACCACTGCGACTCAACGCTTCATATTTGAGACAAAACAGCAACAAAAAAACCGCCTATTACGGCGGTTTTGCTTAAAGAATACTGATTAAAGGTTTGGACCTGTCGATGGTCTGTGTGGTTGGTTATTCCGCAGTTGCTGCATCCCTTGAAACATTCGCATAAACCACACCAAGATGGCTAATGCAGCAAACACCATCCCTACCCAAGGAATAAAGTAAGCGATGGTTTCAAGCAAAGTACTATGCAACCAATAATCACTCACGCCAACGAGTACACCGTTAGAAGTCGCGACGGTGACGATCAACACAACAAAAAACGTCAGGTAGAGAAAGAAGGTGCGAATTAAACCGTAGTAATGAGAAATCACTACGTCGCTGTCTTCTCCCTTATCTAATCGGTAACCCGCATAGATAATTGCGATAACGCCTGAGATCAGAAACGTAAACGGGGTCAGACAGCTCAGGATGTACGCAACCCAAATCCCGTTATGAGGTTTGTTCATTCGCTTTCGCTCCTTTTACTTCCGTTTGTGCCGTATCTGTTTCACCCATCGCTTCTTTGGACTTCACTTCCTCATACCAAAGATCGTGATGCTCTTTCGCCCATGTTTCATCAACTTCACCTGTCACCATGCCTTCTAGCGCACCTTCCATACCGAATAGACCAATATAGATGTGGAAGATAAAGCCACAGATTAGAATCAGCGCCGAAATCGCATGAACTAAGTTAGAAAGCTCCATGTCACGGCGAGTTTGGCCAAAGATAGGAAAGTCCAGAACTAAGCCACTCACTGCCGCGATAGCACCAAAGAAGATTAACAACCAATAGATTGCCTTCTCACCACCGTTTGAGAAACCAGCTGACGGATGTGTGCCTTTGTGTTTACCAACCATGCCGCCCATTTTCATAAACCAACGAACATCTGTCATGTTTGGAATCGACTTGCGCCACCATTTAAAGAGCACGAGCATCAGTAAAATGAAGAACAATGGTCCCATGTAATTGTGGTACTGCTTCGCCAACATGACGATAAAGCCCCAGAACTCAGTAGGAACGTACGGTTTTAAGAAGTGCTTACCGTAAACCAGCATCAAACCACTGAATGCCAACGTTAAGAATGTAAACGCCATACTCCAGTGAAGCGCGCGGTCTAAACGAGACCAACGCTTCATTTTTTTACCAGTACGCGGCTTGCTAAGCATCAAAGGACCAACGAATACGTAAGCCATGATAACCATCGCGATACTGCCGAAAATCGCGATAGCACCAGCAGGAGACATCCATTTCTCTTTTAGAATGTACCAAGTCTCACCAGGTTTACTGATCAATACGCCATGTTCTGGCGATTGAGACGTGGTGTAGCCTTCTTGCCCCTCTCTGACTTCGCGCCAATAGTCTGCCCCGGCGAGTTGCGTGATCTCCTGTTGAATAACTTTAGAAGATTGTTCCTCTGCTGAAGCAGGCATTGCGAAAGTCAGCAGCAATGCCGTCATCATTGACAGCATTGCTAGAGATGCACGTTTAAGCGTGTTTAACATGTGCCTCTCCTTACTTAGCTTTTCGTCGCATCGTAAGAAAGATCGTTTCCGTCTGTCCAACCTGCGTTTTTCGCGCCGCGTTCTACCACACGTTGACGGAAAATGTCAGAGACTTTCTCTGCGTCACCCGCAAGCAGCGCTTTGGTTGAACAAAGCGATGCACACATCGGTAACTTGCCTTCTGCGATACGGTTCGCACCGTATTTTTGACGTTCTTCCTCAGAGCCAGGCTCTGTTTCTGGGCCGCCCGCGCAGAAAGTACATTTATCCATTTTGCCACGTTCACCAAACGCCTCTTGTTTAGGAAATTGAGGTGCGCCAAACGGACAAGCAAACAAACAGTAACCACAACCGATACACAGATCTTTATTGTGAAGAACGATGCCGTCTTCGGTATGTTCGAAACAGTCTGCTGGACAAACTGCCATACAAGGTGCATCGGTACAGTGCATACAAGCAACAGAGATAGAGTTTTCACCAGCTTCACCGTCGTTTAGTGTTACCACGCGGCGACGTTGAATGCCCCATTCAAGCGCATCGTCGTTTTCGTTCTTACATGCAGTAACACAGCCGTTACACTCGATACAGCGTTTGGTGTCACATAGAAATTTCATTCGTGCCATTGTCAGACTCCTTACGCTTTACGAATGTTACATAGGGTTACTTTGGTTTCCTGCATCAAGGTAACCGGGTCGTAACCGTAAGTGGTTGCCGTGTTAGCCGATTCGCCAACAACGTAAGGTTGTGTACCTTCTGGGTATTTAGGGCGTAGGTCTTCACCTTCGAACTTACCGCCAAAGTGGAACGGAATGAACGCCAAACCAGGTTTCACACGACGTGTTACCATCGCTTTCACCTTGATTCGTCCTTTCTCTGCACCTTCAACCCAAACATCATCACCATCTCTAAAGCCAAGATCGTTCGCGTCTTTCGGGTTCACTTCAACAAACATTTCTTGTTGAAGCTCGGCAAGCCAAGGGTTTGAACGCGTCTCTTCACCACCACCTTCGTATTCAACCAGACGGCCAGAAGTCAGAACGATTGGGTACTCGCCCGATTTGTCTTGCTCTTGAATGGATTTATACAACGTAGGAACACGGAAGATTGCATCTTTGTCTTCCCAAGTTGGGTAATCCGTTACAAGGTCACGACGTGGTGTGTAAAGTGGTTCACGATGCAGTGGCACACGGTCTGGGAACGTCCAAACAATCGCACGCGCTTTCGCGTTACCAAATGGAATACAACCGTGCTTGATCGCGACACGCTGAATACCGCCAGAAAGGTCAGTCTTCCAGTTTTTACCCTCTGCTGCCACTTTCTCTTCAGCAGTTAAGTCGTCCCACCAACCAAGTTGTTTCAACAACTTGTCAGTGAACTCTGGGTAACCGTCTTTGATTTCACAGCCTTTCGAATAACTGTCTTCTGCAAGAAGGCTCTTGCCTTCAAATTCCACACCAAAGCGCGTACGGAAGTTACCGCCACCTTCTGCAACCGTCTTAGACGTATCGTACAGAATGTGTGTACCTGGGTGTTTCATTTCTGGTGTGCCCCAGCATGGCCAAGGTAGACCATATGTTTCACCGTTGACAGGGCCACCTTCCGCTTCCAATGTGGTTTTGTGGAACGTATGCCAGTTTTGTTGGTGCGCTTTCAAACGCTCTGGGCTTTGGCCTGTGTAACCAATCGTCCACATGCCTTTGTTGAATTCACGCGTTAGGTCTTCAATCACCGGCTGGTTGTTTTCAACACGGATGTTTTTGAACAGAAGATCGGAATAGCCCAGTTTCTTCGAAAGCAGGTACATGATTTCGTGGTCTGGTTTTGATTCAAACAAAGGTTCAATCACCTGATCACGCCATTGTAGAGAGCGGTTAGATGCGGTAACGCTGCCGTGTGTTTCAAACTGTGTTGTTGCAGGAAGCAGGTAAACGCCGTCGGTACGGTCGTTCATTACCGCAGCAACCGTTGGGTATGGGTCCACAATCACCATCATGTCCAACTTCTGCATCGCTTTTTTCATCTCAACACCACGTGTTTGAGAGTTCACTGCGTGTCCCCAGTAGAACATTGCGCGGATGTTTTCGCGTTGACGAATGTTGTCTTTGTTTTCCAGTACACCATCAACCCAACGAGATACAGGAATACCTGCACTGTGCATTGGTTTCTGACCGCTATAAGCGTTGTCATCGAAACGACCTTTGATCCATTCGTAATCGATTTCCCACACTTTTGACCAATGACGCCAAGCGCCTTCAGAAAGGCCGTAGTAGCCCGGTAGCGTGTCAGAGAGCACGCCAAGGTCGGTTGCGCCTTGTACGTTATCGTGACCACGGAAGATGTTTGCACCGCCGCCTGATTTACCAATGTTTCCAAGCGCTAGCTCAAGCACACAGTAAGCACGTGTGTTGTTGTTACCAGTAGTATGCTGAGTACCACCCATACACCAAACAATACAGCCCGGGCGATTTTCAGAAAGCAGTTTTGCTGTTTGGTAAACGTCTTCTTCGCTTACGCCTGTTACGCGCTCAACTTCTGCTGGCGTCCATTTCGCCACTTCAGCACGGATTTCATCCATACCGAATACACGTTGACGGATGAACTCTTTATCTTCCCATTGGTTTTCGAAGATGTGCCACAACACACCCCAAATGAATGCTACGTCAGAACCAGGACGAAGTGAGACATAGTGATCCGATTTTGCTGCCGTACGTGTACGACGAGGATCCGCTACGACGATCTTACAGTTGTTCTTCTCTTTTGCGATCAGAATGTGCTGCATCGCTACTGGGTGTGCTTCAGCTGGGTTTGAACCAATGAATAGCATCGACTTACAGTTGTGCATGTCATTGAAAGAGTTGGTCATCGCACCGTAACCCCAAGTGTTCGCTACACCCGCCACGGTTGTTGAGTGACAAATACGCGCTTGGTGGTCAACGTTGTTCGTACCCCAAAGTGATGCCATTTTGCGGAACAAGTACGCTTGTTCGTTGCTGTGCTTTGCGCTTCCCAAGAAGTAAACCGAATCAGGGCCGGACTCTTTACGGATGTCCATCACCTTGTTACCGATTTCTTCGATCGCTTGATCCCAAGAAAGCTTTTTCCACTTCCCGTTTTCAAGCTTCATTGGGTATTTTAGACGACGCTCACCGTGACCATGTTCACGCAGTGCTGCGCCTTTTGCACAGTGACCACCGGCGTTAAATGGGTGGTCGAATGCAGGCTCTTGACCCGTCCAAACACCATTTTGAACTTCTGCGTAAATACCACAACCCACTGAGCAGTGAGAACAGATAGTACGTTTTATTTCTGTTTTCGCTTCTGGACCGACTGATTTTGCTTGCGCTTTTTTCATCATTCCCGGTGCGAATAGACTAGCACCAACCACTGCGCCACCAGCAGCAAGCGAAGTGTTTTTCATGAATGCACGACGAGATACGCCAAGCTGATTCGTTTCTTTGCTCACACTGTCGGAGCGTTTGACAAGTTTCATCCGTTATCTCCTAAAGTGTGTCGTAGTAATCGCGAATGTGTTGAGTTTCACGATACCCTTTCTTCTTCACGTCGTTTTCAGAAGGCTCAACCGTTTCTGAAGCAACGGCCACTTTCGTGGTTCCCGCAACAACAGCACCGGCAACGGCAGCGGTTGTGAAGCCTTTTAGGAGATCCCTACGGCTTGTGTTTATTTCTTTATTATCTTTCATCATTGCTTCCTTACCTTACGGTAGATCTTTGGAGACTCATGCCTCTCTATCGATATGACCAAGTACTGCTCGATTACTCGTAATCAGTGACGTTTTTCACATCAATTTTTAATTTGTTCTTACTGCTTTTGGTGTTCACGCTAAAGCGCACTTGCTCTAACGTTAAAAACGCGTCGCAAAGCTGTGCAGCTGGCTTGTAGAAGTTCACGCTTTCTGCGCTCTCTAGTTGGCGCGTAAAAGATTGGAACCAAGGGGCGATGTGTTTGTTAAACACCGCTTGTTGAAGTTCTTCCTCTTCACCTGTCAGCATTGCCATCACTTCGCACAGTGCAGAAATATGGTCTTCAGGCTCTTTCACGTTCTCTTCTCGTTCGATGCCTAAAAGATCCAAATCGCGACGAATTTCCGCTAACGGCTTTTCCATCATCGAGCCAGTACGATGCCAAGATCCGAATGGCACAACTTCACCACGTCCAATGCCAATAAACAGATCTTGATATTCTTCTTCTAACGCTTCTCGCTGCGCTTCGTTCGCGGCTTGTTGCAGTGCGAGCCAAGCTTTTTGCATCGCGCTCTCAGACGGCTCAATTTCTAGCGATTTCAGGAACGCCAGCATTTCATCACTAGGCGCACTACGAAAAAGTGCGGATAAAACGAGATAAATGTCTGTTCTCAGTGTTTGTTCTTGTTGTGTGTCCACTGCGAGCTCCTAGTATTTCAGTTGTCTCATTGGGTCTTCTGCCATCGACTCAAACATGTCGATCACACGGCAGTCTTCACACATCGCGATACGATTGATCGCCGCTTCATCAGAGAAATGAGAGTGACCGCGTAACTTGTTTTGTAGCATGTCGATCATAGACTGAGGTGCGAATGGCTTATGACAGCGAATACATTCCGCTGCTTTCTCTTCGTGAATCACAACCGCTTTTTGGCGCTCTTCTTTCACCCAGTTCATACGAGGAGTAAGCGTCAGCACTTTCTCTGGACACGCTTTCTCGCACAGCCCACATTGAATGCAGTCTTGCTCGACGAATTTAAGTGACGGAGATCGACCGTCCGTATGCAATGCACGTGTTGGACACACCGCCACACAGCTCATACACAACGTACAATCTTTACTTTCACAAGAGACTGTGCCGTAAGGTGCGTTCGCTGGAAGTTCAACAATGTTCTCAACTGGAATACGTGATGCGGACAACGCATCCAACGCCGTAAATAGACGCTGACGTTTGTTGCCTTGCAAGTCTCCTAATGCCAAATCAAAAGACTCGGTACAAAGTGTCGGAGCACCTTCACGTAGTGACTCTAGATACAGAATGTCGATGGTTTCTTTGGCGATACCAAGCTGACCGAGCAGCTCTTGAGCAATACCTACTTCGCTATTAAGCACACGAATAATGGTTTGAGGCATAAAACGTGAAGCCGCAAACAGCACCTGAGTAGCACCATTCACAAGCGCGGCGAACCAAGTATCAATACCAACCGAAGGCAGTTCTTCCACCACAATTGGAATCACATTATCTGGCAGTGCTTTTAGTGCCATCACGTTGTAGCTCTCGTGGCGAGAACTACAAATCAATACGATAGGATCTAAACCACCCGCTTGCTCATAGTTGGCGAGCGTACGTTCAATAAACTTTTGCGTATCTTCAGGGTTTGGCAGTGCGTAATGAATCGCTTCTGTCGGACACGCTGTAGCACAAGTACCCACGCCTTGACATAGGTATGGGTTGATCTCGATGCGATGGCCCGTTCTGTCGCTGCCTTCACTCGATAGTGCCCCTGCCGGACAAGCATCCACACACCGTTCGCAACCTTTTACGCCACGAGAGCTGTGTGCACATAAATCGGTATCTAAACGGAAGAATTTCGGTTTATCGAACGTCCCCATTAAGGTTGGAATCTCTTCCAACGCTTCAGCCAGTTTCGGATAGCCACGACCTACTGGGTAGTAGCCCGGTACTGGGACTTCTTCCGACATGCAGCTGTTAAGGCAAAGATCGAGTACGATATCGAAACAATCGCTATTGGTCGCGACCTTGGCAAGGTTGTTGGTCAAACCATGATTTTCAATCAGAACTTCAAACGTACCTAAGAACCCTGAAACCTGAACCGAATTGGCGTAATAAAGCTCGGGATTTGTGCCCTTTTCGCCATCGGTAGAAAGCAGCGTTAGGCTGTTCATTTGCGACAATTGCGCTGCCGCACTTTCGATGATTGCTGTTGGGCCCACAATCAAAGTATTACCGCCGCTTTCATAGCTTACGGTTGGTGGAATAAGATTGGTCAACTCTACGGTATTTTCGAAAGCGTACAGCCTCGCTTTACCGTTATTGGAAGTTGCTTGTTCTAATAATTGTTTCAGCATTGCTCAATTCCATTTATGAACATGGATAGTCTTTTCCATCTCTTAGTGTAGTTAGCGCCGGAGATTCTGCTGATTAACTTATCAATGAGAATTCTTATTCCGCCATCTATAGGCGATGAATACTACGCAGTGCGTCCGTACTAACTTCAACCAGATTGGTATTGAGCAACAAATAGCAAGTGTCATGCCAATAAAATATCAAATTAAAATCAATAGGTTATCAATTTTACTGACAAATAGTAGGGATAAAAAAACCGGTTGAGACATTTTGTCTCAGCCGGCTCATTGAGTGTTTAGTCAAAATGTACCTATTATTTATGTGGTATATTTTGTCTCACCTC
Organism: Vibrio sp. 1557; assembly: GCF_033340175.1. Lineage (NCBI taxonomy): Bacteria > Pseudomonadati > Pseudomonadota > Gammaproteobacteria > Vibrionales > Vibrionaceae > Vibrio > Vibrio sp. 1557. Next base: position 4,347 of record NZ_JAWOVZ010000011.1, on the reverse strand, counting down.
GTTAGGCTGTGATTCTTCAGCAAAAGTATCACTTTCGCCAGATACTGTATTTATATACAGTTCATTTTCATCTTGAGTAATTTGGCCACTTTTGTCGGTGTTTGACTCTGCGTCTTCAACTACCTCAGATGCGATATCGTTAGCGTTAAGCTCAGACCCTTGCGCAGTTTCAGCGTCTGGTTCGTCTTCCACTTTATCTTTAACCCAATCACGCAGCGTCTCAGCGACGTCTTGAGAAAGTGACTTTAAGTTACTGTAATCATCATCGTAATCGTCTAGGCCGTCACGCACGTTAAATTCTTCGGACAAGAACATTTTGCGCAGCGCAGCTTTCTTAACGCTTTCTGAAGCTTCAGAAACCAGCAGTTGCGCCACAGACATTTCTTCGGTTTTTTCAGTCTCTACACTCGCGGTAATGTCTGGAGCCTGACTATCCTCATTGACGCTCAAAGTATCTAAGCTTTCGTCAGCGTTTGAAAGCGCTGTGACACTATCTTCGGATTGTTCCGTCTCTGCTATCGGCGTGATCTCTTCAGCATGTTGGGAAGATTCTTCTAGTTTACGTTTCGACCAACGGCTTAAAAAACTAGTTGCCATTTGCTCTGCCTGCTCCTTTGCGTTTCTTGCGTCTTACTTCTAACAACTCACCGTGACGACCAATAAAGGCTTCCATCCAAGCCTGAACGGCTAACGGCATATCGTTAGATAGTACAAGGTTATCACCATCCATATATTGCGCCGCAACAGATTGTGAAGCCGTCAGTAACTGTATCGCTGGTTTTTCACCAGACTCGACGTTATCCATCACTAAAAAGAGTTTAGGTTGCTGAGAGCTTAAGTTAAAGCGGTAGTCTGTACGTTCATCTTTATGTAATTGCAACGGACAAACATCTGGAGTCTCTTCCGTCGGATTCAGCGCAAATCCTGTCAACTGCCATTGGGTTGTCACCCAAATCCCTGTACTGATCTCATGCTCAACAAGCTCTACGCCGATTGGCCATGTATCCTCAGTCTTTTCGTAATTTTTTTCGAAATCTTTCTTATCCGACATAACTCACCCAGTCTTTCTATTTTTGGTCTGAAAACACACAAGAGATTTTGCCCCCGTTTTCGACCATTTTTATTGTCTTCGAAGCAATAAACGCGCCAAGCTGATATAACTTAGTCTATATACTCCCTCAGGCTATAAGTACCAAACTAGACGAAACTCAAATGTATTGATGTGTCATTACTGCGAACTCGCAGTTTTAATGCATTGTTGACATAAAACCTCGCAATTTCTGTGGGAACCGCTATTTTGGAATGAGATTTGCTAGCCACTTAACAAGCTAAAATGCGTAGCAACCTAACGCTCTTAATCACTAGGACACGACTGTGCTGAAACCAAATATTATTAAAACCAGTGAAAATCCCCTGCAAACCATTGAAGTCGATGTGTACGACGAGTACGGCGAAAAGCTCACGAAGCAAATCGCTTGCGAGCGTCCTCTTACGGTCATGCTGAACTGGAAAGAAGTGGTCACGCTCATGACGCTAGGTTCGCGTCCAGAAGCACTAGTACTGGGTTATTTAAAAAACCAAAGCTTCCTGTCCGATCCAGCCGCGATTGAATCCGTTATTATTGACTGGGAAACGCATTCCGCAGCGGTGATTACTAAAGAAAACACTGAACACTTAGAAGGCGCCCTGAAAAAGAAAACCGTCACCTCAGGTTGTGGCCAAGGCACCATGTATGGCAACGTGATGAAGCAGCTTGAAAATTATCAAGTGCCTCAAGTTTCTCTTAAGCAGTCAGAAATTTATTCTGCGCTGGAAGCGTTAACTCATTACAACGACACCTACAAAAAAGCGGGCGCAGTACACGGCTGTGCGGTTTGCAAAGGTAATGAAGTGTTGTCATTTGTGGAAGATGTCGGCCGTCACAACGCAGTGGATACACTTGCAGGTGAGATGTGGCTCAAAGAAGAAACAGGTGAAGATAAAATTTTCTACACAACTGGTCGCCTTACATCAGAGATGGTGATTAAAGTGGCTCAAATGGGCATTCCTGTTCTGCTTTCTCGCTCTGGCGTTACTCAAATGGGGTTAGATCTAGCGAAGCAATTTGGTATTACGACCATTGCGCGTGCGAAAGGTTTGCGCTTCCAAGTGTTTACAGGAGCCGACAAGGTTGAATTTGATGTAAAAGGCAACCAATAACACCTTTTCAGTGTAAACTAAAACCAATAATGCGGATTCACAGAGGATGTGGACTATGAATAATGACCAATTGTGGAATTTTCTGCTTACGCCCAGCGGTATCATGCTTTCTATGATTATTACCTTTGGCGTGGTCGGGCTCTATGCGTATATAACCGGTCAGTTTAAGGATTAAGGCCAAATATCAAAAAAGCCTCGCTAAATAGCGAGGCTTTTGCTTTTTAAACGCTTTGCGAGTAATTACGCGTCAACGCCACGAGATTTTAGGAACTCAGAGTAAGTGCCTTTAAAGTCTGTGATTTTACCATCGCGGATTTCGATAATACGCGTTGCTAACGAGTCTACGAATACACGGTCGTGAGAGACGAAGAACAACGTGCCTTTGTATTGCTCAAGCGCGGTGTTCAAAGATTCAATTGATTCCATGTCCATGTGGTTGGTTGGTTCGTCCATTAGCAGCATGTTTGGCTTGTGCATCATTAGCTTACCAAGCAGCATACGACCTTGCTCACCACCAGACAGTACTTTTACTGACTTCTTAATGTCATCTTGACCAAACAGCATACGACCAAGGAAACCACGAACGACTTGCTCGTCATCACCTTCTTGACGCCATTGACCCATCCAATCCGTTAGATTCATATCTTCTGCAAAGTCATGCGCGTGGTCTTGCGCGTAGTAACCGATGTTTGCATTTTCAGACCATTTGAACTCACCAGCACGCGGTTCAAGTACACCAGCAAGCGTGTTTAGAAGTGTTGTTTTACCCACACCATTTTCACCGATGATCGCAACGCGCTCTCCCACTTCAAAAATTGCATTGAAGTCTGAGAACAAGTCCTCTTCAAAACCTTGGCTCAGGTTTTCTACAATCAGAGCGTTACGGAACAGCTCTTTAGACTGTTCAAAACGAATGAATGGGTTTTGACGACTAGACGCTTTCACTTCGTCCAATTTGATCTTGTCGATTTGCTTCGCACGAGATGTCGCTTGTTTTGCTTTCGATGCGTTTGCAGAGAAACGCGCAACGAAAGTTTGTAGCTCAGCGATTTGTGCTTTCTTCTTAGCGTTGTCGTTTAGTAGACGTTCGCGAGCTTGAGAAGCCGCCGTCATGTACTCGTCGTAGTTACCTGGGTAAACACGTAGTTCACCGTAGTCCAAGTCAGCCATGTGTGTACATACTGAGTTTAGGAAGTGACGGTCGTGCGAAATGATGATCATTGTGCAGTTACGCGCGTTTAGCGTGTCTTCCAACCAACGGATTGTGTCCATGTCCAAGTTGTTGGTAGGTTCGTCAAGAAGCATCACATCTGGGTCTGCGAATAGAACCTGCGCTAGAAGCACACGAAGTTTCCAACCTGGTGCTACTTCACTCATTAGACCGAAGTGTTGCTCCATTGGGATACCTACAGCAAGAAGAAGCTCGCCCGCTTTGGCTTCTGCCATGTAGCCGTCCATTTCAGCAAACTGAACTTCTAAGTCAGCCACTTTCATGCCGTCTTCTTCGCTCATCTCAGCAAGTGAGTAGATGCGGTCACGCTCTTTCTTCACTTCCCATAGCTCTTTATGACCCATGATAACGGTATCGATTACCGTAAATTCTTCGTAAGCGAACTGGTCCTGGTTCAGTTTTGCAACGCGCTCGTTTGGATCGTAGCTTACGTTACCACTGGTTTGCTCAAGCTCGCCGCTGAGGATCTTCATAAAGGTTGATTTACCACAACCGTTAGCTCCAATTAAGCCATAGCGATTGCCTTCGCCGAACTTAACTGAAATGTTTTCGAATAGCGGCTTAGCGCCGAATTGTTGAGTAATATTCGCTGTGGAGATCAAAACCTTTACCTTAGCAATTGGGGTGTATTTAGAAAAACCGGGCAACGGTACTTGTTCATGCTACATACTGCAAGTGTTGTTTTTATTAATTCACTCCAAGTGAAATCATTGTAAGGTTTCTAAGAAGCAAAAGCGTAAACATAAATGCGTCATTAAATACAAAAAAGAGCCACTATCGTCAGTGGCTCTTTTTCCATTAATTGTGCCGTCCTAAATAAGGTTGACACTTTCTACCCCCAAAATTGGAGAGTGTTATGAAATCAACAACTAAAAGAACTCAGCGCGATTACTCCCTCGCTTTTAAACTCACTGTAG
>NZ_JAWOVZ010000010.1:0-159884 GCF_033340175.1 Vibrio sp. 1557 | reverse complement strand
GTGCATACGAACAGCATATACAGTATTCTCAACTTTAAAAGTTAATTATGAGAATTTAGTTTATCAGGTAATTTTTGAGCCAGGATCACAGCTGCGCCATTGTGTTTGAGAACGGATTTTACAACCTCACGCGGATATACAGAGGCACTATCAATCGTTCCCTGAAAAAGCTCTACGGCTTCAATTAGTCGGTGCTGATTATCGAGTATTAGCAGCATGAAAATTTCACGCTCAGATGTAGCAAGTCGAGCCTGGCAAAAGCCTTTAACTAGATCAGGACTGGTAAAGGCATCACAAGTTTTGATTTTTTTTGCAAAAATAGCGGCTGCTTGGTCAATGATGCTTTGTTCTTCTGGTGTAAACATTGCGTTTCTCCATTTATAGGTCATGGAACATTCCCGACCTTTCGTAAACAATTATACCGCCCCGCTGTGGCGGTGTCTACTTTTTTTAATTTATTTCTTCATTATTTCCAATGTGCAATAAGACTTTAGGGCTAACGCTCCACTCAAAAATTGATAGCATTTACTCTTGGCGTAAAAACAATCATGTGTCTTTTTAAGAGGTGTTCATTTTAGGTATGCTCTATTTACCTAGTGAATGTTGATAGGACAATATAAGTGAACAGCAAGGCTATTTGACCAGCCCAATTTAACCAACCCAAATTGGCTAGGTTAGGCTGTTTTCTAGCAGCTAAAAGGAATAAAGCTATTGGATTTCCTTCCTGGCGTAATTTTCATCGAGTATAGGGGTCACACGACGATTCGGAAAACATTGTACGTTAAGAGCCTAACGCAATGATTATCTTAGCCAAGATAACCAGTTTTCGATGGGTAAACCCAAAAACTACTCACAAGAGTAAGCTGAAATGAAAAGAGCCGACAAAAATCGGCTCTTTTTTAAGTCTGAAGCCCAATGGAACGAAAACGTACGCTAAGCTTCTTACCCATATAAAATCATCATACTTTCCTATAGCTGCTAACACAGATCAAATGAAACTCTCAATAATCCGGTCTACACATGCTTGATTAAACTCTGCAAAATCAATTGCTTCACCCATAGAAATAAGCTGTTCTCTGGTTGGGTAACGTAATGTTCTTAGGTCTGTAGCATTTACTTGAGTATGACCGTTCATCTGACGGAAATACTTATCTACTAACGTGCTGTTAAGGAATACCCATAGACCTTTTGCAAGACCATCATCTAACGGCTCACCCAATGCATGAAAGTAATTTGTTTTATTTTCAAAACCCACTACTTCAACATCAGCAATATCAGCTGTGTAGATTGACGCAACGATTCTACGTTTCTCTTCTTTAGCGGTCAGTCTGCGAGTTAGAACATAAGTTCCGTTTTTAACCATCAGGTTAGCTGTGCTTTCGTTGTTTAAAAGTGCGTTCGGCTTTTTGGCATTTTCTACTGGCCATTCAATCGCACATTTTTGTAAATGTTGTGGAAAGATTAAAGGCACTGAACCATCAACAAAGTCGGTGCTTAAATTTTCTCTAGTGCGAAAATCTACAACTTTACCTGTGCTTGCCTGAATACCAAGATCTTCAAGTGAACACGGTAAACCACCTGCTCTAGTTGCTACGCTCTGTTCTTCTTCATCAGTGATGATATGAATAAAACGCTCTGGATTGTTTTCACTTACTACTCTGTCAAAAGGCACTTCATAAACATACGGGCTTGGATCTTCTGCACAAGAGCTAGAAGTGACAATAACCGTGTCTCTTTGTGGTTCACCTTTTGTTAAGTGATAAATAACGTTTTCCTGCAGCACTTTATCAGCCTTGAATGCTGATTTACGGCTATTAAAAACATGAATTTTGTTGATTGAGCAAGAGTCTAATAACAATCTACGGAAATCGTTGAAGTATGGACCGTTACAGAATGAACGGGGAGTGATTGCGACAAGTTCACCGCCTTCTTCTAATAATTTTATCGCTAACCCTACAAACGCTGAGTATAGATTTCCAGTTTCAAAACTAACCTTTCTTAGTGCTGCTCGCTCAGTGCCTTTTGAAGAAATTTTTAAGTAAGGTGGGTTAAGAATGACTTTGTTATATTTAGGTTTGAAATTGTCGTTTAAGAGCTGTTCAACTGAGTGTTGAATAAAATCATCTTCAACTACGGTTTGATCCCACTGGACACCATATGATTCACACGTATTTGAACAATGCTTTAATGTATCAGACAGGTAATGATTCATTACGCTTGATAGTTCGAAGCAAGTTGAATCAATGCTTGTTGCATCGTTCTTAACTCGCTCAACAAACGCAGCCGTTAACGATCCTACTCCTGCTCCTGCATCAAGTAGACGGTGTTCACCATCTACATTTTCAAACATATCAGCAAGAAGCTTAGATACAGCAGAAGATGACATAAACTGACCTAATTTCCCTCTAAGCTTTTCATCGAGTTTTCCATTTGCCGCAACTCGGTTAACATCCGCAATATCATTTAAGTTAAGGGGTAAATTTTGAGCCAATTCAGTCATATATGTTTTTTTATACAGTTGTGTGTTGGACGGGCAGTATCGCAAAAAACCTGCACAAAAGGAAGAAAAAAACCTGCACATAGGTTACATTGTGGGATCTGTTAGTTTACTGGCTGATAAATAAAGAAAATGAGAGACAAAAAACTAGAACAAGCTAAAGAAATTCTCAAAGCTTTAGGCTTGCCAAAACAGCAATACAACGACAGATCCGCTTGGGTCTTTCTTGCTCTTGCTAATGTAAAACCAACTGACGATTGGAGTGTAGCGACAGCGCCACTTTTACCGACTGTTGATATTATGAGTTTTATACGCTCAGAGTATGGAAAAGATTACCAACCGAACTCTCGTGAAACGATTAGAAGACAAACACTCCACCAGTTCGACCAAGCTCAAATCGTTGATAGAAACCGTGATAATCCTGCTAGAGCTACAAATAGCAAAGACAATAACTACTCATTGAATCAACCTGTCATCGAGATTCTACATACTTATCCTAACGGTAATTGGAAAGAGCTTGTGAAGAAGTTCCTTTCTGATGTTCCAACGCTGCAAGAGATGTATGAACGCACTCTTAATAAAGAGAAGATTCCTGTGCTCTTACCTGACGGTAATGAAATCAAGCTGTCCCCAGGTGCTCATAACCAACTTCATGCTGATATTGTTCACGAATTTTGTCCTAGATTTGTGGGGGAAGGTGGTAAAGTCCTCTATATCGGCGATACAGCGAGTAGCCGTGATGAAGGTGGTAAACATATGGTTCTTGAAACTGAATATCTTGAATCATTGAACGTCCCTCCTATGTCTCACGACAAGTTGCCTGACGTTGTTGTATATGATGAAAAACGCCAATGGTTGTTTTTAATTGAAGCTGTAACGAGCCATGGACCAGTCAGCCCTAAACGATGGCTAGAGCTTGAAAAAGCTTTGAACGGTTGTTCTGTGGGGCGTGTTTATGTCACCGCATTTCCCCATAGGGTTGAGTTTAGAAAAAATGCAGCAGACATTGCTTGGGAGACGGAGGTTTGGATTGCTGATAATCCAGATCATATGATTCACTTCAATGGTGACCGATTTCTTGGGCCACACAATAACAAACCTGAGATTAGCTAACGTTCTTCTCCTAGAATTAAATAACAAAGGTAGCGAGGAATACCTTGCTGCCTTTTAGTATTAACCCTCTTACAGCGATTATTCCTTTATAAATATAAAGTTACGTTCTTAGCGTACAATATTTTCCGAATCGTCGTGTGACTGTCGGTGGACAACAAAGTTTGAAACTCGAACAATAAAGATTAGAACTATGACAATAAAGTACGAAACTTTTCGGTGCCATTTGTCGTAGTTTGCCTTCTTCTCTGAGACGATTTTGCCCCAAAGCTAGCTAGATGCTATTGCATGTCTTATTAGTATATCTAACTTGAAATGTCATAATTACTATTTGAGCCACTTGTAGCACCATCCATCACTCATGAGCAATTTCCTGATTTTTGCTCTGTCATTAGCTTTAGCTCGCATATATATAGAGCGTATTTCTTGCTCATAAGAATCAGATTCAAAACCACGGTTAATCGCTTTTTGATACCACTCATGACCTTGGGAGATATCTCCACTCAACATTTTGCACGCACCAATCAAAGTGCATGGGCGGTAGTCCTGTAGAGTCAATTCATGAGCCTGTATGCCAAATTCGATAGCTTGTTCTAGCATATTTAAATCACGTTTAACACCGCCAGCCGTAGTAAGCAAAGCAGATTTTAACTTCTTATTTCCATTCGCAAATTTGAATGGAAAGTGCTTATTCACCAAGGTTAGGGCTGTTTTTGCCTTATCTGCTTTACGATAATCAGCAAGAGCATTAACCAAGTTCCACGGCTTATTGGTCGTATTCCATATTCGCTTGGAGTTCTCTGCGCGACGAAGGTAATACATGCTATTCACCTGATCATTCTCAAAGCCCTTCTGCTTAAGCCACAAGTAGTCGGCATCAGTGATCATACCTTTGTTGAGAGTCGTGAGAATATAAGCTGCTTTAGAGTGCCTACGAATCGAACTAATATTGAGTGAGGGGAAGTCGATGAATTGCTTATCATACTTAGCTCTAAGATCTGCAAACATCTTGTCAGACGCTATTTGCCGCTGTTTTAGCTTTTGTTCCTGTGCTTTTTGTTGCTCGATTCTTTGCTCTTGAGGAGTTTTTGTCGTGTTATATTTAGCGAGTTTTGACTCGATAAACTCTATATTCGTTGAAAACTCAGCACCTTCAACTGACTTACGTTTTTTCACACAAACCTTCAGGCTCAAGAACTCACTAAACACATCAGGGTGATCTTCAAGCAATGAATTCAAGATCGCTACATACTCTAAACCCATTGCACTTGTTATACAGTTGGCTTCATCGAGTAATGGTTTATCGAGCACGCTGCCATCTATAGCTTCAGATAAAAGCTTCAACCAAGCATGGTGAAGTGGGAATTGAACTCGATCAAACAGCCTAATTACTTTAGTGACCAACATAACGATTTAATCTCCATCCTCGTTTAAAGCACTGTCCATCATAAAGGGGCCATGCTAAACCGCACCACCAATTATAGCGGCTGAGTTTTTCGAATTTTCTATACTTGAAGTTATCCATACTCTACTAATTTAGTAAAGTCACTGAAACGAAATTGTCCAAAAGCGAGTTTCAAACTTTGTTGTCACACTTTCGTTGGATAGCCACATTGATTGAGTCTAAGTGTCGATCTTTATTGTCAGTATTGGGTTCTTTTAGCCACGATAGTAACGCACTTCGGAAATAGAAAAGTTTCAAACTTTAATGTCCTCCGACAGTTATTATCCTTGGAGACTTAGTGTTAAACGATACTGGCGTCACCAGATATGTAAATGGGAATGACTTCGATGCCCAAGGCGCACCTAATGATCTTCCTGGGCAAGATGCTGAATTTGGCGCTGATACTGACTCACCAAACTACTTAGATGGTTATGCAGGTTTCTCTTTTACAAAATTAGACGTTTCCGGAAACCACCTTCCTCATACAGCGACGGCATGGTCATGTGTCTTGGATAACCGAACAGGGATCGTCTGGGAAAACAAAGGTGATGCAATTACTGATATTCCATCTTCACTTTCGGAAGCAGAATTCAAAGCCCTAGTAAATGATGCTTGGCGTGCCAGCAGAAACCCAAGCTCAAAGGATTATGTTCCTTACCCTTATTATCACTGGCATCAAAACTGGCAAGCTAAAAACTACCTATACACCTGGTACAGCAAAGATAGAACTAATGACGGTGGCAGTGCTGGTGGCGCTTCACTAGAATTCCAAAACCGTAATGCTCCTGTTCACGATAAGGCACAATGCGCGTTCCCTACGACAGATAACGCTGGCTATGTAAAAGTCACATCATGTAGTACCGATGACTACATTCGTGCGGCCAACGAGCTAGCCGTTTGTGGCTATAAAGATTGGCGATTACCTTCCATTGAAGAGCTACGTTCTATTGCCAATTATGAAAACAGTCAAACACTGCTCGATACCGACTATTTCTATAACTACGAAGGTGGCGCACCGATTTGGTCTGGAACCCCGAGTTCAAATGGTGAAGGTACAGCATGGTGCATGGACTCAAGCAATGGACAAGCTAAGTTGTGTCATAAACAAAGCAACTCGGCGAGCATTCGTTTAGCAAGAGGAGGGAAACAGTGATGAAGTCCAAACTAACCGTTGCGGCAAGCATTCTTTGTCTTGTAGGGATATCAACTCAAACTTACGCACAGACTTGTAAGTCAGATATTATCGCTCCCACCACCAATATAGAGCAATTTACAGTACATAAAGACGGCACAGTTACTGACGCCGCAACAGGCTTGATGTGGACCACTTGCACTATGGGACAAAGATATAGTGCCGATAACTGCATTGGAACTCTAAAATCATTTCCTACTTGGTCTGATGCGTTACTAGCTGTGGACGACGCTAACAGCAGCAATTTACTAGGGTACTCTGACTGGAGACTACCCAACATTAAAGAGCTTGGTTCCATTGTCGAAAGGTCATGCTCAGCTCCTGCGATCAGATTGGAGGTATTCAAAAGCACCCCAAAAGTACTTTATTGGTCAAACACTCCTGACAGCAAGGTTAACCCTCAGTTGAAAGCGCGAGTTATTGATTTCAATGAAGGAACTGAGTTCGCATCGTTAGCACAATCTAATATATATCTGCGGCTAGTTCGTGACCTTAAAGAAACGTCCAACTAATTCCATCGTAAGCCCCGGATTTTATTCTGGGGCGTTCCCATAGTGAAGTACACGCGATGAACAAAACATTACCACCTGATACCCCAGAGCAAGCCCGAATCACCAACTATCAAGGAAACCAACTGATAGTTAGGGCCTATGCTGGCACGGGAAAGACAACAACCCTCATCAAATATGCTCTTGCTAATCCTCGCCTAAGAATGCTGTATATCGCGTACAACCGAGCGATAAGAGATGAAGCTGCGGAAAAGTTTCCCCGAAATGTTACGTGCAAAACCTCTCATCAACTAGCATTCGCATCTGTTGGACGTATGTTTGCGCACAAATTAGTGGGAAACATTCGCCTGACCGATATAGCACAAGCGTTAAACACAAAAAACTGGACTCTTGCAAGAGACTGCCTGGATACGCTAAATGCATTTATGTGCAGCGCAGATGACCAAATTCTGTATGACCATTTCGAAAGAGCAGATACTGGATTACTACTAACAACAAAGCAAGAGAGATACGTAATAGAAGTCGTTCAAAGTGCAGAAGATATTTGGAAGAGGATGTGTGAACCTCAAGATCCTTTCCCTATGGTTCATGATGGATACTTAAAGCTGTACCAATTATCTCACCCCAATTTATCATTGAGATACCAGGTAATCCTCTTTGATGAAGCACAGGACGCTAACCCAGTAACTAGTGACATTGTAATTAGGCAGCGCTCAAGGACTATTCTTGTTGGAGACGTCCACCAGCAAATCTATCGTTTCAGAGGTGCAAATGATGCGATGAATAACCCCCGCTTCTCGAACGCAGATCAACTCTACCTCACACATAGTTTCCGATTTGGGCCTAATGTAGCGATGGTTGCTAATGCCCTTCTCGAACTAAAAGGAGAGACCAAGCCGGTAATTGGGCGCGGAGCTAAAGATCAGGTTCTTATGATGCTACCTCAAAATATCGGGCATCATGCTGTGTTACACCGCACGGTAATGGGAGTTATTCAAACTGCTTTGGGCTACACAGGTGCGGGACATAAAGTTTTCTGGGCTGGTGGTATAGAGTCTTACCAAATCGACTATCTGGAAGATATCTTTTGGTTCTCACGTGAAGAAAGAGAACGTGTCAGAAACAAGCAGATACTTAATGATTATGAGGACTATCAAGAGTTCACCGAGATAGCTCGTGCGACTCAAGACAACGAGATGTTTAGAGCGATGGCAATTATCGAAGCCTACGAAGATCTTCCTGAACATCTTGCGATATTACGCCTTAACACCGTAAAAGACGAATTGGTTGCAAATGTCACTGTGTCTACCAGTCATAGAGCAAAGGGACTGGAGTGGGATTATGTCCAACTATTTGATGACTTCCCTGACGTTTTGGACCCCGAGCTAGAACCTGAGGCACGGGATGATGAGATCAATCTACTTTACGTTGCAAGCACGAGAGCCATGCGAGCACTTGCGCTTAACGCTTCAGTGGAAATGGTGATCAGGTACATCACCCATAAGCGTCAACTTGAAAAGATTCAGCAGGAAGAAGCAACTAACAATCAGTCAGAACACATAAAAACAGCCTAATCGACCAAAAATACAACAATAAAACCTCCCCTAATTGCCCTAAATGGGAGGTTTCAGATGCATTCCTTAATCCTCCCCCCCGTTACCATATGCCTGAATGGGAAAATATGTGTGGTGACATGAACAACAAGACTTTAAAGAAAGCTACTTTAGCGCTGGCATTGATAGCCTCAATGCCAAATATCTCCGTAGCAGAAGACAGTAGGCCCGGCTTTTACGATAGAAAGGCGGAAGGATGGTTTTTCTATGAAGTCGAGCCAGAAGAAAAAGAAGTACCTAAACCTAAGCCAGTAGCAGTGCAACCTCCCCCACCACCTCCTGAGCAAGAACAGATGGCCCAGAGTGAAGGACCTGAATATTTTTCTGCTGCGTGGTTTAGAGAGAACTTACCTAAATACAAAGATGCTTGGTGGGATAACCCAACCATTGAGAACGCTAAAGCTTTTGCTTACATGCAGCGATTCGCAATGGATCGTTCAGAACAAGCGCAAGATGCATATGAACTGGCTATTTTAGGTGATCCTTATCTTGATGAAGTGTCCAGAAGACCTTATGCCACGTTCGCATCTCAGCAAGTAGATAGTAAGGCTGGGAAGGAAAGGCAGACATTACTTGGGACTGTAGCAAGTCGTGTGGGTCTATTTTTCTTCTACCAGCCAAACTGCGAAATGTGCGAAATACAGGCTCCAATAGTCAAAATGCTTGAGCAAGGATATGGATTTACTGTCGTGGCAGTATCTTCTGACGGCACCCCTTTCCCAGGAAACATTTTCCCCGAGTTCAAAGTAGATAACGGCCATGCCGAACAGCTAGGTGTCGTCACCTACCCAGCTTTATTCTTAGCTTCACCAGATGGGAGTTTTGCTCCTGTTGGGCAAGGGGTAATGTCACTTCCAGATACAGCCAATCGAATTCTAGTTACTGCTCGCCGAGCAGGTTGGATCAGTGATGACGAATTCAACAAAACAAGAGCACTGGTTAATACCGACAACAACATTGCGGAAATTCTTACCGATAAAACAGGTGAGGCTTCCTTAGAAGAAATCATGACGGATGATAAAGGGAACTATATCCCGCCGGAACAATTGATGGACTTCATCCGCGAAAAAATTAAGGAGAAATAAGATGTTCAGAAAGAACAAGCTGCGGAAGAAAGCTCTCGCTATTTGCGTAGCATCCGTTCTGTGGACAGTACCGAGTATATCTACAGCTAACGGCTTAAAGTCTGAAATGGACGCCCTTTTCAATGAAATGAGCAATGTCACTCAACCAGGTGTATTTGAAACACAGCGTCGAGGGGTTCTGGCTGGTGGTCGATACACCACGAAAACACGCATATTTAATGAAAACCTAGTGTCATTCACACCTCCATCATGGAAAGCTGGTTGTGGTGGTGTTGACCTATTTGGGGGCTCATTGAGCTTTGTTAACGCAGAACAAATCGTCACTTTGCTGCGTTCGGTAGCTGCAAATGCAAAGGGATACGCATTCCAATTAGCATTGGATAACGTCTTTCCTGATGGTGCAAAATGGATAGAAAACTTCCAAAAGAAAATACAACAATTAAACCAATATTTGGGTAATTCTTGTCAACTTGCACAAGGTATCGTAAATGACGCTACCTCTTCATTCGATGTTAAACACAAAACTGACGCTTCCATTACAGCTACCACAACGGGTCTGTTTGACGATGTATTCTCATCTAAGCAAGAGCAAGGCGGTTCTACACCACTCGAACAATTGAAATCAAACAACCCAGATGAGTACAAGAAAATGATTGGTAATATCATCTGGAAGCAATTGAAGAAAAATAATGCAAACGCATGGTTCACATACGGAGACAACACATTACTAGAAGCCATAATGTCTGTGACGGGAACAGTAATAATCGGTGATATTGTTAATGATTCACACGCAAGTATTACGGAAAAAACGACACCAATCACCACTTTACCTGGCAATAAAATCCAAATTTCAGATCTAATCACTGGTAGTAACGTTGAAATATACTCATGTGGTTCAGATACTGAAAATTGCCTAAGCGCTGGGGCAACTGGTGGCGGTGTTAAAACCGTCAACATCACAGGCATAAAGAGCCAAATTGAAGATATGCTTATTGGTTCAAGTACATCTACAGGTATTATTTTCAAGTTTGCTAGTAATGCTGGAACACTATCAACTAGCGAGCAAAACTTTTTAGCTAGCTTACCTGTTGGTATAGGTGCAATCATCCGAAATCTTTCTGTTCTATCTAAAGACTCTGCAATGTTATTTGCCTCAGAGTCGTCTGGAGCGATTTCTCTAGCAATGATGTATTCATTTACTAATGAGCTTTTCAGAGCTGCATTTATTGCTATATCAAACAGTGATAGTCCTTATAAACAGCAAGCGTTGGAAGTATTACGTGAATCTCAAGCCAACATGAGAGCCGAATACTCAATTCTTACAGCTCAATATGGAGATCTCTCTTCTCAAATCGAAAAGTACAACAACCTCCTAAATAACGTTCGAAAGCAAAAATATATGTTATCGACGCTAACTAAAGCACCAAGAACAAAGGAGTAAAACTTCATGCCTGAATTTACTATTTACTCCATTGGCGACTCAGCATTTCTTGAGCAGATATTAATTGCTGTAGCCATGATCACGGGGACCAATGACTTCACCAAGATGGTCAGTGTTGGGTTGCTTATTGGTGTAGTGATGATAACCGTTCAATCTGTTTTCCAAGGGGCAAAACAGATCAATATTCAGCAAATTTTTATGGGGTGGCTACTATACGCCTGCTTCTTCGTACCGACTTCATTAGTCAAGATTGAAGATGCTTACACCGGGCAAGTTCGTCCTGTGGCAAACGTGCCGATTGGTATAGGCTTTGCCGGAGGTGTTATATCGAATGTTGGCTACACCCTAACAAAATTATTTGAGACTGGTTACGGCATTATCGTACCCAATGTTACTGAAACTCACTTTTCTGAAACACTCAAGCTACTGAATGATGTAAGACGCGGTGTGTACGATAGCGCTATTTTTACAGCCCTAAACCAAGAGCAAGGTGGTGGCTATGTTGATGTTCGTCGCTCAGTTTCTAATTACATTAGAGAATGTACGCTAACAAAAGTAGATCTCAACCTGATGAGCTTAGATGAGCTTCTAACACTCCCTTTAGATCAAGCCTTACAATTCAATTCTTCACTATACGGAACGCGTGTATATCTAAACGCGTCGAATCCCGATGGTGGTGATTTTACTTGTAGTGAGGCATGGTCTACAGCTGAGGGGGTTGGCATTGTTGGGGCATTAAATAACCTAAGTGGGTCCAATGTAAATAACGCTTTAAACAATCTACTTGGTGTAGATCCTACCTATACAGGTGTAAATGCTCTAACAAAGATAGCTGACTCATTACAAGCAGTAGGAGCAATTTCCACCTCAGCAGTAGAATATACAAAAGTCGCTCTACTAGAGCCTTTGTATTATGAAGCAGCTGCCGGACGATACCAGGACCTTCAAGACTATGGTTCTGCATTGATGATTAACCAAGCGATTCAACAGCGAAACACTCAATGGGCAGCAGAGCAATCTATGTTCATGTCAGTCGTCAGACCGATGTTAACGTTCTTTGAAGGTTTTGTTTACGCGATAACTCCTATAATGGGCTTTATCATCGTTATGGGTTCAATGGGAATGACGTTGGCAGGAAAATACTTCCAAACGGTTCTCTGGATACAGCTATGGATGCCAGTTCTATCTATAACAAACCTATTCATTCATACAGCAGCGACTAATGAAATGGCAAGCCTGTCTACACCAGGCTTAAACTCAATGTATGCATTATCCTCAACAGGAGACATTCTACAGAACTGGATCGCTACGGGGGGAATGTTAGCAGCAGCCACTCCTATTATTTCACTATTCATAGTGACAGGATCAACATACGCATTTACCAGTCTAGCTAACAGGGTTAACGGTTCTGATCATGTCAATGAGAAAATTCAGTCGCCTGACGCTTTGAATCAAGGCCCAGTAATGAACAGTCAACCTGCATATAACCACAACCAATTTAGTGGGACGATGGCAACAGGAGCGGAAAGCATGATCAGTTCATTTTCTCTTGGCTCATCTATTGGAAGCGGGGTTAGCTCAGCAAGGGCAGTACAAAGCCAGAAGTCAGAAGCATTCTCAGACACCCTTGGCCGAGGTTTTTCTCATGGCGTATCACAAGACCAAGCATACTCCCGTCTTTCTAGCATTGGCCGAACAATCGGTTCACAAAACACTCAACAAAGCCAGTTGGTTAATCAACAAGCTAAAAGCTTCATGGATAAGTTTCAAGTTGATGATCAACATGCCGATGCTGTAAAAGGCGCGTTCGCAATGCAGGCTACAGGCTCTTTAGATGTAAAAGAAGCTGCGGCAATGGTAATGCCACTGATGGGCACCGCTCGTGCAGCAGTAAAAAATGCAGTTAAAGGTCCCTCCAAAGGAACTGGTTTGGCAACTATACCTTCTCAAGAGGATGGAGCCAAAGGCGGTGGTGGTGATATTGTAGGTCTAACTGCTCAAGCCCAGGGAAAAACGGAATCGTCTGCAACAGATACGTCAACATGGTCTGCCAGTGATGTATCGCAATTCATGAAAAATGTTTCATGGGGGAAGACTGATTCTCAGGCACTTACCAATCAATTAGCTCATGGCATTAATAGACAAGGTGGCGAATCCTTTAAACAGTCATGGGGTGATAATTTATCTCAAAATCTATCTAAGTCTGCACAAGAGCTTGTTTCTGCCACTAATGCATATACAACAATGGATCAATTGCAAAACTCTATGGGCTCGATGACAAATAGCGACTTTAAAACATTGGGTGGCGAAGTCGCTCGCTCGCCAGAAGCAATGGATTACCTCAACCAACATTATCAAAATGCACCGGACTCAGTTCGAAAAGAAGCGGCAAATCTCGAACAAAGATATCGTGGTTATGGCATGGACCCAGGTGTAGCTAAAGCGGCAGCTAGACTGACAGCTATGACAAATACCAACAACTATCAGCCAGGGCAACAAGTTGGAGGCTTCCAAGCTGCTGTTAGTGCAATCAACTTAGCTACCGGGAGAAATAGCGGATTTGAAAGCGACCCTCTACAGTACAGCGGCCTCACTCCTCCGACTGTGCCAGAGAATTTAGGGCAGACAGTTGGCAGCAACGTTGGAAGCGGTCCTGTTTTACCTTCCAATTTTAGGGAGAACACAATCAGTACGTCTGGCACAGCTCCGGTAACAGAAACGCCACCAACACCTCCTGTTACTCCGGTAACTGGCGAACATGATGCAAACCTCCAACAATTAGGCAATCTTGCAAATCAGACTAACCGAGCTGTTTCTAGCCCAGAAGAGCAAAAAGCAAGAAATAATATGCTCAATGCTTTGCCGGATATGTCATGGAGCGCTTCCACTTGGGGGGCAGTAGACAATACTGGAGACTGGTTGGCTCGAAGAGCTGAGCAAGTTGGTGGTGCAGCAGTAGCTGGTGGACAGGCGACAGCGAGCGATTTTTCAAATGCAATGGATCAGTTGCGAACCATGACACCAGAACAAAGGGACCAGTTTATCGAAGCGACTCAACGTGGTGACGACTATATATCCGAAGAGTACGGCTTTGGCGGAGAAATGGCAGTTGCAGCGGCAAAATTAGGTCGTAATGTTATTGGCGCAGCAGCTAGCGGTTACAACGCAGCCAAAGAGTGGTTAACGGGAGAGTCGGATCTCTCAGAAGCAGCTAAAGGAATGAGCTTAGAACAACGAGGGGCATTCTACGCAGCAGCGGCAGCGTCGGCAGCGGAAGCTGGCGGTAGTGCAGCAGCTAATTTCATGGAACAATATGGAGATGAATTCAAGCAAACTATGGCTGAGCTCGGGACATCGAGATACGGTTTAACAAACGAACAAGCGGCTGTTTATGCTGAATCTTTTGATACTAACCAAGATAGAATGAGTCAAGCTGTTAACAACTTAAAAATGCAGTATGCTGAAACTGATGCTAATGGTTCAGTAATGATGAATGAAGATGGCAGCCCTGTTTTATCTCAACAAAACCAAGAGTTTACAGACCAACTTGTGAATGTTTTACAAAATGCAGGTGACGCTGGAGATAGATCAGGAAGTTATCTTACTGCCGTTCGTGGCTACAACATTGCAAATCAGCAATTCGATTAATTCTTCCCTTTCACCCGAATCCAAAAGGAGCACCAAGTGCTCCTTTTTATTTAGAAGGTATTAAAAGGATTACCATTTGAATCTACATCCATACCTTTGTGGCCCATCATTGGCAAACCTGTAGCGGGATTGTGTCGTTTTTTCTTTGCGCATCTCCCAGTTCCTATTTTATTAACACCACCAGAATAAACAGCGCGCATCCCAACGAAAAGAATAAAAGCCATCATTGCTACCAATGCTACTTGCCACTGTATGTATGCGACAGCAGACCAGAAAACAATCGCTGCAAATGGACTTTTATGAACCAATAACACAAACCCCAACGTCCAGTACATTACAGGAACAGACATCAAAGCCCATCCCCAAGCAGTATCCGCTGCCATAACAAACCCCAGCAGCAACAGAAACAAACCGATAATATTAATGACATGCTTCATGCTCTTACCCTCAACGAATTTCATAATACCAATATAACACAGAATCAAATAATGCAACCATGAATCCGTCTTCTACTACTCACTTTCACATGTGAAAGTGCCTATAACGCCATCTTCATATAGAAAAATATGAAAAATGTGACTTTCACTCAGCAAAAATGTGATGAATACGCTAAATATAATAAAGAACCATTTGTGAAATCAGTTGATTATAATTTTATTAGTGGTTAAAATGCACCCTATTCGGTCAAATGTAATGGTTGCAATTGCATCTGATCCCATCTGCAAGTCAGAGTATTAATAAGAATCACCCTTAGGGTTAGTTGTGAATTTATTAGGAACCAGCGCCCGCTCGGTTCCTAAACCTTATTTAGCTTACTACACACACGTAGAGTACATTCCTTTTTGGTACTCTGCCTCTTCGTACCACTCCCCCGAATGGTACGCCTATAGCCCATGACTCCAACCCAACTGGGCATAAAATTCTAGCAGGTCAAAAGCACCTGCATAAAAATTAAACTTCAAATTTCAATTCGCTTACTGCAAAAAACGTTACCACGCAAGATAAAACTATTTTTAAAGTTTTTTTCTGTTGATAGGCTCACTTTATGATCCTATAAATAAGGTCATAATACGTCAAGAAATGTCAACAAACGACAAGAAAGCAACTTTAAAAAGAGTTTGGTAATAGAGAGACAAAGGATGTATTTG
This sequence comes from Vibrio sp. 1557, assembly GCF_033340175.1. Lineage (NCBI taxonomy): Bacteria > Pseudomonadati > Pseudomonadota > Gammaproteobacteria > Vibrionales > Vibrionaceae > Vibrio > Vibrio sp. 1557. Next base: position 144,197 of record NZ_JAWOVZ010000010.1, on the reverse strand, counting down.
AATAGCGAAATTCCCCAAAACGAAGAACAGAAACGCAGTTGGATAAAGTATCAATTAAAGATACAAGGGAAATCCCTGGCATCCCTGGCAAGGGAGCACAAAACATCTCGACAAGTACTTTCTAACACTTTGTACGAACCGTCCCCGCGCTGGGAGTACGTTATCGCACAAGCGTTAAACAAAAAGCCTACTGAGATATGGCCGGAAAGATACGAAGACGGATTACCAAAAGAAAAATTGAAAGTTTAAGGGATCACCCCGAAGGACTGGCTAGGAAAATAAGGGTTTTCATATATGGCAAGGGTCAAGAAGTTTATAGCAATTACGTTGCTCGGGATGTCTAGCGTAGCAAACGCGATTGACTTAACTGGTACAGTATTCGAAAAGGCAGCAATAAAACACGGTGTAGAAGCGAAGCTTTTGTACTCTGTTGCGTTGGCTGAGTCAGCTACAGGTCGAGGTGATGGAAACATTAGCCCTTGGCCTTGGGCATTAAGGACACTCAAAGGTGGTCCTCATTACGAGACCTCTCTCGAATCAGCCAAGTTAAAACTCGATGCACTTCTCGCTCAGCACGGAAGAAATGTTGACGTAGGTATGATGCAAATCAATCTGCGTTGGCATGGAGATAAAGTAAGTTCTCCAGATGAGCTCTTGGACCCTGCTAAAAACGTTGACGTCGGAGCTGGTTACTTAGCCCAGTGCATTTCGTCCGCTCCTGGAGATTTGGAGCTAGGCATCGGTCGTTATTACACCTGGTCTGATGAAGCTAGAGCAAGAAATTACGGCAGTCGAATCCTTGCCATTTATAGAAACTTGGATACTGAGGGCATTTAGGATGGACTACTCATGTTCTTACAATATGAATATTGCCTCTCTTAGTGAATCCCAGGCTGATAGAAATGTTTACGAATTTGATCTGTCTTTATGGACATTGTTGAAGCACCTAGCAGAAATCCACCCACGAGAAGTCTCGGAGCAATTTTCTCTTCCACTGGAAACAGTGGAAGCACTTGCGGATGCTACAAAGCATCAATTAGAGCTCTTATCATCAGGTGTAATCCTTTCTTTTAAGCTTTCCTCGCCAGAAAAAATCTATATCTCACACTTGGAGCAATCCTTCGATCAAATTTGTTTGACGCCTTCTTCTGACTCTGGATTTGGGGCTGCATATTGGCTGCTTATGGGAAAAGTGTCACAGCAAGACATTAATATTGCAGCGCAAACTTTCGGGGTCTCAGTCAACCTTACAAAAATCGTATCTCAAGCCTCTGATAATCAACTAAGAAACTTAGCATGTAGCCAGGACATGCCATTTTCGATCAGGTTTTCACCTGAGCTGGTGAGAGAAATTCTGGACAGTGACGAACAAAGGGTTACACACCTCATTTTAAAGAAGCATCAACAATCTATAACTACAACGGGAGGCGGCAATGAGTTGTAATTCAAACTCTTTGGCCCGATGGATATCGGCTAGGAACATGGCTTTGGCTGGATACATTACCAAGATCATCATGGTAGAAACAGGACTTACCTACAAGCAAGTACGTAGAATGTACAAAGAGCTAGAAGATGAAGGTCTTGAAATTTGCAGGAAGAGTAGAACTGCGCGTGGAGGTGCAACTTTGATTCATAGCCATACATCAAAGATTGAAGCGTCTCTATTGATGCAGCTTTATTACAATATAGCTGGCGAAGCGGCCCTTCGTTCAATAAACATTGATGCACTCCATGTGGCTTACCAAATGTATTGCGCTATTAGAAATGAGACGCCTGGAATGAAAGGAACTCGTTGGCAGATGCTCGACATCACCGATGCGTGGTGTTTAGCCCAAGAGCTGCGTTCTGGTGAAGCTATGATAGAAACTTGTCATAGCTGCAAGTGCAACTACTTCACATCAGTTAATCAAAGAACAAGTGTGGATTGCCCTTTCTGTAAAAACCAAGCATGTAGCGGAAAAAATGAAGAAGAATCGCTCACCCATGAAAGCAACTATTCTTATGCTTGATTTGCTCATTGATTAAAAAAGGGGTGAGATTTCTCACCCCTTTTCTATTGGAACAACGCTCTATTTACAATCTGCGTCATACACTTTGCAGCAATTTACCTTTCAACCCATTCCTAGCTTTGTCTAACTTATTATTTTTCTCTTCAACCTGCTCTTCAAGTGGAGGGCTAAAGTGTTGGACTGTAGTCATTGCCCCACCTCTAAGAGCATACATACCTAACATAGCTAAACATCTAAGACGGTCACAACGTTCCTTATGATGCATTTGAGATAGCTCTTGATAAAGCTCGGGAAATGCCTGCTCTGAGACTTTGAAATTACTAATTTTCCCATCCCAATCACTACTAGCCATATGTCCCCCTTAACTAGCCGCAGAACCAAAAACCACGAGCATTCGATGCCACTGCGTTGGAAGGAACCACAACCTTTGAATGAGGGAACAGTTCTTTTGCAGCTTCTTTGTAAGCCGAAGCTCCTCCACCAGCAAGCAACACAGCATCAGCAGCCATACCTTCTTCACGCATAGACTTCTTCATAGGCGTTAATGCATTTGGAGCAACCTTAGACGCAGCCTTATCGAAGTACTCACTAAGAGGAACTTTCGAACCGTGTAGAAGCAATTCTTTCTTATTCGAGCGGATAGCTTTTTCGATTTTTTCTAATCCAGGTCCCGTACCATAGTCCTCTTGTATTAGTCTATTTAGTTCCTGTAGAAGAATAGACATTGCTTTCAGAGACGTACCAGAAGATTGATAACGTACCTCCCCCTCTTCGAGAGCGACCCAATCAACACTAAAAAACCCAGGGTCAATAACAACTGTTCGACCTTCATTTATGATTTCTAACAGTTCCTCATCATCGCAAGAACTAACCACATCCATATACGCTCCGGCAGGCTGAGGCACGACTACAACTGATTTCACCAGCACCTTTCTTTTAGGTGAAATTTGATGCTCACCAGTAAGACGTTCAACAAGTGCATCTCTCTTAGACTTATCCATAAACTGATCAACAGGAAGACCAGTTACAAGAACATCAATCTCTGAACGTCCGCTCAAAAGTAAGCCAGCTAAAAATAAAGCCTTATACGATTTGGTTGAGGGATAATCACCATGTAACTCTCTTTCCCAACCCTGCAATCGATCTGGCTCTACCCCAGCGACCCATTTTTCTCCGTCTATGTCCACCAGGATACAATTAGACGCGCCTCCCATTAACTGCTGAGGCATAAGCTCTGCTGGCCCAGCGCCTACAGGCAGAACTTCAACCTTAGGCTCTTCCCCCTTCTCTCCGTATGCAAGTTTTAAGTTTGAGTATCCAATATCTAGACCAAGAACAAACATGCCCCACTCCTATTAAATCAAAAAGTAATCACAAGATGGCTTTTAGATGCAATTCAGCCGATGAGAGACAATTTACATCACGACATTTACCAAGACCGCCTCCACAATTGCCCAAAAGGGGCGTTTAGATTGCTTTTCGATTAAAAAAACCAAAAAAAAGCAACAATCGAAGCATTTGCTCAAGACTCTTTAATAACCTCGCTGGTGTATAGTGAAATATTTATGAGTAGAAATCCTATATCTATCTGGATAAAACCGATACATAATCATAAAGATTGCAATATCTAGGATATTGGTAACAAATTATCCAGATAGATAGAGCGTTGACAAAAATAATTCACGAGCTATCGTAAGAGAGTACCTATCTATCTGGATAAAAGAGTTAAATCCTCCAGATAGATAGGTATTTGGATAGGAATTGGTTAGGAATTTTGCTATTAGCCACGCTAAAGCCAGCTCAGGAGCCTAAGAAATGAGTACGGATAAAACCAGTAAGAAGGCAAATATAGACTGGGATCTTTTGTTAGATCCCAAAAATGAGGATGAAAGATCTGAACTGTACCTTGATGACATTGAAGCAATATCAAGAGACTTTGTTCTAGAGATACAAACCGCACTAGAGCAAGAGATGAAAGTTCTTATCGTTGAAGCAAAGAAAAGAGCAGACGTACATTGGGCATCAAACAGAATAGCCAGAGAAGAAGAGGACGAAAATAATCAATGGCGATTCGGAACTAGGGCAAGAATGAATGGAAGAAGCCTATCTGCCGAATGGTTTTTAAACCGTTTCAAGCCAGATCCAAAGGGGGGTAAATCCCAAGTGTATTCAACATACCTCAAGAAAGGGACAGGCAATCAATACGACTTGTCAGCATTCAAAAAAGCCACTGACGATGAGTTCAAGTCCATAAAAATGACCGAAGAATACTACGCAGTGCTAAGACAACGCTCAAATGTACTAATGAAGATCCGTAGGCTTCTGAATGACTACGAAAAACTTATTGATAAGCGAAAGGTTGAACTATAAGAACAATGAACCAAGGAGACCAACATGAATTCTGTATCAGCCACTGAAATGGCAAAATTAGGCAAATGTGAAAAAATGATCAAACGATCACGAGTGAGTAAAAGGATCAACGAGAGAGCGCCTAGAAAGCTCTCTAACGCTTTTAACGGAACCAGTGATACATTGCGAGGTGAATTTGCTCACTTCTCCTATGAGAGTGCCACACAGCGCTTTATGACAGACAAACAAGTTAAATGCCGTCGTGTGCTGCAACTATGTTTAAGCGGTGCGTTCGCTATGGGATTGCTATCACTAGTAGCTTTATACGCAAGTTAAGCAAGGGTAATTTGCACTCACAAGACACAGAGGAATTGGTGTTAGTACAAAACTTATCCACTTTTTCTGTGGATAAAAACATCATTTGTCACCTCACAACAAACCTTACTGATACACAGAATTTGCACGTTGTTAAGAGCAGCATTGAGACACAGCAAAGGTTTTAATGTCAGAGTCGAAATAATGGCTTACATCCTCTCGGCTTACTTCCATTAGGTGATTACCCCCAAACACAACGCTGCCCTCTACAAATCACCAATCGGATACTAAACATGATTGCCAGGTAAAATTCGAACGAGACGAGAGCTCTAACAATGTCACAGCAGAACATAGCGTGACAAAACACAAATGACGCACCAGAACACACCAAGCCAATTAACATACAGACCCGATCAGTTAACCGATCGCGCCTTATGTCTATGAATCAATATCAAACCTACCCCAAAACCAAATTAGGGAGCTCTACCAATTAGCAACCTAAAAGACTCCAACAGTGCAGGTCCTAGAGTTAACGAAACCACTTGCTGGTCTTACGTTAATCCAGAAAATCAATGTGTATACTTGCCTTGCGGCCAGCTCAGAAGTTCTATTCTCAAGTATTGCGAGCTTTATTACCTTTGCAAACGCGGTATCCAGCTCACTATCGCCATACGATGAACGTCATAAAAAATGATGCAGATATGAATGTCTTGAAGATACCGAAGGATTTATGTAATGCTTGGTACTACCTAGTTGTGTTTCCTTCGGTCCATAGGAACTGCTTTGGTGAAAGCAAAGAAGATAAATAGCACTAGAGGCTAATCAATGAATTAGAACCCGGTTTGGTGATGTTTCCGAGCACCGAAATAACATCACACATCGAATCAAGACCGGATAGACAACTCAGAACCATTACTCGCCATAACCTCCACAATACCAAACAGAGCTAACGAAAGAACAAACACTCCAGCAAGCAGTAACATAAAGTACCCTATCTCTTTGACTGCGAACTTGAGAGCTGACAACAGAGAGACCTGTTTGCCGGAAATCTTTGAGTAACCCCACTGAAATGCCAGGAACGAAGCTAGGCCGCAAAACGCAACTATACCTGCAACAACCAGAGGTTGTTCTATCAAAACATCCTTATTCAGAAAGCCTTTTGAAATCGCTACTGAGAACAATCTACCAATCAAAAACCCAGCCCCCACAGCCACTCCACTGCGAATTAAGACGACCTTAAAAGACTGGGAATAACTTAGCGTTGTTCCGTTAGTACGCCGAGAAGTGTATTGCACCACCAGCGTGGATATAGCTAATCCAAAGAAAGTAATAACGACAAATTCCATACAAGGCTCTCCAAGCCAATTCTGAGCGTCCAATAAAAAGCATAGGACACTGATTTTCTTTAATCGACCGTACTGACATTTACTTTAACCAGCCGTGAATTAGTGTATTGCATCATCTTTATAAGGTCATATAATGAGCTTAAAAGGCAAACCGAAAACGGACTTGGCTTTTCAATGTGAAATATCGAAAAGCAACCCAAAGACGACATTTAGATTGAATGCTGGGTATGCATAAAAATAGATTGAATGCCGTCAAGAAAAGCAAAGTGCCTTTAAGGTAGTGTTTTGATAGATAAGGTAAAGTTGCATTGTTCACTAAAGGAACACAAAAGCAACCTAAAAACAACTTAGGAGTTAGGTAATGATAAATGGAAAACTAATAGGTTTAGGCGTGTCAATAATGTCGGTAATAATGACTGGTTGTGCGTCAACTTCCCAACCAGTGTCATACGATGAATCACACAGTCGTGCATATAACATCGCGCAGGCTGGTGGATTGTACGATGTAAGTGACAAATACGTCCCAAGAGAGAATTACGAGTCTTTGCAATTTGCAGGCAGCGCTGCGACAAACTCTCTTTTGTTTACCTCCTCCTTCGGTGCGAACCTAGATTTAACATCAGGGTTAGGATTGGGGCTTGTCACCTCTCTTTTAGAGCAGCCCGACACAGCATCCAGAAACAGCGTAATTGCATGGATGCCAAAGTCCGAAGCGTCATCCACCAAAAATGCTCAAGAAAAACTTTTGTCTGAAATGAAAACGGCCATTGAATCAACGCTAGAAGAAATGGGATTAGAGTATGAAGCAACAAATGGCAATTCCGAACGCAAAGTAGAGTTCTACTTTCACAGTGAAGAGTACGGTTGCCCCATATACAAACCAGGCATGACAAATGTGGATCTCTGCTACATAGCAACCGAAGTCTTTGAGCCCCGCGAAGCAAAGGCCCCTAGCTTTGTCGGAGTCGATGAAATTGATTCGTATGCTTTTGAATCAAACCACAGTGTTTACTACAACCGATTCCGAGTTACTCCCGGCAAAGGTAGCCATGTCCCAAGCGACAAAATATATTCACTTGTAAGCGGAAAACTTCCCTCTTGGGCTTATGTTTACGTAGCATCTGGGAACATACAGGTAGGTGAATCTAAATTTAAAACGCCTTATCTACTCGACAATGGCGAACCTCTATTGTTCATACACCCAGAGAACTAATTAGCTCTCCCCAAGCATTTTGCTTAGGGAGATTGCCTTTTTCAGGAGGTAGACATGCAGCAGCAGAAAGAACAAATTACACGCTCAACAATTTCATATAGAAACAAAAGAGCTAAAGAACAAATCCAGCACATACTCCAACTTGCCGAAAGGATTACCTCTGACGTCGAAAAGGAAAAACGAGAGTCCATGCATTTGTGTTTATGTTGCTATTACGCTCGTTCTCAACGAATAGGAGGAGCTGCGATAACATCAAAACCTTGTGGTGTTTGCGAAGAAACAATGCAGTTCGGCTCAACTGCTACTGATGCAGTCTGCGACAGCTGTGCAAAGGAACAGGGGTTATGTAAACAGTGCGGAGCAGACATTGAATTGGCGGAAAGAAGAAAGCCGTACCCTTTTGAGAATGAGATAAATAAAAAGGAACTTTCAAATGATCAATGAGGAATGGTTTTCTGAATTAGAAACAGTTCTGTTTGTGTTGGAGGACTGTCAGGTTGACTGTGATGGAATGACTTATCTAGTAAGCCATCTTCTGAAACAAGCCAACGTTGAACACTGTTGCATGTTCGGCTATGTAACAGAAAAGTCGTCAGGAGACGTAGTAACCCCTCATTGCTGGATTACATTGCCAGGAGACTACATCGTTGATCTCAGACTTAGAATGTGGCTTGGGGATTTCGATCATATTCCCCACGGCGTATTTAAATCAAGCTGCACACCAGATATCGTCTACGAAGGAAAAGGGCTAAGAGACTCAAATTTAGATGTAGACACCTTAGATATGATGTCTGACGGTAGACTTTCACATGTGAAAGTCCCCTCTTTGCTTCACTAGTGCTCCACCAGCTGCAATAGCCCCTTCTACACGGGGCTCTTCCCTGCCCTAAAAGTCTTTCACGCTACCCCTTCCCTCATACCGAACCTAAATGCTTAGTACTTCCTAAGTGGCTACGTGACAAATATTTAAGGGGCTATATAATGATACTATAAAGTAATCGAGAGTATCTTATGAATATAGTCTTGTTGTTAGTTTCACTGATTGTCGCTCCATTTCTAATTGCCAAAGTAGACCTATGGCGGAAAAAGCATTTGCATGAGGTGCTCAGCTGGTGGAGTGAAGAAAACATGCCAAAAGAGTTGAGAAACGCAACTCTGTTTCTTTGTGAAGAAGATGTGGCAACAACACTACCTGTACCTCTGCATGGAAGAGTTGATCAGGTTTTTTTATCAAAAAAGAAAGTCCTTATCCCTCTGGATACCAAGTTAAGGAAAGATAACAGGATCTTTGAATCGGATGTAATCCAGCTATCTGTATACCGAGTGATTCTTAAAAATCAATACAACTTAGAGGTATCCGATTACGGGTACGTTAGAACGGTTGTCCCACAGCCCGACGGAAAGAACAAGGTTCGTTACATCAGAACAAAGTTACTGAATGAAAAAAAAGTCGTCTCTCTCTACTACAAATATCAGGCTATTAGGCAAGGACTAATAAAGACGTCCTGTTCGTGTGAGGGATTGTTTCATTGAGTTCTCAGTTGCCCTTATTGGGCATGTTGCCGTGAGAAGCTTTTGCTGTTTATCCGTTACTCTCATGGCAAAGGAGGGCTTATGCCATTAACAAGAATCAATAAAGCAATGATGTTGCTGATATCTATCGGCGGAGTAATTGCTGGTCTTGCAGGTAAACCTATCGTCGCCTGTACAGCATTAGGGGTAGTTCTTTGGCTTGCGGCCAAGAATGGAGGCTCAAACTCCATCATAGAAATCCGCAAAAAAGCAGCCAAATCAGCGTTCGACAATATGGATCTTGTCATTGATAACAAACGCTGGCTCGGGAAGGATGCAACGGTTGTTAAGGTTTCAAACATCACTGCGGCCAACGAGATAAAAGTGCCTTGGAACCTACAAATTCTTGCTAAATCGGTCAGAGGCACTTGGTTCACTGTAGATATGAGTGTGATTGGGAAAGACCAAATCCTAATCATGGCAATTAATGAGATTGATGAAAGCACAGTCAAGCGTCTGTTAGCGAATGATCACGACTTATACCGTCAATACTTCGGTGAACCAGAGTTGGCGTAAGGAGCGAAATGTGGAAAGAACTCAAACACCAGAAAAAAGTGAAGAAAACCTTAGTAACAAGCCATTGAATCAAGCTGGCTATGCTCAATGCCTGTTTATCCTTATCCAATCAGTGCTTTTCCCTGAGCTTGGCGCTGGTGGAGCAATGATCGCTGCCTTATGTGCAATGATGCCTTGGATGGTTATGTACGCTAAAAAAATGCCAGCACGAGTATTCGGTATGGTCATGGCATCTCTACTGCTAACCCCCTTCTATTCAATGCTATGCCTATTTGTCTTGAAGGTCATTGGAGTTGGAGTGTAGTGCGCATGGATCTATTGGCCCCATTCCTAATATCCGACTTGGAGAGACATGGCGCGAGTCAAGAGCTTATTCGTAATGCACAAAGCTTAAAACACTCGGCTTTCCGTTATAAACAAAAAGATATTGAAGAGCTGTCCAGAAAGCTTGGTATAGAAAGCCAGGAGTTGATGGATGGGCATGTTCAATATATGACTTCAAGATTCACGAGGAAAATGAGCGGCATCATTTCATCATACCTAATGAAAGATACCGGACATTTCGCTATTCAATGTACAGAGCTTTGCCGAGAAGCAGAAGCACTTAGCCTTAAACGCAACCGCGAAGGAAAGCTGGTTCCGTATAGTGCAGCAAATGCTGTGGCTGTTGATCGAATGCTTGATGTCGTCATAGCCAGGGCAACGGAGCTTAAAAATAGAATAGCGGATGAGTTCTTCAACGCAGAAACTAGCTCTGTCTTCATAGAACAAAGAGAAGCTGGCACATTTTGCCCAGAAAAAAAGACTAAAAAACGTAAAGCAAGGCGAAGAAAGAGTTCACCTATTTACGTCAAAGGAAAACCCTACGCTAGTTTAACCGAACTGGCCCAACAAACTGGTAAAGCAGAAAGGACTCTCTATTCAAGGATTAGGGATAAAGGGCTATTAAAAGCCTACCAAACCAACACTATGACAGATGAGAACTGGAACTCAGTCTTATCTGAACCACCAGCTCCAAACAAGGGCCCAAAGGCGGCCAACAAACCTATCACCTATAAAGGTGATTCCTACCCCACGTTAAACCATCTAGCCGAAGCCGCTAACTTAACGTACTCGGCTCTCTACCAGAGACTTCGACATCGAGAATTATTGGAAAAGGCACGATGTAACGAGCTTTCAGATATGGACTGGGAAAAGGTACTCAACGCTATTCCCCCTAATCGAAAAGCCGATGTTGAAATTGTGATAAATGGCAAGGGATACCCTTCCGTTGCGGCAGTCGCTACTAATTTCGGGTTAGCGGAATCCACGTTATCAGAGAGGTTAAAACAAGCCGACAAACTTGAATTAGCGAAAGAGAACAAATTAACCGAGGAAGAATGGGAGCTGTTTCTGGTTCCACCTCACCCAGGTCGAAAACAAACCACAACTAAGGAATAAACATGAGTGAAAACAATAAACCAGAAGCATGGGAAAAAGACATGATTAAAGATCTGGTCTTTACCCTCCATAAGGAACAGGTAAAAGACAGAAGATGGCGAAGAGGGATTCAGTTGATTCGCTCCCTTGGCTTTGTCCTTATGATAGTTGCATTTCTAACCGTAGCTTCAAATCCAGGAGGACTACCTTGGCAGACATCCAAAGCTGACACTCCACATGTTGCATTCATTAATATCAAAGGAGAAATCGCTGCGGGTTCACTTGCAGATGAAGATCATCTAATACCTTCCATTCAGGCTGCTTTCAAAAATCCCCATGCAAAAGCTGTCGTTCTACGAATAAACAGTCCTGGTGGAAGCCCTGTGCAAGCAGGTCGAATATACGAAGAGATTCAAGCTCAAAAAGCAGAATACCCAGAAAAACAAGTTATCGCTGTAATTGATGATATCGGTGCATCTGGTGGCTATTACATCGCCGTGGCCGCAGACAAAATTTATGCGGACAAAGCAAGTATGGTTGGCTCTATTGGTGTCATCAGTTCTGGCTTCGGATTTACCGGGCTCATGGAAAAATTGGGTATTGAAAGACGAGCTATAACATCTGGTGAAAACAAAGCTTTGTTAGACCCATTCTCCCCTCTTTCAGAAGAGATAACTAGCTTCTGGAAGGAAGTGCTATCGAAAACCCACCAGCAGTTCATCGAGCGAGTAAAAGAGAGCCGTGGTGAACGACTCAAAGCCGATCCAAAAGTGTTCTCTGGATTGATCTGGAATGGAGAGCAAGCACTTGAGATTGGGTTAATTGATGGTTTAGGAAGCCTACACTCTATTTCTCGCAATGTTATAGAAGAAACAAACCTCGTTGATTACTCACCAAGTGAAGACATCGTTAAGCGCTTAACACAACGCGCAAAAATGGAAGCTTCAACCCTGATTCATGAATTGGCAACTGTAAAAGTTTACTAAGGACAAAATGTAATGTCAGAACAAACCACACCACAACAACAAAAATCATTCAGTCCAATGCAGAAAAAGCTACTGGCCGTTGGTGCTGCTATGACCCTAATTTTGGGAGCGTCTGTCGCTACAGTGGGATATCAAATTTACCAGACCAAAGAGTTGCTCATTCAAGAGCGCGATTCTCTCCAGTCGAAGATTACTCAACTAGAAAGTGACTATCGCTTTAAATCAGAAGAGCGCTTTAACAATGCAGTTCAAAAAGCACTGGAACATTTCGTTCAACAGAAACGCGAACAGGATATTCAGGCTAAATACGCAAAATACGAATCAGCTCCCGAACAAGTGCCTGACGATAAACGCATATATGGAAACCTGAACGCTCGATTCACGCTGGTGGAATTTTCTGACCTGGAGTGTCCGTTCTGCAAAAAATTCCACGACACACCAAAAGAAGTGGTGGATGCAAGTAACGGGAATATCAACTGGCAATGGAAACATCTGCCATTGAGTTTTCATAACCCAGCGGCAGAAAAAGAAGCGTTAGCAGCGGAATGTGTTGCTGAACAAAAAGGCAACCGTGGATTCTGGGTGTTCTTAGACGAAGTATTTGCCAAATCACAAGGCAATGGTGGTGGAGTGCCTAATTTGGCAGAAGTTATTGAGAGTGTTGGTGCCGATGCTTCCCTAGTTCGAGAGTGTTTAGCTTCTGGCCGTTACGACCTGAAAATAGCAGCAGATGTGAAGCAAGCTACTGAAAATGGCATTTCAGGTACACCAGCGACTTTCATCGTAGATAACCAAACTGGGAAAACTCAGCTTATTCGTGGGGCACAGCCATCACAAGCTATCGCGGCCATCATTCGAAAAATGATGATTGAATCCGAAAACAACTAACAACAGAGGATGTAATTGATGTTAAGAAGAACAGCTTTAGCAGCTGCTCTACTATCAGTGTTGGCAGGATGTGGTGGTTCCAGTGGAGGCACTGGAACTACTTCCAATGGCAATGGTAGTGAAAGCAATAACCAAGACAACTCAACAGAAACAACAACGGTCGCTAAGCGAGAATGGCAAAAAGAAGTGTTACTGAGCTCTCCAACAAGAGATGCAACACTTCCTGTCATCCAGCTACAAAACGAAAATGGTTCGGCTGTTCTATACAGTGCCTGGGTCGAAGAAGCCAACAATGACAAACCGGATGAGCTATATGCTTCTGTAGCCCCTATCGAAGACTATGCGAATGGCAATGTACCTAACAAAGTCAAGATAAGTGCCGATATTGGTGAAATACTAAGATCAGACTGGCAACCATTCATTGTCGATGAAAACCACTACAAGAGCTCTGTTCAAATGAGCCTTTCAAATCATGGTAATGCCTATATTACATGGGTACAGAGAGACAATAGTAACAACCAGAAACTGAACGTTTCCTATTACGACGCAACAACACAAGAATGGTCCCCACCATTAGAAGTTGATCATGTACTTATGACTGACGCGGCAGCTACGAATGAGGAAAGTCGAGTAAAAATCACCGACAACACTCTCTTCACTGACCCGTCAGGACAAAGCATCGTTATCTGGCAAACTCCGATTTTTGGCTCCGATACAAATGCATTGGCAATAGCCTGGTTAAGCAACGACGGCACAAAAGCCAATATCATTGCAACGACAGAACTTTCGAGAAATATAAAAACAAACAGTGACGGTGAAGTTAAAAGTGCTATCTCGATACATTCAGTAGAAACTTCTCCTGGCGTACTTGAAATCCTAAGTATCGAAAAGGGCGCTGATGATGAAAATGATGTCCTAGCCAAACATACCGTCAAACTTGGTCCATTCAATACGCCTGTAGTGGAACGCAGCGTTATTGATGATGATGGAGTCAAGAGTGGTTTAGCATCTATCAACACTAACCTTACTAGCTATGCGCTATGGTCTGAAAGCCGAGGGTCGGGTTCTTCTGACCTAATCGGCGTAACATGGCGTAATGACAACAATGGTTACTCTCCTATCTCAGGCATTCCCAATATAAGTGCCGATGCAGGGCAAGCTAGCTTAACCAGTACCAATGGAGATGTTCATGCTGTGTGGCGTCAACGCGACAATGTTGTTGGCAATACCATCAGAACAGAGAAGCTAATGTTTGCCACATTAGAACAATCCATAGCAAGTAACGTCACAGAGCTCAATTCAAACGGTGCTATATATCCACGTTTGTTTTCTGGAAATGACGACAAGTTATATACAACTTGGAATGGCGAGTACTTCCATATCAAAGAGGCATACATCGAATCTGGAGATATCCATTGGCAAGAAACATATCGTCCATCCTGTGACCCAACAACAGCGATTGATGACCTCTTGTGTGGTCTAGGTGTGCGGGAACGGTACAGCGCGATGGTCGATGGAGATTATGGTGCAATGTCATGGCTGAAAGATGTAAATGGCACAAAGTCAGTATTTATCTCTATCAGCACAAATTGACTTTCACATGTGAAAGCGGCCCCAGTAATTGGGGCCTTTTTGATTGGAGACTACTAAGTCCCCATCCAAAAAGGGCTTCTGGTTCAACGATGACAGTATCCGTCACAGCTATGGATCGGAATTAAATGAAAAAACAACCTAAAAACAACTTTCACATGTGAAAGTGGAATAGGTAAGGAGTGTTATGAAACCACAAATGATGATAAAAATGGCAGCAGCCTACATGATGGCATCAGCTGTAATTTGGAGTGCTGGAGTATGGTTACTAGAACTACCCTCGCCTCTTGGTACTCAAACATGGACGACGTGGTTGGGAGGTCCAATTTTAGTTCTAGTATGCGCATCTTTCATTTCGTACTTGCTTGTAACCTATCACTCAACTGGATTGCTCTTCACTAAAATTTGGATGCTGTGCAATGTCTGCTTGTCTGGGTACAGCCTATTCATGACGTTCAATGATCTAATGCTGGCTGGTGGATGTTTAGCGATTCTCTTAGGGTCTCTTTGGTTCTTGAAGGAACTGGAGCGACCAGAAATGAAAGGGGCCTATACCGCTATTTCGGCATTACACAAACAAATGTGGAATGCTCTATCAGGACAACAGTAAGGAATTAATCATGCTTAAAAAAATTCTAACTACCACCCTTCTCTACTTCGTTTTTAATGCACCAATTATGGCTGAAACCTTTTATGGGAAGGTGGTACGAGTCAGCGATGGTGACACTATAAAAGTCCTCACAGATGCCTCATGCACTGGCACCTATCAGTGTACCGATGGTAAAAAAGAACACCGTATTAGACTTGCAGAAATCGACACACCCGAGTCGAAACAACCCTGGGGAAAGAAAGCAAAACAAGCCCTTCTTTCTATAGTGGGTGGGAAAGTCGTTCGTGTAGAACAAACCGACGTTGATCGTTATGGCCGCATTGTTGGTCATATCTACGTCGATGATTTGTGGGTAAACGGACAACTGGTAAAAACGGGTAACGCATGGGTATACAGGCGGTATGCAAAAAGCACTGAACTGTTTTCTTACGAGCAAGAGGCAAAACAGAATGGTGTAGGCTTATGGGCATTGCCGGAGGCAGAAAGAATGCCACCTTGGGAATGGAGACGTAAAAAGTGAAACTATCCATTAACAACCAACTGGGTAGGGATGTAAGCACATTGGCTTTGAATGTATTTGGTATTTTTGTCTATATCAGCCTGATCCGGATATACCTCCACCAGCTGACGCTTCCAGAGCCACTACTTTTTGCTCTTATGTTCTCCCTTGTATTCAATATCTACTATGAGTTTAAAGCGGGGATATCCCGCTTAACCCATGTAAGAATACTGTGTACCATCATTATCTTTTGTGTTGCGGCATTCCTTGCCCAAGAGATTAGAGGTGTCTATCTAACAACTATGACCGAACTTACAAACTACGAGAACGCAGAAGAACTCATAGGGCAAGAGTACTTAAAAGCTGCTCAAAATAGAGTTGTTGGTTACGGTGGGTGTTTTGCAGTTGGTTTGGTAACGGCGAGAATGTTGCTCTACAAAATCTTAGTTAACGTGGCAAGTAGAGTTTTGGTATTGCCTAACTATCGCGGTAACGTTTGTCCAATGTGCCAGCAACCGACACAAATCCACTAAATCCTCAGCCGACTTTCACATGTGAAAGTCGGTACTTCATCATATCACCTGACGATAGAAGCCCTTTCTCCACAAAGCATTTCATCAAAGACATACTCAAAAAAAATCGCTCTCGCTCACTAAGGTTCAAAATGTTGGCGTTATGCATTTCACGATATGCAATTACCGTCATCATACTTGCTTCAAGCGGTTCTGCTTGGCCTATTACTGCTTTAATGTCTGGCAGGCTATCTAGATCCACGCCAGGCACAGCTTCGTGCAGTGTATTTAATTTAAACACTAATATTTACCCAATAAATAAGTTGCTTTCAAAGGTTCACGATAAGTAATAGTTAATATAGTAGATCTTATCAATGAACATAAAATGTTCTGTCAGAACATCGCAAGGATCTCATTATAGATAAAGAAGATCCAACTCGCACTTTCACATGTGAAAGTCTGTGGCATAAGTTGGCAGGAATCTCATATTTTACAAAACGTTACCCTAGCTAAGTCGCCATAAACTCAACAATGAATCACTTTAAAGAGCTCCCATTATCCAATTAGTTCAATTCCATCGAAGAGATATACCGACATCTCTACAGGATTTAGATATTGCCATTTCATTTAAAGAACTATAAAATGATTCTATGAATTATTAATATTGGTCTGGAGCATAAATGAAACCAAACATGCAGGGGCAGCTGGAGCTTTTCCATGTGGAAGAAGCTTATGCACAAGCTGATGGTCCAATGACCAATGCCGAGCTATATGCGAAGGTAGCAAGTATAGCCGGGCTATCAGAGGCTGAAATCAATACTAAAGCCGAAATCGGCAAAGCCAAGGCACAACACAGCCCTATCAAAAGAAAAATTCGTTGGTTTCAGCAAACATTAAAGTCCATGAATATCATCCAAAAAGTGGACGGTGAGCGTGGCGTATAGAAGCTGGCAAACAAAAATAAAAAAGGGCTTCATGAAGCAATGGGCGAAGTAAAGCTTGTCGCATATTCAACAAATCTAGGCATCGCTATTTGGGGAAATAGCAAAAAGGTATTCACAGAGCTTGGAGAACCGATCCACCTTTGTGTGACATCCCCTCCGTATCCTTTAAAAATCGAGCGCGGGTATGGGAATGTTAGTGAACAGGCATGGGTGGACTTTATCACCGAGTCTTTGGAACCAATTGTAGAAAACTTGGTGCCAGGGGGTTCTGTGGTACTCAACGTGAGTAACGACATTTTTGAAAGTAAACGCCCTTCGCGTTCAACTTACCTTGAACGTATGGTCTTAGCTCTAAATGATCGATTAGGGCTTTCATTAATGGACCGTTGGCCCTGGATAAACACATCCAAGCCACCAGCTCCAACCCAATGGGCTTGCGTTAACCGTATGCAGCTTTGTTCCGCGTGGGAACCTGTTTACTGGTTTACGAACGATCCAGACCGAGTTCGCTCTGATAACCGAAGAGTTTTGGTAGAGCACACTGAGCAACATAAGAAATTACTCGAACAAGGGGGCGATAGTCGTATCGCTACTTACGGTGATGGTGCTTACCGATTAAGAGGGAATGCCTTTTCCAATAAAACGCAAGGCAAGATCCCTAAAAACATAATCCAACGAGGTCATCGTTGTGCTGATACATCAGCAGTAAGGAAGATAGCCAAGGAATTGGGTTTACCACCACACCCTGCAATGTTTCCTACAGACATTCCATCATTCGCTATTGAGTTCCTAACCAATGAAGATGAGCTGGTGGTTGATCTCTTTTCTGGTAGCAATAAAACCGGACTGGCAGCGGAGAGAGCGGGGCGACGTTGGGTTGCATGTGACTTAATTTTAGAGTACGTGCGAACACAAGCTGAGTTGTTTAGCTCGTTTGCTGGCTTTTGGATGAATCCTGCTTTGGCCTGTGTCGGTCGAAGTGTTAAATAAACTCGTGATTACTGGAGAGTACATTATGAACAAACCTTCAAACACACCAAGCACACTGGTTGTATCCATGCTTTGTATTTTAGTCCTGGCTCTGGAGTTTGCTGCTGTAACCCATTTTACTGGTTCTACTTCACCTTTAGATTGGGATCGCATCACGCTTATCTCCGTTGCTTATTTAGCCGCAAGCACCATCTTAGGTGCCACATTTTGCTTGGTTAAAAGCAAGTTGCGTTTCAATACTCTGCAACATCAAAAAAATCTGGGATAGCAAGAATGCCAGAGCAATGTGATAAAGCAGGACTAAGCCGTTGGTGCAATAACCAGGATGTTCGACAGGTTCAGCAAAGGGCCTGTCGTACATATGTGTAGTGAGTATGATTTCGACCATGCTGTTGGTTATATCGTTCAAGTACGAGAGAAGCGTGACGCATATGGCTCTGAACAATATCTTGTGCGTCATCCAAATGGAGAGCTACACACACATGAAAACCAATCCTTCTGGCTACTAAACGAAGAGCATCAAGGGCAAGCTTTAGCTTTATTTGCCCAAAAGCCAACAGAAGAGGGGAGCGATACTGTTTACACGGTAGCCGAAGGTTTTCCAGAATCCGGCTATATCATTCCTTTTAAAAAAGGTGCGCCAGAGAGCGAAAATCAGCATCTAACTATGGCAATTACTATCACGGAGAACAAATAGAATGGACCCTAAAAAGAAAGAGCTTGCGGAAATGTTCATTCAGAGTTGTATTGAGCAAGGCTTAACTATGGACGAGTCAGCTGAATTGTCAGCTCATATACTCATATCAGCTGTTAGTGCAAACGGGAAAAGTCATACGAGAATTGAGATTGCCAATCTCGGCTCAGTGGAAGTAGATTGCTAAGGGCTCTAGGAGGCAAGGATGGCTCCTAGAGAATGGCAAATCCATTGCCAGCGATATCAAAGTGTTTGTTCTTCATCACCAGACCAGAAGAAGGATTAACTATAAACCGTTGCTTTTTAATAGCAGGAGTATTTGGAACGCGCTTGATTGAAGCTGTGGCCGAAAAAACAACAAACGCCAAAAGAGCAACTACGGCAACCTGCCATGAAAAGTAAGCTACGCCAGACCAAAAGACGACCATTACTACTGCATTTTTATGAACAAGCCTAAGCAGAGGCATCAACCAGAAAACAACCGCTACGCTGATTACAGCCAAACCCCATTGATTATCGTTAGTTTCAATCATAGCAACGCCAAGAAGAATCACTGCTAAAGCAACTAGGTTAAGTATGTGTCTCATTTTTCGTCTCCTTAATTGACTCTGGAAAGCTATCTCGGCATCACCGTCAAGCCCTCATTCAATTCAACTTACACTTCCATAATATCATGGAATTAAAAAATGCAACCGTGACCCAGAAACACGCTTAGCCCACTTTCACATGTGAAAGTCTTATGTAGCAATGCCTAAGAGCGTGATCTGGCTTTTCCTAAAATTAAGGTATGGTCGAACATTTCCTAAAATTAAGCTATAACGTGAAATGTAAAGCGTTCTATTGTCCTTTTTTAAGGTATAAATCACATCTATTTGGCTTGTTTTCCTCTTTTTAAGGTATGTGGTATGCTTCAAAAAAACATTACGGTATTAAAAAATGAGTAGTAACACAGACAATTTAGAAGGGTATTTCCCTGCTGAGATAGTCAACGAGGCATTTGGCAGCAGGCCATCGACTACTACGTTAATGGATTGCATCTTTTTGCCAGGTAGAATTCCGCGAGACTTAATTACAAGGATCAGTGGTAACAAGGCTGAACTTGAGCAACAGCTACTGGCACAAAAGCCTCTTCTATCCACCAGCTTGTCAAAGCCATACTGGAAGAAGGGGACTAATAAACGTGAATTCGATGCCGTTAGAATCGACGTATACAGTGCTGTCTGCTTGGCCGATGACAGACATCTACTGGAAGGGATCGTTAGTGTAGGGGGGATGTACGTAGACCTATCTGGCTTAACGCTTCGCCAGGCTATTGAGCTCGCGCAGATTAATGTCGAACTGGATAAGTTGTCACACCAATACCACAACCTTCTCGATACAAAAATGTTTAGTGGGGTATACGACTACTTCCTTTGTGACTTCACAACACTGTTTGAGTTCTTGAACCTGAAAAATCAAAAGGCCAACAAGAACACAGTAATGACAAGACTTCAAAGGCTATCACAAATGTTACTGGTCTTGGATTACGAGAAGGATGGTGAAACGCTACCTCACTACCACACGCGAATGAAGCTGGTGGACAGCAACTACATTCCATTGCTGGTTCTGGATGGGATTAAAAATAAAGGATCTATCAGGGCAGATACGATCACTCACTTCATAGTTGGAGTGCATAAGACTTTCACTGCGTCTTTGCGACAAGAGGGAGCTATTAGCCGGAAACGTTTTTTAAAAGTCTACCCGCAGCTAACGGGCAAACATGCTGTTACTGACTTCTGTAAATATATTGATGCTCATAAGCGTGAATATGTACATGGTAAGTATCTGAGTCACCTTATTAAAGATTACTATGCCAACAAGGTTAGAGTGTCTAAACAGCATCTGAGTCGCCATATCAATAACACTATGGCCGAAGTCATTTTGAAAAAGGATGTGTTATTGCGAGATTTCCGATTGCTACTCCAAGAGAAAGTACGTGACGATGGTAAGCAAGATATTATGCTGTTGTACCTGGGCGATGAAGAGAAAGAAGAGGTAACGACATGACAACAACACTCCACAATGAGGATGTTATCGCTCTAAGCGAAGAAGACATTAATGAAAGTTTAGCCAATTCCAACAAAGAACAGATTTTGAAAGGTTTGTTTCGAGGCAGTGTCGGATTTCTGATCGCTCCACCTGATTCTGGTAAGAGCTATTTGTCTTTATCAATAGCTTATGAGATGGCTTTGCCAGAGTACCCATTAATTGGTGTACGGGATGAGGAAAACAAAGTGCTTAGAACTTTGATATGGCCGATCGAAGATTCCTTGCCCGGAACACTTCCGCGTATCAAAGCACATTTGACTGAGTTCTCCACCAGCATCAAAGACCGATTAAAATCGAGCATTGGGATATACAAGCATTCTGATCCAATTTGTAGTTCAGGCTCATCTAAACATACTAAAGAGTGGGAAGAAGCATCCAGTGCACTGGAAAAACTTATTGCCACGGCCAAAGGGTACGACTTGGTAGTTATAGATACATTGCGTGATGCAATTGGCTCAGCTGACGTAGTAGATGATGACTATTACATCAGAATTGCTTTGGAGAGGCTTGCCAATGAAGCGAATGTCGCGGTTCTTGTTGTTCACCATCCGACAAAAGATGTGAGCAGAGGAAAGGAGATAATCAACAGCGTCTCTGGCTCTGGTTTATCTTCCACTCTCTCAAAGTCAAAACTTCATCTGTATTTAGATCAGTTGATAGACAAGAAAGATGGAACGGTACAAGAGACTCGTTTGCGTCATATCAAAGCTAACTATGTGCCTTTTGACCAGCAGTGGAGAAAACCGATAAGGCTGCACTGGAGTAACAATTCACTATTGCACGTTGATCAAGAAGTCGTTATCCAACTTAGAAATGATCAATTAGACGGTGATAGTGATAATGAGAAAAAGCCAGGAGCAGATAAACCAGTTAAAAGACGGTTATCGCGTCTTTCAGAAGAGCCAGGATTGATACACAGAGATGACTCCCTTCTATCTGAGGAATCGAAGCGCTTGGCCCAACAAACCAGTCATGGCCCATTTGGTGGTGGCATGGCATCAGAGCTCTCCGAACTTCGTACTGGTAAGTCCTCCAAGTAATCCAATTCCTTAAATTAAGCTATTGCTTAACGCCTTTTTCCTAAAATTAAGCTATATATACGGATTAAGGCGTTTCCTCATTTTAAGCTTAGATATAGGTGTGTTTCCTAATATTAAGCTATGTGATAGAGATGAACTTCCTAATATTAAGCTTCAATTTCCTAATATTAAGCTTTAGCTTACAGAAACAAAGCTTAAAGTTAGGAAATTTCCTGATATTAAGCTACCTAACACGCTGCATGATCTTATGATCCTATGGATCTATATATGATCAGTAGCGTTCACCGCTGATGCGGCTTCGCTGATCACTCAACTTCGTTTCACTGCTATGAGCAGTAAAACAAAGTCGAGCGATTCAATTAAAACCCGCTTCCATATTAGCCATTGTTTCATGTCTGTATGCGCCCGTATAGGGCAGTTAAGCATGAAGTTAATCTCTTTGATTAAGTTGATAATAGAGTCCGTGTAGAAAGTAATTAATGGACTTTAGAAACCAGTGGATCATTTTCATACTAACTTAATCGCAAGAGCTTGTTTGTTAGCACTTATAGTTCCTAGTGCTGTTTCTGCTCAGTGGCGTATCAATGCCAGTGGTAGTTCAGAAATTGATGCAATGAGATTTGATCTCCCAGAGCAAGCGCATGAATTTTTAAGGGACTATAGAATTAACGAGCTCGCAAGCACACACAGCTATGTGAGTGAAAAGCTATACCCGAGTGAAACGTATAGTGATGGAAGACTAATCTCATGGCTATGTATGCATCGTAGTGATGCTCCAGGTAGTTATGACCCTGACACTTGTTACTTTGGAGCTCTCTCTGGAACTACACTGACAAAATTCATAATTCCTGGGGAGATGACTGATTCTCCACTTCTCAATAGAGATCTTGGTAAACCAGAGACAGAACTGTGCGTTGGAAACCCTATCAACCTAGCTACTGGTAATAAATATCAGCAAGAAACCGATTATGTAAGCGCTGGTATGGAGCCTCTTGTATTCACACGACATTACAACAGCCAGTTAGCTTTGAGTGGTAAACAAAGCGATGTTGGTATTGGATGGAGCCACAACTATTCAAACAAAGTGATTTTTGACAAAGAAAGTCACGGAGAGAATATGGTTGTCTTGCATCGGCCAGATGGGAAAGAGTTAGCATTCTACCGGACAAATGCGGTTTGGATGCCAACATGGAAAAGTGATGATCGGTTATACAAAGATTCTGGTTGGAGATATCAGAGGGCTGATGGTGTTGTCGAACTATATGATAGTAATGGTCAGTTGATACGTATTGTTCATCCATCGGGAAATGAGCTGGATCTGAATTATACCAACGGTAAGTTAGACTCTGTTTCTGACAGTTTTGGCCGGACTTTAAGGTTTAGTTACGATCAAGGGAAGATCATAAAGATGATCGACCCTGCTGGACAAACCTTCTCTTACGATTATTCGAATGAATTGTTAGTTGCAGTGCATAAACCGGATGCCAATCAGCGACGTTACCACTATGAAGACAGTTTAAACCCAAGCCTTTTGACTGGCCTTACGGATGAAAAGGGAAGCAGATTTGCTACGTGGTCTCATGATCCTTCGGGTCGCGCTGTTCTGAGCGAACATAGCAGTGGTGTTGATAGGACAAGTGTTACATACAACCCTGATGGTTCAGTTACGGTAACGAATGCTCTAGGTCACGAACAACATTATCTGTTTAGTCGTTATAACGGAAAACTAAAGCCTGACAGTATACAGGGTGCTGCATGTACTGGCTTTGCTGGTGGTACGAAGTCGTTTGGCTACGATACCAACGGTGAGTTGAAGTCAATTATCAATGAAGAAGGCCAATCATTCTCTTACCAATATGACCAAAGAGGACTTGAAATTTCGAGGACAAGCTCGACTGGTGATACGATCACAACACAATGGCATTCAGAGTTCCCAAAACCAACCAAAATTACATCGTCATACTTGGTCCAAGAATTTACCTATGACGACCGCCAGCGGCTGTTAACGCTTAAATTGATTGACCGAACCAACTCAGATGTCAGGCAGTGGGCATTTGAATATTATCCAGACTCTCTTGGTGTTCCTGGACAACTGAAATCAGTGGATGGTCCACGGGTGGATGTTGATGATGTAACGCGCTTTGAATACGACGCTCAAGCCAACCTAAGCCGAGTTATCAACTCTCTTGGGCACGTAGTGTCATTTGACAATTACGATGCTCATGGAAGGGCTCAGAGCGTCACAGATGCCAATGGAGTAAGCTACTCGCTTAACTACAACACGTTAGGTCAAATGATTTCTTCTACTGGTCCAGATGGAACTACATTGTACTCTTACGATGAATCAGGACTCTTGGTATCTATCACCTTACCAACCAATAGCACTTTCACTTATGAGTACGATGCTGCTCAGCAGCTGATGGCCGTGATTGATGCAAATGGAAATCGACAAAGTATCAATCGAGATTCACTAGGAAATATTGAGCAAGTTGAGCTGAAAGATAACAGTGGCATTGCTCACTGGAAGCAACTGCATAGTTACACTTTGAATGGTTGGCTTTCATCAACAACAAATGGAACGGGAAATGTTTATACCTATTCCTATGACAAGACAGCCAACCTAACGGGCAAAGTTGACCCTTCTGGAAATGCTTATGCCTACCGCTATGATGGTTTTAGCAACCTGCTCCAATCAATTGACCCTGTTAACCGCGCCACTGCAATGCAGTATAACGATAATGCCTTAGTAACGAGAGTCACTGATCCAAGAGGGCGGAGAACTTACTATTCATACAACGGATATGGCGATGTTCTCTCAGTACAAAGCCCAGACACAGGCACGGCTCATTACACTTATGACAAGGCTGGAAACCTGATCGGTAAAACAGATGCCAACGGTCAGGTTTTCACTTATCACTACGACGCGCTTAATCGCCTTTCTTCAATCACTGTGGATGGTCAACCTAATGCTAGTGTGACATTCCGCTACGATGAGCCAGAAGCGCTGTATGGGGTAGGGCAGCTTACTTCCATTACAGACGCTTCTGGCGTATCAAAATACAGTTACACAGCCAGTGGTGAGATAGCCAGCCAAGAACTAATTGTGGATGGCCGCACCTTGTTAACCAATTACACCTATGATGGTGCAGGGCAGTTGGCGAGTATCGAGTACCCGAGTGGCCGCAAAGCGGTTTATCAGCGCAATGTAGCTGGAGAGGTCATTGGCATTACATTGAATAATGGTGTTAACAGCAGAACATTAGTCTCTGACTTGGTACGGAAACCTTTTGGGCCTGTAACTGATCTGACTCATGGAAATGGGCTTTGGGAAGAGCGCCAGTACGACATGAACTATCAATTGGAGTCTGTACAGGTTGCTGGTGCAATGCACCGCAGTTATCTCTATACGGCCAATAGCAATGTCGATTCAATTACAGACTTAATGGATAGTGGCTATAGCCAAACTTTCAATTACGACAAGCTGAGCCGCTTGATTGATGCTACTGGTGGTTACGGGACCCGAGAGTACACCTACAACTACAACGGCAACCGGACGGCTATCTACCGCGACGGCGTGAAAGATTCGTACAGCATTGTGTTCAATAGCAATCGTCTAACCAAAACAAGTATTGGCTCGATCACCTACAGCTATGATGCAAACGGAAACACGATTGGCCGAGGAACGGATGTCTTTGTCTATGATGCTTTCAATAGATTGACTGAGGCTACGGTCAATGGCGAAACATCAATCTATCACTATAACAGTGCTCATCAACGAGTGAGGAAGTCAGCTGGTGGCGTAGATGTGCTTTATGTTTACGGCCTCGATGGCGAGTTACTGGCCGAGGTGGATGCCGGAACCGGGCAAACCCAGCGAGAATATGTCTGGCTTGACGGCCAGCTGATGGCTTACCTGGTGAATGGCACCGTTTACCACGTTCACAATGATCACCTGGGCACACCGCAGGCCCTGACAGACGAACTGGGTGAAGTAGTATGGAAAGCGCAGTACACGCCATTTGGCCGAGCCAGTGTCACGACAGAGCTAGTCACCTTTAATCTTCGCTTCCCCGGCCAGTATTTTGATACCGAGACTGGGCTGCACTACAACTGGCATCGGTACTATGACCCGTCTCTGGGGCGTTACCTGCAATCAGACCGCCTTGGCTTGTTCGATGGAATGGATACCTATGGGTATGTGCGTGGAAATCCGCTGTCGAGCATAGACCCTACAGGTGAGTTCGCATGGGGAGTGGTGTTCGCCGGGATAGATTTGGCATATCAGCTTTATGATAACGGTGGGAAAATTGATTGCGTTAACTGGGGTGATGTTGGATTGGCAGCTCTTGGGGGTGGAATGTTCAATGCCGTGAAGGTAGCAAAAGTTCATCGCTTCAAAAGTGCTGTCACTACTAAAGGCAACCCCCATTCATGGGGAGCAACGAGAAGGTGGTACGCGAAAAACATAAACAAGGACATCCCGCCACGACAACATATTCATCATTGGCTTGTTGAAAGAAGACACTTTGAAGGTAATCAAAAATTAGAGCGTATATTTAATCAGCCTTGGAACCTTAATCCAAAACCATTCACAAACATCTATCACAATACAAAAATTCACAATAACGGAATTAAAGGTTGGTTTAATGGTGTTCCAATATGGGCAAGAGAAACCGTAGCAGGCTTAGGGTTAACAGCAGCAGGAGGGAATGGTTGTGGGTGCAGTGAAAAATAAAGGTATATTACTGAGTAAAAAAGAAAACTTTATGCTGCCTATCTATGAGGAAGCCCTAGAGAAGGCGTCCGCCTCGGCTAAAAAGATAGGAAATCGCTATGTTGGATCGTTACTTATCAAAGGAGATGGTAGCGTCTGGAGAATTGACTCAGTACAAGAGGTTAGCCCTCGTTTTATACAACGAGTTTGTTTGCAGTTATTGGGGAAGCCTAGAGACATCAAATGTTCTCTTCACCTAGTAGAAAATGATTTTGTGGACTGGGTAGAGATGATCGCTAATCTGGCTACTGAAAGCGGTTCGTACTCTGTGTGGGGTCAATTCTATGACAGCAAAGCCGAGTTGAAAAAAGCGGTGATGGGATGTAAGACGCTGGAAGATTTATTCGCTGTGTTCAGGCTTGAGGATGATAATGAATTTTCTAAAAAGTTAGTTTGATAATTTCTAAAGAAAGCCGCCAGCGGGTTAAGCCTGCTGGTGGCGTGGACAGTAAGAGGGGGTGGTTGTGGAACTTACATATCCAGTGCTACTGGTCAGTAAAAAGAAAAAATCAGTTCACGTAGAACTAACCGGAAGCCATTTGGGGAAATGTACTAATGCCGCTCTAAAAGGTGGGTACTTTAACCAAATGGAAATATACGACTCTAACGGAAGGCATTACAAAGTAGACGAGGTAGTTGGGGTCAAGCCTTTAAACGCTGTATGGCGATGGCCTTTAGAGGTGTTAATGTTTAACTCTAGGCTATTGAAAGCTGAGCTGAAAACAACATTGGTATCTCAGTTGGAACTGAAAGAGTTTAAAAGCGTAGTAGCAAAAGTGATCAATGAGCAAAAGGAAAGTTGGGAATCAGGGGTTGGGCGTGAAGCAATGTTGAACGATCTTGCGGCTGCAAATGGCATTGAAGAAGTAATCAGGATCTTTCGACCTGAAAACTGATATTTACTTAGTCTAAGCAACTCCGCCAGCGGGGTTAAGCCTGCTGGTGGCGTGGATGTGCTTTATGTTTACGGCCTCGATGGCGAGTTACTGGCCGAGGTGGATGCCGGAACCGGGCAAACCCAGCGAGAATATGTCTGGCTTGACGGCCAGCTGATGGCTTATCTGGTTGATGGCACCGTTTACCACGTCCATAACGATCATTTGGGTACGCCGCAAGCATTGACCGATGAAACGGGGGCCACGGTATGGAAAGCCAGTTACTCTCCGTTCGGCAAAGCGACTGTCACGACAGAACAAATCAAGTTCAACTTGCGTTTCCCCGGCCAGTATTTTGATGCAGAGACTGGGCTTCACTATAACTGGCATCGCAACTATGACCCGAATACAGGGATATATATCACCAGTGACCCAATAGGGCTGGCTGGTGGGATTAACACCTATGCCTATGCATTGAATAATCCTGCTATTTACACCGATCCTACTGGTTTATGGGTTCCGCAAATTATTGGGGCAATGGTTAACATAGGCTTTGAAGGATACAGACAATATCAAACTGGTTCGTTTGATGCGGGGCGACTTCTTGTGGCTGGTGCTACGGGGGCACTTGGAGGGTTTGGAAGCACTCTAAGGAGAGCTGTATTTTTTGGTGCATCATCAGGCGCTATTGGCAATATGTATATTCAGTTAACTGAAAAGTCTTCTGGTTGTGATCAAAGGTATCAAAAGAGCCTTGATTTATATCAGGTAGGAAGAAGTGCAATTCTTGGCTCGTTTGGTGGAGCAGTTGGTTTTGGCGGGGGAATATTAGGCAAAAATATTTTGAGACCACGAGACATAATCGGGGTGGATTTGAAAAAAAGGGTTAGTTTTAACTACGAATCGTATGGTTCGGCTATAGGTTCTGCTGGGGGAACAACAATTGGAAATCAATAATTGGCTTGACTTTGTTTTGTACACATTCATGACTTTAGGTGGGTTGCTTATAGCAATTCCATTAGGGATAAGATGCCTTTATGTAGGTCTTGTTGCACTATTTAAATACAAGATTGTGAAATTCAAAAAAGATAGCAATGTGTCAGTGTATGCAAACACATCTATAGAGCTAGTTCTTTTAGGTATTTTCTGTATTGGAGCTTCTATTTGGTTTCTGTTCTTCGATAAAGGTGGCCACCTCTTACATTACCTTCCGGAAGTGATGAGGTTCTTCGCTGGAACATAAGGCAGATTACGCTGGTGCTGGCTGTGGCTGATCGCCTTGGCTTGTTCGATGGAGTGGATACCTATGGGTATGTGCATGGAAATCCACTAATAAGGATCGATCCTACAGGTGAGTTTGCGTGGGGTTTGGTTGGAGGTGTGAATATGCCAATAGGTAACGGAGAGTAAATATGGCATACAAAACAGAGATTTCTATATATCTGATTCTGATCCCTTTAGTGGGAGTTATGACGGGACTCATATCCTACGGTGCGTATAGATTGATCGGGTATCCTGAATCAATATTTGTTCTTTTTATGATGATTGCTGTTTGGGGAGGGGTATGCCTAGCTTTAGGAGTTTGCAGCACGATTCGTTGCTTAAAGCAAAAAAAAGGAATTGAACGACACATGAGAGAGACGAAAGGAAATAGCCAAGAAAAGTGATGGTCTCAGCTAATCTTTCACGAATTCCAAAGTTAAATAGTTACCTGGTGGATGGCACCGTTTACCACGTCCATAACGATCATTTAGGTACGCCGCAAGCATTGACCGATGAGACCGGAGCCACGGTATGGAAAGCCAGTTACTCTCCGTTCGGCAAAGCGACTGTCACGACAGAACAAATCAAGTTCAACTTACGTTTCCCTGGGCAGTATTTTGACGCAGAGACTGGGCTTCACTACAACTGGCATCGCTACTATGACCCAGCACTTGGCCGTTACTTACAATCAGACCGCCTTGGCCTGTTCGATGGAGTGGATACCTATGGGTATGTGCATGGAAATCCGTTGAAGTTTATTGATCCTACAGGCGAGTTTGGATGGGTTGCTTTTGGGGCTTTCGTTGGCGGTTCGCTTAATGCGATTGCTCAATACCATTCAGGACAGACGTTTGACTTTGCATCTTTTGGGGCTGCTGTCGTTACAGGGGCTGCGGGAGGTGGTCTTGGTAATTTAACTAAGGGGTTGTCTTGGGGGAAAAATATCGTTGCCAATTCATTGGGTAGTGGGGTAATTGGAGGTGGTGTGACAGCTGCTAAGAACAAAGTTACAGGCAGCTGTGATGATATTTGGCTTAACTCAGGGCGCAGTATGATATTAGGTGGATTAGGAGCAGGGGTTGGTAACTCATTTGCTGGGCTAGGAAAAATAATTCCAAAGATGCAGGCTAACCGATGGTGGGATAAAGCGTCATTAGAAAAACGGTTAAAGAGTTCGTCGAATGCGTTTCACCGTTAAGATGCACCTCCAACGCTAACGGTATTTTTTGTCACCACTGGTAATATCGGAAGCAACATCATTGCTAATATCCCATAAGTGAGAATTGAAGATGAAGATGAAAGGATTTAGTGCATTCATGATAACAGTATTTCTCCCCTTTTTAGTTGGTGGGGCCATTATTGGTGCTGCATTTGGGGGAGTAGGATATTACATCACAAATTGGTTTGGTTTATTTGAAAGACAAATTCAGCACGAGATGGTTTTTTGGTTATTTTTAGGTATGGGGGTGTTTGCTGGGACAGTAGGAGCGGTACAGTCGCTAATTGCATTCATTAGACATCCCGGTGTTCACGGTGACACATAGCAAACATTCATGCTTGTAACACGCCGCCAGCGGGTTAAGCCTGCTGGTGGCGTGGGCAATAAGGGAGAGGTTGTGGATGTCAGTAATATCAAACGTCATAAGGTCGTTAAAAAAAGCCGTTTACTCAGATTGTGAGTGGTTGAGGTGTTATGAGGTAGAGGCATTAACTGCCTTCTACCTACACATTACGGAAGAGGATAAAGGTAAACTAATTCAGCAATTTAAACGTCTGGATATGATGGAGCGTTCCAAGAGTGGGAAGTTGCTACAGATATTTGATGGGCTGGATACAGTTAGAAAAAAATGGCTTAAAGAAATAAAAATATGCCCTGACGAACCTGTAACTGGATATAAATTTGCTCTTAAAAGAAATGGCAAGGAATATGCGATATTTAATATTTTCCTTGGTAGGGGAGGTATAGGTGAGATTCAGTTTGAGAAGATGCCTAGTAAATTCCAAAGTAAAGTAGCAAAGGTAGGCGATATAAAAGCTCTCTTATTCAAAGAAAAAGAATTGCCCCGTGAAACAACTTATGTCTTTAAAGGTGTAGTCACAGATGATGAGGAGCAAAAGTTAGAAGAGGATTTGCATAGAGGTTGAAGTTGCTCATCTAAACATGCGTTGAAGTGATTGAACTCACTGGGATTGACTGACCTCTATGAACCTTTTTCACTACCACCAGCGGATTAAGCCAGCTGGTGGCGTGGGTGTGCTCTATGTTTATGGCCTCGATGGCGAGTTACTTGCCGAGGTGGATGCCGGAACTGGGAAAACCAGCGCAAATATGAATATCAAGGAGATAAAATGGCTAGTCAGTATCAATACAATCCATTTTTAATAGGGAAAGATACATTTACCTCCAGCAAAGTAGAGCTTTGTGAAGATGAGGTAAGACAATCGAAGCCACACTATCAGTTAATTTGTTTCGGTAGTTCTTCTCGGTATCCTCTATGGATAGAACTAGGGACCAACCAACTAGTTGGTGGTAATTATCATTGTTTCTATAATGATGATGAACTAAAAGCGTTATACACGTTATTTCAGCAAGATGCGCAACGACAAGGTTATTCTGACCAGAAGCAAAACTGTTGGGCTAAAACACCTAATCCTTTTCCTATCGAGTTTCTTGAGGGGATGCCACAAAGTCTATGGGCTTACTTTTACGAAAGTGGCCGTAGACAAGCCGCTTGTGAAAAAAGTGTTCAGGAATTACTACCCATGTTCGAAAAGTGATAAGTGCTTGACTGAATGTAATATTTAGCTTGAAAATCAGTCGAGTAAATAATGCCACTTTGAACAATGTAACAGGAACAAGAATGATGAAGAAAATTGGACTACTGCTAGCGACGTTAACTGCATTTTCAGCTCAAGCGGATGTTTTCCCTAAAACAGAAGTTGATGCGTATCTAATGGCGATGCACTCTATGGCCCCAGTTAACGCGAAATACACCATTCAATACAAGGCCGCAGTGGAAAGTAGCTGTAAGACAAAGCTTAGTATTGAACAATTAAGCTCACGCGACTTTGCCAATGTTGTACAAGCGCTTGTTAGTAGTGAAACCGTTGACCGCTTAGGGCTTGATGCTAGTGGTGGTTCCCTCACTGACACGCTTCAACTGGTAGGGGCTAATATTAATTGTTCCGACCTAAGTGCCCCGTATAAAGCGGTATTGAGTGATGTTGAGTTCAACAAGAAGCATCAGCATTTGTCGAAGGTACTGCACACTTGGGATCAAGTTGTTACTGAAAGTCAGTTGAACTAATTGTGCTATATTGCTGGGGGATGTGTTTGAGACTTTGGACAATTAGTTAAAGTTTGTGCAAAATTACATCACTGACCTGGCTGATGGCGTTTCTGCTTCGAACCTCAGCTTATTACTTATCGTGCCCCAGCAATAAAACCTCTTTGATTTCCCCCTTTAAATCGACATAATGAGCATATGTAGTCAATATAATGGTGATATGTATGTCTGGAGTCGTTTTCCATCAAGTAAAAGAAGGTGAGTTCCGCCGTCTCGCGGAGACTCGAACAATGACCAAACTAATTGCGCAGGAATCTAAACTGCATCCTAATAAGTTTCATTTGGTTGGGATTGATAGTGGTAAAGGAATCGCGTATGCAATTAGACATGGAAGAACCAGTGACTTGAGAGTGTGGAGGCTTGATATCCTGGTAAATCAGGTTAGAGACATGGGGTTTGAGAATATAGAAGTACAACTCATAAACAAAACCCACGCATGAAGCATGGGCTGATAGTCTTAACATGCCGAAAGGCACTTATTTTTCAAGAATATAATCACGAAAGTCGTGGTTCTCAATTTCCAACTTCCCACGCTCTGGGCTGTAAATTAGCTCAAGCGACTTCAATCGTGTGACTGCATTTTTCACCGACCATTTTGTAACGTCTGTTTCTGGGTCGCCAGTGAAAGCTTTCACTTTGTCTAGTCCTGTTTTGGTATAAAGACCTTTTGACTCATTGGCAGCAACAAGCTTTAGGATCGCCACTTCGATAGGTTTCAGTTGTTCGTATGTTTTTGAAAAGTGGTCCTCTGACTCGATACGATCAACGTCATAACGATGGACACCAATATCTAGGTCATGAACCATGTTCAGGGCCATATTCTTTAACATTTCAACAAACCGAGCGGGAGCGCGATTTTGTTTGATTAAGATTTCTAGGGCTTTGTGTTTGTCGAGTTCGACACCACCAGTGACATTTTTGAATGCGGCCAACTCGAATTCAACGAAATCCATATCCAGCTCTTCAAATATCTGGGTTTGGCTGGAGTTGTAGAATGGAGCCTTGTTGTCTTTGAATAAGCGACTTAACCCCTCTCTACTTGAACCTGTGAAGATGCATTTGACGTTGTTATCCTCTCTGTTCACTACAAAACTGCGTAGAGCTGCCGTAAACGAGTCAAATTCTTTGCGAGTAGCCAAATGTTGAACTTCGTCAAGCAACAGTAAAACAGGCATATCCAGCTCGTTTAAGCGTTGAAATACAGCGAACAAGTCAGCTCTCAGTTCTCCCTGAGAACGCTCTACTTCAACTTTGCCACCAGCTGCACTAAAACCTAACTTTTTGAAGTTGAGAGCTTTGCCAAGCTTATGTAGAAATCCTTCATTCCTTTCACAAGCATCAATGACGGATTTAATGAAGATGCCTTCTGGGTCGTCTTTTTGCATCCAAAAATCTACATAGATAGGTAAGACACCAAGTTCACGAGCCATAGGAATGATATCTTTTTGAATGAATTGAGTTTTTCCTCGCTTGCGTGGAGCGAAGATTGAAACTCGTTGAAGAAGACCTTTGTCCATCCCGTTAAGGATAAACGTAGCAAGCTGTGTACGAGGATAATGCCAGATATCCATTGTCGTGCTCCTTTGGTAAATTGTGTTATCAATGATACCACAAAATAGAATTGTGGTAGATTATTTAACACAACCAACCACAAATAGGATTGCCATCCTAAAGCAGATCACTCTTTTACTAAGTAGCTCTTTGTCATGTCCCTCAATTTGCCCAAAAAAGGGCAAGTTCTCATCTCTTAAAAAAATGTCATGTCGGTACACTAAGAGCATGATGCTCTGGAGATTGATCTTATGGATATGATAAACGGCTGGCTATATGAAGTTCAGAGAGCCCTTGATAGTTCTTTAGGTGATATACCCTTTGATTGGCGCTGGATTGCTGCTGTGATTGGGTTCTTTTTAATATGGAGGCTGTTCTCTTTTGGCTTTGCCATCGTTAAGTTTGTCATCGTTGCGGCAATAGCTGCTGCCATTTATGCTGCTGTTGTTGGCGATTCGTCAGGACTTGCTGGTGGTAGTTTCTTTGGATTTTAGTACAGTTTGGTAGCTAAATATGAGCATTCTGATATCGGATGGAAGTGAAACGCTCGATGCAGCAACCGCAATTTCTGAGTTGCCAGATTCGTACACGGGTCATTGTTCTGTCGTAACAATCAATGAAGAAATAGTTGCCACTGTACCTAACCCTCAAATTGCATTTTCTATTGCGTGTTACGCGATTGGAACAGAAGGGGGTTATGGAAGTGTTTATGTTCGTCCGGCCAAAGACGGTGAAATTCTCACCCATACAGATTTTGACAGTTGGGCGTACTAGCTGGACTTTCACATGTGAAAGTCTGCATAAAGAACTCGCATTTAAAAGGTGTTGATATGCCAATTATTACAACAAAGGCTATTAAAGCAGAAAGTAACTCAGAGGATAGTCGTATCATTGCAGGTGAAAAACAAGAGCGAGATGTGGCTTTTTATTTACGTCGAGCGTTTAAAGATAGCGAAGAAATTCACGTATTTAACGATTTTACCTTCACGTATAATGGTGAAAAAGCACAGATAGATCACTTAGTATTGCATAAATACGGTTTCCTAATACTTGAATCAAAAAGTATCTATGGGGAAGTCAAAGTTAACGAGAGTGGTGAGTGGTCCAGAAGTTATAAAGGTTATTGGTCAGGTATTCCTTCTCCGATCAAACAAGCTGAGTTGCAACAGCAATTATTGAAGAAAGCTCTTGTTGATAACGCTCCTAAGTTCCTGGGGAAAATGTTAGGTGTCCAGCAAAATGTTGGTGGCCGACGGTGGGACTCGTTATGCGTTGTTTCTAACTCGTGTATTTTGCACAGAGATAATATACCTGCTGACATTAACGAAAGAATCATTAAAAGCGAAGCTGTAGCTGATGCCGTTAGGAGAATAGGTGAAAAAGGAAAGCTTAAAGCGTTTTTAGCAACAGAACCTTTTTTTACTAAAGAAGAGTTGCATAGCATAACTGAATATTTATTGGATGAACTTTGTTCTAACAGGTCAGTCGATAACTCTGGCTCATTACATAAAGAACAGGAAAACGAAATGCTTGTTCGTAATGAGGTTGATTCAAAAAAAATCCGCTGTAAAAAGTGTGGTGAGGCTGAGCAGCTTACAGCATGTCATGGGAAGTTTGGTTACTTCGTAAAGTGTCTTTGTTGTGACACTAACACTTCAATGCGAACTCCTTGTGCTCATTGTGGAAGCAAGAGAGCTAAGGTAACAAAGAAAAAGTTAGAGTACTGGTTAAAATGTGAATGTTCAGAATCGTATTTGGTGTTTGTGCAAAAAGAGCGCGTGGAGTCTGAGCAAAATACCGTTTCTTAGACTTTCACATGTGAAAGTGGAGGGGAGGGGTTGCGTTTTCAAAAAGCATGATAAAGTAAGTATGAATATTAACTAAATGAGGTCCTTACGGCGATGCCGGAAGGGATCTTAAATACCGGAGATAAGACTATGATGATTCTAACCACTCTTTCTGAAAAACTAGATGACCAAACGAGCCGAGTATTCTGGCGTGTGGGCACTAAACGCAGTGGAATTCTTGATGTAAAAATCGACTTTTCCCATGAAGATTCTGATTTGATTTCAGAATTATCAGCCATTCAATACCTACTCTTTGAAGAAAAAGTAATGGGTCGAGAGCCGGGTTCTGGTTCTGGCTACAAACTCGTTGTGTCAAAGGGAGCAATCAAAAAGCTTGCCCGTGGTAAATCTACGAAAAAACATGCACAAAAGTTTGCAGCATTTCTTCAAAACCGAATGGCTGGAGTGCAAATAGAGGTATCACAAAGTCGTGAGTTCATGGCCGACCCAAAATCATGTGTAACAGTGCTCTTAGATGCAAATCGCCAGGAATATGCAAATACGCATGATGCCGTTGAAACACCAGCAATGGGGACCGTTTATGTTACCGCTCACGCTGTTGAACAGTATAAAGAGCGATTGAGCACTGGAGATCCCAAAAAGCCCTGGGCGAGTTTAGTCAATCGACTTAAACATCCTGAGTTGAGAATTCGAAATTTGCCTGCAAATGTTTTGGCCCATAAAGCGAAAAAATACGGTACTGCCGACAATGTAGAAGCTTGGGGGCATCCAACTTCCAAATTCACATACCTTATTGTTAACGATAATGGGCGTCGCACCTTAGTAACTGTTTTTGAGCGCGAACAATAACCTTGGAAGGAATAAAATTGGATAGTGCAACTAACTACATAAAGGATGGTCACGCACGGATTATGGGTAACAGAAAAATCGCTGTATTAATTGATTCAGAAAACACTCCACACTCAAAGCTAAACCTGATTATTGAAGAGCTTTCTAGTTTTGGGCAGATCATCGTTAAACGTGCATATGGCGATTTTTCTGCTGAACAACTAAAAAACTGGAAGCAGCCTTTGAATGAGTTAGCGATTCAAGCTAAGCAGCAATTTGCCTATACATCTGGAAAAAACTCGACAGACTCTTTAATGATTATTGATGCAATGGATCTCTTGTACAGCCAAAGGTTTGATGCTTTTGCTTTGATATCCAGTGATAGTGACTTTACAAGTCTTGCTACGAGATTAAGAGAGTCGGAGATACACGTCATCGGTGTAGGAAAAGCGATGACTCCGACTTCGTTTAAAAACGCTTGTGATGACTTTGTAGCGATAGAGAACTTAAACGCTGATGTTGATCTTGGGGAGGCACAACCAAGCTCTAATCAAGACTCAGAACGCGAATTATGGCGATTAATGCATCAAGCTTGGCAGAACTATCGAGATGAATCGGGCTGGGCAAAACTAGGTGAAATAGGCAAGTACTTAAAGAGACTGAAGCCAGATTTTGACCCTCGAAACTACGGGTTGAAGAAGTTATCTGACTTTTTTGATAAATATCCAACGCGCTATAGAACCCGTAACACTAAACGCACTGGTATGGAGTTTCAGCTGATAACAAAGGCAAGCAAACAAAAATGATGTGCTGCCTTCGCTGACGACATACTGCAATCGGGTAACTCAAAAATGCCCCATTCTAAGCTAGAGCTGTTCTGTACCTCATTTCTAAGCGAGGTTATTTGACCTATTTTTTCTTATGTCACAAAGTGCCTATGGATTTGGTGGCAATTCAATGTACTCGCCATCTGTAGGAGTGAATTTTATAGGTAGGGTTGGCATGTTTGAAGTGACTAAGAGTAACCCTTTAGTTATTAGTTTCATCTTGTGCTGATATTGCACTGCGATCTAACCATTTAAGGTATTGAATAAACTTTGTATATAAAGAATAAAAATGGCGTTACCCAACACAACGAGTTCAAAATTAGAAAGGGGCCTGATGGTGTCCACTTATTTAGCCGCCAAAATGGGCTTAACATACTTCTAGATGATGAAATCCCACCTGAGTCCGATTGGACTCTTAGTCCTAGGCAGGTTTCTATCGCACTTACTAATAACTGTGACTTGAGGTGTGCGCATTGTTATGCGCCAAAGCATCGTTCAACTCTGGATAAAAGTAGAGTAAAAGATTGGTTGCTTGAAATGGATAGTATGGGTGTGTTTGGTATCGGCTTTGGTGGAGGTGAGCCAACATTGCATGAAGACTTGGTTGAACTTTGCCAGTTTGGACAAGAAGAAACCAAGCTAGCAATTAGCTTTACGACGCATGGTCATAGTTTAACTCCTGAACTAATATCTCAGCTAAAAAGTCATGTGAACTTTATTAGAGTAAGTATGGATGGAACTTATAGTAATTATGAGTCTATAAGGAAGAGACCATTTAAGCAGCTGTTAAGCAATTTAGAATTATTTAAAGGGCGTCTCCCATTTGGGATAAATTACGTAGTTAACAGCAAAACTATTGACGACCTACCAAATGCCTTGGAACTGTGCAAGGAGCTAGGTGCTGATGAGTTTCTGATTTTACCAGAGGTACCTGTGGGGTTTGGTAAAAAAATCGATGATGTAACACTAAGTAAATTAAAAGAAATTGTCGACAGTCGAAGAAAAACCACAAAAAGTATGAGGGTATCTATAAGCTCTGATTACAAAAATCAATTTGTCACTGCTATCGGTCTTCAGAAAGAGAGCGACCTGCAAGGCTTTGCGCATATAGATGCGTCAGGTGTTTTAAAACTGAGTTCGTTCGACAAGAATGGAGTTCCTATAGGTGGTGGTTCTCTAACTAATGCTTATCGTCAGTTAACAAATACTATAAGGGTTGAATTAGAATGAAAATTTGGCAGGGCTACGGTGCGGAGCACTCTTTAAATCTAGTAATCGTTGGTGAGTTCAAGGATGTAGAAAAGGCTGAAAATTTTGAGCAATTAGTATCAACGATTAGTTCTTTTCTATGCAGTGATGAATCGAATTTTGACGTGGATGCAGATAGATATGGTGATGAAGTGCTTGAGTTCCTTCGCAAGCAAAATCTGTTTTGTTTTTCTCCCCAACAATTAGCGCAATTTATGTATGACCAACGCCTCGAAAGAAAAGGTTCAAAGATAACCATATCTTCAGATGACGACCTGAATGTATTCATATCTTTACTGATTCATGAAGGAGCGAAGGTCGAATGCTTTTCAGCACACGATTATCCTGATTTAGTTAAAAAAGAGGATTAACTAGTGCTTGATTGGGCTAAGTTTGAACATGTAGCTGGAGAGCATCCTAACGCGCATGCATTTAGTTTTGAAAGCTTATGTAGAGGAATAGTCATTCGACAATTTCGAAATCATGGGCCAATAAAAGAGTTAAAAAATCAACCAGGAGTGGAGTTCCATCTTGAGCTTGATTGTGATGACCCAAGATTGGGAACAAAAGGGTTAAAGGTTGGATGGCAATGCAAATGGTTCCAATATAAGAGTGACGGTGGCTTAACTACCGGGGCAAAGAGCCAGATTAAACACTCGCTGGATACAACGAAAAAATACTTACCAGATTTAAATGTATGGATTCTTTGGACACACAAAACCTTAGCGAAGGCTGACCAAACTTGGTTCTATGATTTACAAACAAAATATGGCTTTACATTACATCTTTGGAATGAAAACGACTTAGAGTCTTATCTCTCAGGCCCAGCAACAGAGTTAAGGGCTAGTTATTTTGGAGAGCTGGCTTTAACACCAGATATGTTAAATGAACAGCATACGAATTCAGTGGCTCCGATTAGAAATCGTTGGATTCATGAAGTTCATCAATCTACGGGCGTAGAGAGAGATATAAGAAGAGTGCTCGGTGAACCTAGCGCATGGTCTGATATATATGCTGCGAAAGTTAAACTAGACGGTTATTTGTCAACTATTTCTGAGTTATCGAGGCATAAGGATTATGTAGATCTTTCGTCTGGTCTAGAAGAATTTATAGCCTTTTGTAAACAGGTTATATTTAGCTGTAAGGTCTTTGAGTCTACAGTGTCAGGCAGAGAAATAGGTAGAATTGCGAACTTTGCTCAATCTTCAGAGCAGACAAAAAACATAAGTCAGTTACTAAGGTTAACAAGAAGGCAGAACCTACCGCTTTCTCTTTATTTGACCAATGCGAATGCAGTTATCAAAGATATCAAAAAGCTGTTGTCAGAAGCTGTAGAACTGTTTTCTCATCAACTAGTAGCTGTTATTGGTAAAGCTGGCAGAGGTAAAACACAATTAGCTGCTGAAGTTACAAGCCAAAATGATGACAGGCTAGCTGGAATACTTCTTCATGGAAAAAAACTTCGTAAGGGGGGAACGCTTGATTCTCTGGTTCAAAATATGTCCTTTGCCTCTAACGAAGTTAGATCGTTTGAATTGTTGCTTTCAGCTATAGATTCGGCGGGAGAAAGAAATCGTTGTCGAGTTCCAATAGTTATTGATGGATTAAATGAGGCTGAAGACCCAAGAGAATGGAAGAACTTATTGGCAAGCATAGAGACTGTATTACCTCGATATCCAAATGTAGTTCTCGTCTGTACATTGCGAGATGGTTATCAGTCTCGGAAACATGTCGGTGCTGTCAGAGCTAATAGTTCATCAAGAGAAGGGTTTGCACAGCAAGCGCTCCCCAATGATTGCTTTGAGTTACTGTTAAAAGGGTTTAGTGACGAAGTAACTGTCCAAGCTATAGGTGCATACTTTAGATATTATAAGATTAGTGCTAATCCAATAGCGGCTCCGCAAAGTTTCTTCAGTCATCCTTTAAACTTGAAAATCTTTTGTGAAGTTATGAATCGCCCAAGGAAGACTTGTGTGGTGGTTCAAAGTTTTCCGTCATCCATATACTCATTGTTTAAAGAGCAAGTCACACATATCGGACAAACTATCTCTGAAATGACTAACCTGTCTATCAGATACACAATTACTGAGGTAGAAAACGCAGTCTACTACTTAGGCGAAGCTCTGTGGGAAGCAAACGGTAGAGGTGTTTTAGAAACAGACTTTTTGCGGAAGTATAATCCACAGTCGACAGATTGGGACAGTAATATTGTCAACTTGCTATCTCAAGAAGGTTTGATATTCAGAGATCTGGTTCGTCGTGGAGAATATCGCTTAAGCCCAGCGTATGATCGACTAGGTGGATACATTATAGCTTTCTATTTAATGGAGCACTATTGTCTAAATCGAGACGTATCGCTATTTAGTTCACAAGGTTTTTTAGCGAAAATTTTCGAAGATGTGACTTTACAGCATGAGCTGTCAGAGGACATCCTACATGCACTTGTCGCTATTGCACCGCAGTATAATCTGCCACACATTTGGCAAATAGTTCCTTCAACATACAAAAACGAAGTTTTAAGTTTGTCGCATTTGATTGAACCTAATTTCATTTGTGATGAAACAGTATGCGAATTGAAAAACTTAATACTTAATGAAGGGTTGAAACAAAAATATATTGAATCTTTAGGAGACGTACGATTCGCAATATCTCACCCTCTAAACGCAAAGTTTCTAAGTGATATATTGTTAGACATGTCTATGGTGGACAGAGATCTTTCATGGGGAGAGTACTTTCGAAGAAACCATGATGAATTGATAAAAGGCATTCGATTTAGGGCTGAATGTTGGAAAAATAGAGAGTTTTCAGATCCAGAAATAGAAAAACTAAGGCTAATTACAACAATTTGGTTCCTTAACTCAGTCGTAACTGAGCTAAGAGATGTTTCAACTGAGGCTTTAGTCTACTATGGAGTGCATAACACTAAGAGTTTCCTAGAAATAGTCAAACCTATTCTAGTGGCTGATGATGAATATATATTAGAGCGGATAATTGCAGCATGTTACTCAATAGTCAGTATTTCTTTGGATAAATCTGAAAACTTAGGTGAGATAGAGGCGTTCAGCAAACACATAGTAGCTGTTTTTTTCAGCCATGATTCGAAGTACGCTACAACCAACATATTGGTTAGAGAATATGCCTCATGTCTAGTGAAGCGTGCGAGTTTGGAATCTCAAATTAATATTAGTGAATCAGAAGTTAAAGCAGCTACTGAACCTTTTGAACAAATGCCCAGAAGTGAATGGAATGAAGAAATAACTGATGGTATGAGCGGGCATTTATCTCCTCTTAAAATGGATTTTGAGAACTATACTATTGGTCGTTTGGTTAAAGATCGTAGCAATTACGACTATGAACATGAGGCTTATGCGAAAATTCGTAATCAGATACTATGGAAAGTATATGATTTGGGGTGGAGCGAGGACAAATTTGGCAACTTAGACAATCAAATTTCTTCGAGCGGTTATCACCGGAGACACGAAACAAAAAAAGTAGAGCGCTATGGCAAAAAGTACTCTTGGATAGCGTACTACCAAATGGCAGGAAAACTACTCGATTCGGAACAGTTGGAGTTCTGGGGGGGAAGGTTTATAGAAGGAATTGACCCTTTCTTTCCTAGTAAAAGGTTAAAAATCTACCCTCTTAGTGAAAAAATGTACTTAGGCGATGAAGGGTTAACTACAGAAGAATGGATTAACTATTCGGAAGATCCGAATCTGGTTCATCTCAGCGATTGTGCAAGTTCTGAAAATGAAAATTTGATTTTGGTTGATGCATTTATAGTCGAGGAATCTGAGGAATTAAATCGTCATTTCTATGCTTCTGTAAACTCCTTTTTAGTTTTCGATGAGTCGTTGAAAGACTTTGATTTTGATAGCGAGGAATCTAGCAAATTGGAGTTCCCCGAAATCGCCAAATTATCTGATGTTTATTTGGGAGAGCTTTATAGCTCGTGGAGTAAAAGCCTTGAACCCCAAGTTATCAAGGAAGAAGATGGTGAAGAAGAAATAGAAGTTGAATCAAACGTGTTCTTTGATGGAAGTGCTTTTGTAAGAACATCTGGAACACATACAATGACTGTTCCTAAATATAAGGAGCATTCGCTTAAAGATTTTATCATCGAATATAGTTCGGAACATTCAAGTGGTAGTTTTTCTATGCCGATGCTAGCTGCTAGTTTTGTTAAAGAGCATGCGCTTAAGTTTGACTGTGAGCGGCTTTGTTACTTCAAAGACGGACAACAAATCTCAAAGTATATAGTTGAAGATCTAGACGGATACTCTAACTCTCGGAAAAGATTCTACTTGGATAAAGAATTCTTAACTGCTGCACTGAAATCTAGTGGCTTAAGAATAATAACTCGGATTAAGGGTGAAAGAAGAGTTTCTGACGTCGGGTATAGTGGGGATTTTGCGTACAAAGATTTTGAAAGTATAGACTTTCTGAGAGCTAATTATTGATTGGAAAGGGAATGCGTAACACATTCCCTCTGTTATTTTTAGTGGATGAACAAAAATGGGCACTAAGATCGAGGTTTTGCCGTACCTCAGGTAATCCGTTAAATTCTAATTTAGCAAAGTCACTGACACGTTTCTGTCCAAAACCTTCACCGGATGAATTTTTACCCGTGGCATTTTCCAACTCAAAAATGCCCCTTTTCGAGTTAGCAAATTGCATATTTTGCAAATTGGTTTTGCCCCATTCCTTCTTAGACCTTGTATCTACTTCAAATTGCAGGCTTCCGTTTAAGGTTACTTTACCTAATGGCGGACATCAGTAATCTATTGGGTTCCTTTTCTCTGTGGCTTTTTAAGCGGATAACTTTTTTCAATGGTGCCGCGTACTTTGAACGTTAACATAGAGGCTCAGGGCGCTATTTTACCCCCTTAAAATAGGCAAAATGAGGGTTTTTAAGATCTTGATTTTTAGTGTTTTTATTTTGTTGATGTGATGTGGCTTTGATGGTAGTGTTGCGTCCAGTTCATCATAGGAGTCAACATGGAAACCTACCGTCACACATATCGACACCACAGTTTTTCACATCAAGATCTAAGTGATATTACTTTCACTGCTTGCACCTTTATCCGATGCGATTTTCGACGTGCTAACTTGCGTGATGCGACATTTATTAACTGCAAGTTCATTGAACAGGGTGATATCGAAGGTTGCCATTTTGATGTCGCAGACCTTCGCGATGCAAGTTTCCAACAATGCCAGCTTGCGATGGCAAACTTTAGTAACGCCAATTGCTACGGTATTGAGTTACGTGAGTGTGATTTAAAAGGGGCCAACTTTTCCCGAGCAAACTTTGCCAATCAAGTGAGTAATCGTATGTACTTTTGCTCAGCCTTTATTACTGGATGTAACCTGTCTTATGCCAATATGGAGCGGGTCTGTTTAGAAAAATGTGAGCTGTTTGAAAATCGCTGGATAGGGACTCACCTCGCGGGCGCATCACTGAAAGAGTCAGACTTAAGTCGAGGTGTTTTTTCTGAAGATGTCTGGGGACAGTTTAGCCTACAGGGTGCTAATTTATGTCACGCCGAACTCGACGGTTTAGATCCTCGAAAAGTCGATACATCAGGTATCAAAATTGCCAGCTGGCAACAAGAACAGCTTCTCGAAGCGTTGGGTATTGTTGTTTTTCCTGACTAGATGCTTACGAATACCTGCTGATAAACTATACACAACATTAATACATTTTCTAATTCAAATCACCAGAGCTAGATCAATACTTCTAGCTCATTCTTGTCCAAAAGTTTGCTAGAGATTGAACAAACTTTGTCATTTCCACAGTGCTTCTGGTAACAATGCACCTTAAAAATGATCAAACTTTAACTTTTGCATCCTGTCGCTGATATTGAACTAGCAAGGGAGTATTACGTCAGGTCTAGACGCCCAGTAATTTCAGAGAGCCCAGTAGCTATTGAGGATTTGGCTGACAATAATCCAATCCAGAACCAAGAAACTAAAGAAGACTTGCTAACCGAAAAAAACAAGCGCAAGGTAATATTGGATTGAGACAGGATGCACATTGTTCTGTCGATACAGTTCACCTAAACATTGATGATTTTTCTCGCGGCCCTTTGAGGCCGTTTTTTTATCTGTAATTGTTATGTTAGTACCACGATATGACATTGCAGTATCATAAAGTGAGTGTTAGAATCTTTCACATGTGAAAGTGGCGATGTTTCGTCACTAGGAATCTCATTTGCAATCGGAGAGCGAGGTAAACATGGCAAAAGCTATCGCCTATGCCAATCAGAAGGGAGGCGTGGGTAAAAGTACTATCTGTATCCAGCAAGCCTTCGATTTGGCAGAAAAAAAGAAAAAAGTCCTGGTACTGGATTTCGATGGTCAGGGTAATACATCTTCACGTTTGGCTCCTCGTGTGGAGTTGGAAGATGGCAGCTACGAGCCAGTATATAGCGGTACTAAAGTAGCTGAATTGTTCCTTGATAACTGCTCAAGCATTCAAGTAACGGAGTGTCCATGTGGTGTTGATTTGATTTACACGCCCAAAAACGATCCGGATTTGTTTGAGATGGAGGC
The DNA here is from genome assembly GCF_033340175.1 of Vibrio sp. 1557. Taxonomy (NCBI): domain Bacteria; kingdom Pseudomonadati; phylum Pseudomonadota; class Gammaproteobacteria; order Vibrionales; family Vibrionaceae; genus Vibrio; species Vibrio sp. 1557. Next base: position 99,544 of record NZ_JAWOVZ010000010.1, on the reverse strand, counting down.
AGTGCCATTGGAACAAGCAATGAACCCAGCTCGACACTTAAAAGAACTAATCAAAGACTATGATTACGTGTTGATTGATTGCCCACCGAGTCTTGGCCGTAAGCTGGTTGCTGCACTGATGATTGCGACGCATGTTGTATGTCCTGTAAAACTATCTGGCTTTGCGGTTGATGGTGTAGAGGGCTTGCTGACGACCATTATCGGTGTTCAGCAACAGCACAATCAAAACTTAGAAATCCTGGGCATTGTCATCAATGATATGGATCGTTCAGTGAACCACAACAAATCGTTTACTGAGCTGAAAAAAGCTATCCCAGAGTTGATCTTTAGTAACATTATTCAACACCGTCCACCGCTTGATTCTGCAACTACAGATGGAGTTCCAGTATGGTCTCTTCGCTATGGTCATGTAGCAGCAAAAGAAGTGCGAGCGGTGCTGGACGAGATTGTAGAGAAGGTAGGTTAAGATGAAACTAAATAACCTAAAAAACCTCAACCAGTTAGCTCAAGCCGCCCAAAAAAAGCAGCCAGATGGTAAGGTAATTCTGACGGTTCCTGTTGATGAAGTTATTTCAAAAGAACAGGTTCGTAAACGGTTCCGTAATATCGAGGAACTGGGTGATTCAATTTTGGAAGAAGGCCAGCAATCCGCGATTGTGGTCTACCCGAAAAATGAAGACGGCAAATATGTCATTCAAAAAGGCGAACGTCGCTGGAGAGCATGTAAAGCCAAAGATATTCCAACAATTGACATCGTTGTTAACGAAAAAGAACAAACGGACTTGGACGAAACAGCGGGAGAATTGATAGAGAATATTCAGCGCGATGATTTGGCTGCACTTGAAATTGCTAATGCTTTACAAGTATTCATTGATAATGGGTGGCAGCAAAAAGACGTTGCAAAACGTATCGGTAAGAACACAATTTTTGTTTCAACGCACCTTTCATTATTAAAAATGCCTGACTGCGTTCGAGAATTATACGATAATGACATTACAGCTGATACGGAAACACTCAATAACTTACGTTTGCTATTCGAACTGAATGAAGAGCGATGCCGGGCTGTCTGTGCCGTTGCTATGAGTGATGGCATGACACGTAAGCAAAGTCGTGAGTTGTTGAATGATGCAAAACGTATCAAGAATGGTGATGAACCAACTTCAAATGAAGATGGTGCAGTAACCAATAACTCTGAGCAGGATAATAATTCGAATTCTGACTCAGAATTGGGTGAAGAGAAGGGTGGCAACTTTACACAAAGTGATGTGGAAAGTTCTGATGATACAACGGGCGATAATGTTGTTCATCAAGCTACGGGAGAGGAATTTACTTCTGATGATGCTTCATCTCAAGGCGATACAAACGCGCCGGGTGATAAGCAGGTTGATGAAAGTGATGATGCAACCGATGATGCCGAAGAAGAAGGCATTGAACCTCCTCTTGCAAAAGGTAAAGACTGGAAAGGGGCTGACCCACGTAAGTTAGTCATCACCGTGAATATTATCGGTGAGAGTGAAAATAAGCGTGGTGTACTGATGACAGATCGTATTGCTACTGAACCAAATGTGGTTTGGGTTAAGACTCTTGTTGGTGAGAAAAAGGAAGTAAAGCCAATAAAAGTAGCGGTGACTGACATCGAGCTCGTAAGCGTTGAGTAAGGTAAGTATGGAATGAAGTTATCTCAGGATATGAGTCGCAAGTTTGAACTGGTAAATGCGCTGTCTAAGTTAGATAAGCCCAGCTTGCACGATCTCCATTCAGAGACCAAGATTCCTGAGTCCACTATTAAACGCCAACTGGCGATGCTTCGTGATGAGTTTGATATGAAAATTATATTCATCCGTGAATCGAGGGGAGAGCGAGGAGCTACAGGCTACTATATGATAACGGACTGGGGTATTTTGGACCGTGAGAAGTTCATCTTGCGGCACGGAAAGCTCTGATTGTAATATCCAACCTCAAATTAGCCCTGGCATTGCGCCGGGGCTTTTTTATGCCTGTAGACTTTTAAAATTTTATAAGCATTATAAAGTGATGCTGTAATATTGAGGAGGTAGCTCCTTTAGTTTTTTGGAGGTCTCAAATGAAAGTTCTTCATCTCCCTGTGAAAGCTCTGTATTTCAGACAAATGCAAACCGGGGAAAAGAAGTATGAATATCGTCTTCAAACGGATTACTGGCGGAAACGTCTGGAGGGTCGCGAGTATGATGAGGTGCATATCAAGCTTGGCTATCCAAAATCTGGGGATACCGAGAAGATTTTAGTTCGACCGTGGAAAGGTTTTGAGGAGATGGTTATTACTCACCCTCATTTTGGTGATGCTCCCGTTAGCGTGTTCGCAATCAAGGTCAATGAGTAATAGGAGATGTACTGATAATGGATTCAGAATTGAAGCAAGAAAGCAAATTTTACCGGGACTTTGAAGATAAGTTGCTACACGTTATAGCAAAAGCCCATGTGATAAACCTGAGCTGTATGAGCAAAGGTGAAGCAATGCGACTGGTTGCTCATTTAGAAAACCTAAACCCTGAAAAATATCCAGAATTTTATGGGGTTAGCAAGTCGCTAATAAACGTTACGAGTTCAAATCTGATTGTTACATTGAACAACACTATTCAAAAAATGAGTTCAAGTCTGTCTGCGCGATTGGCTTTGATCAATCCTGAAAATACCCGCTAGTTTGTACAGAAAAGGGCAATTACTCCCATTGGTATATAGCGTAGGTAGGGGCATGATTGCCCTTGTATCTAAAAAAGTAGCGAGGCTCCGATAATGAATGAGCAAAAGAACCGGGCATTCTGTGAGCAGATGGCTGCGGCAACGGTAGAGCTTGGGACACAAGAGGCACTCTTGTATGGCTAGGTACATGATAGCCATCGCACACGATCAGGGAATCTCATTACAGTTTGAGTGCGATCTTGGTTCTTTAGAAGTCCAACCAAATGAAATACTGATAAAACACTAAAAATTACAGGAGTTGGCTATGAGCAATGCACTGAGAGTTATTACAAAACAACTTTCAAAAGAGTCTGATCCCGCGTTCTTAGAGTTTACAGCTCGGATAGTTGAATCTATTGAATTGGTTTTAGGTTATGAACCAACAGTTGAGAAAGTACGCGACTTGTTGGGAAACAAGAAAAAAACCGTAGCCTTGTTGAATTCTAGTCACAATGAGTCCGTTGTTAAGTTAGCTCTGGAGATCTCACAGTACGACGATAGCCACTACGACACATTACTTTCGGCAGGTATGTCTGCTTTAAACCGATACTTGTCAAAGAATAGCGGTTCTGTTTCTGGTTGTATGTTCATGCCTGGAGATATCACTGCGAAAGAGTTGGCCGAACGATTTAACGGAGAATGGATGTTCTTTAGCGATGATAAGAAGCTTTCACTTACTACAGGAGAAATGTCGTGACGGAACAAAACGAAATGGTGGCATTAGATGGCTATAAATTGCATTCCAAAGTAAAGCGCTTTTTTATTTACGTGTTTATAGCTATGGCTGCCCTGAACTTTATTCAGTTGATTACCAATTTTTACTTACCAGAAAAGCTCTTAATTATCGCAAATGGATTCGCATTAATTTGTGCTGTTTTGAGCGTTATTGATAAGGCCCACTTGTGGGAAAAAACAAGCAGTGATGGGGAAGGCCAGTGAATCGACGTAGACTGTATTTTTTGATAGCGTTCTTGGGTTCGTTGGCATTAGTCAGTGCAAAATTGAAATGGCCTGGGTTCATTGTTGGTGGTATGAGTATTGGTTTTGCTCTTCGATGGTTTCTCATCCACCAGCCTCTCAATCAAGATTCTCGCCCGTTAGAACGAATCGTAACGATCTCTGGAATAGGGCTTTTCATGGTTTTGTCCGGTGGCCTTTTTCATCTGGGGGATAATCCTGCCTTTATCGACCTTATGTTTATGTGGGGGTGTGCATCCTCGGGAGTTGCCTTAGCTGAACTGGTTAATGTGAGAAATCCGGATCGAAGTGAGGGAACTCGAAGTGAGCACTAAGATATACAATGGGTTAATTCTGCGCAATACAACGTTAGAGCAGGCACTAACCAAATTATGCTCCTTGCGCTCTGGTTGCGTTGATACGGCCAAAAAAGCCATCGCAAAACTGGGAGCTAGAAAGCTTGCATTTGATGCAGATATCTCGGCAAACGTAACCATGCTCCAAAAGGATAGAAGCTGCCAAACTCTGTCAGATCTGAGAACTATGTTTATCGAGGAAAAGCATAAAGTTTTGGTGGACGGTATTCGTAGTACGGATTGGGACTTCACTTTTAATGTCTGCTTAATTCCCTGGGGACAACATACATTAGGTTTGTACTACGTTGAAAACGATATTGGGTATCGCCAATCCTTAATCGACGTTGGATTTCAAGATTATCATTACCAAAACTCGACAGATAAACCTAACGATGTGACTGATTCAGAATGGAGACAAAGAGAACTCGCTTGGGAATCAGTGTTACCTGGTTGGACAAGACCAATAGAACGCGGTTTGTCTTACAGCGTGGTTGATTGGGATGATTACCAGAGTGCTGTTCATAGTAAAAGTCTGATCCAAGAAAACATCCCTTCACAAAGCATTAGACGCAAGCGAGTGGCGGTAAGTTTGACAGAGCTGGAGTTGACAGCGAGTTTTCCTACTTCATCTGCGTTTGAAATTGTTGAAAAAACCAGAGAGCTATATCCGGATAGAATTGATGACGTATTGCTCGGTGATGTAACGGTAGTACGTTTCTAAAATAGGGGGGGGGGAGTAATGCTGGATTTTTTCTTTATAGGCCCATTAGTCATTGGTTTGGTTTGTTGGTTTAAAGCCCCAAATGAGGAATGGGAGTCACTCGCTAAAGATTTTTCAAAGCGCTGGGCGTTAAGCCTTATAGCTATGATCGCTGCTGCCGCGTTGGGAGGAATAACGATGCCAAATGGACCAGAAAGTAGTGAGTCAGCATGGCTCATATTTGTTGGAATCATTTGGTTTGTATGCATTGTTACGATGCTTTGGGTTGCCCTAACCACACTAATGCAAGCGATTAAATTGAAGAAACAATAATAAGGAACCGAGTATGGCTCACGTAGATCAATATATTGAAGATTGGTTAATGGTGTTCAGAGCTGCGGGTATAAGCGATGAAGTTGCCCAGGAGGAATTTGGCTTGTGGTGTGAAGGGCTCGATGGCGAAATTAGCAATGAGTACACCCAAAACGCACTATCTGTCATCAACGCAGCTGAACAGGCAATTGAAGAACTACAAGGAATTGCTGGGTGAGAAGAAAGCGTTCAAACTGGGTATCCGTAAGTCATTTAAGCGCCTATGCCGCTGATCCATCTAAATTTTGCCAGCACAGAGGACAAGCATACAACTCCGAGGCTGCAAACGCTGGATTAAAGGCTCACGCCCAAGCAGGAAGTGGTAACAGTCTTTTACCGTGGTTAGTGATTATTGTTGTAGCCATATTGGTTGCTATTAACTGGGATTTGTTATGACTGGGGAACTAGTGTTTTTGCTGGTGGCGTCAATCGGCCTATTGATGGTTATTCTCAGAGGGCTGTCCATAAAGAGGCAGTTCCATATGCCTTGGTACTGTATCGTGCTGGGGGCTGATATAGGCGGTTGGAAAAAGCCTTGGTTTATTAAACGCCGAGGAGTCTGCGGAGCCCCTGATGCAGTATTTTTTGATCCATTGCGTTTTAGATACATTGCAGGAGAATTTAAAAGCAGAGCGTTCAATGGGCGAATAACAATCCGTGAAAAGTACCAGCTCACACTTTATACCGGGTTAATTCAGCGATTCTGGCTACCTCAAGCACAGGGTGTCATAGCCTATGGTTGTGGGCGAGTATTGAAGCTGGACTATGATAAGACACTTTTTAAAAAGCTTATGGCTCTTCGAGGCGAAGTCAAATCTGCCAGAAAAAATTGGAGGCCAGTCGATCACAGACCGTTGTATAAGCGATAGACAAAACTTTTTTACAGGGTTAATATATGATTCTGTAATCTGGCTGAGAGGTCAATGTTATGGCATATAACCCAAACAGTGATGAGGTGTGGGGTAAAGAACTAAGGGTGTATAGTTCGATGAGTGAAGCTGACTACCACCGAGTTCTCCAGCAAGGCGCTTTTGCTTATCAAAGTGGAACGCCATACGCAGAAAACCCGCACAATGATCACGAGTCGAAAGCAGCATGGATTGAAGGCTGGCAACTCGCAGCATTTCATGAACGGATGTCTACCACTCGAACCGTGCAATAAGTTTAATTTGATAAACCAGTGCCTGACAGTGTTCGTCGGCACCTTAATAAAGCGTTATTTTATGAAAAAGTTCCTAAATGTTTTCCAGTTGCCTACTGGATATCAAGTACGTATTGGTAAAAAAACAAAGTCTTTCAATGCCGGAGTATCTAGTGATAACGCGCTTAATTCAGCGTTATCCTTTCGCCTGGATATGTATAAACAGGGGGTCTTACCCGCTAATTGGAATGTTGGTTATTTTGAGCCCAATGCTATCAAGATTATTGATCAGGATAAGCAGAAACGTTCACGTTGCACCATCCGAACAAAGACAGATCGGAAGCCCACACACATAGAGGCATATTGGTCAAAGTTCAAAAACCTAGCCGAAGCGCATTCCTTTTTGAAGCGCGAATACAGCAAATGGTGTAGAGAGCACAATGCAATAGCTAAGCTGTATAACCAAAAGCGCAATGAGATTCTGTTCATCTCGGCCCAGAAAGAGAAAGAACAAAAAATATCAATCCTAAGTGATGGCATTAAGTTTGATGCGAAGCTTTGGAACGAGTGTGTGGCCGAATATGAAGGAGTGATGCCTGTTCCTAATACAATCTCTGATCATGTCCAGGTAGAGGCTTATAGTGACAGTGGTGAGAAGGATATCGACCTTAGCCACCATTTCGCTGTTAATGTATCTGATCAATTGGAGCCATACCAGTCTTCCGAAGTTCTCCATGAACTATTGGACCCGGTATACGATATCCTACATGTTGATAACCATGCTGCATTAAAACTAATGCCAGAAGTAAAATGTAGCTACAAAGCTATGCGTGAGAAGTTACGCAAGATTAAGCCAAACCGTAATGTAAAGGGTGCGATTTGTGCTCCATTTTCTATTGAGACAAAGCTTAAATCATCGTTCCTCGATTTTGCCATACCAGCGTACTGGGATGGACTTCCTTTAAACCCATCCAAAACAATCGTTAATCTAGCCAGTCATAATGGGATCATTCAGGCTGCAAGTCTTTTAGCGACAGCTTCATTTATGTTTATGGGCTACATGCAAAAGCAGCGTATGTTGCAATCGGATGAGAATATAGAACTAGAATTTCCTGTGTTCGAAATAAGTGAAAAGATGCTGAATTCTGCAATTGACTCTATCTACCAAGCGCTTCTATTACAAATGGGACGGAAGGCACTGAACTCGATGGGTAAGTGCGAAGAACGATTAAATCTGTGGCATGACGTTGATGTCTGTGACGTCTACGACGATCAGTTTGGAACTGCTGTCCAGATGGGGCAATGGCAGTGCTTTATGCCCCGAAGCAACAACGCGACGTTGCGTAAACTTCAACTATTGGTGCTGGTGGCAAAAATTGAGCATAACCTAGAAGAAGGCTTTGTTCGTCGTCAACTGTCGAAAAGTGGTATCGGAATTACACCCGTTGATAAATTGAAAGATAAGTACAGCCATATTTCTCATGATTCAATTGAGCGATTTGAACAACTCCGGGATCAGCTCTATGTATCCTCAAAGAAATTCTACCCCTTAGTTAACATGAGTTCTTTGCAAACCCCCAAACCTGATCAAGTGTTTATGGCAAGATGCCGTCATTGCGGCCATGTTCCGAATAAAACCATGCGCAAAAAAGATGGGGTCTGGTTTGGAGCAATCCAGTGCCCCAACCATTTAGACGAAGCGGTATCCGGTGAAAGGGAATATGAAGCCGAACTTCATGAATTAGTGATTGAGTGGCAGAAACGTAACCTGAAAAACTTTGATTTTTCTAAGACATATATGTGGGACCTTTCCAGAAAATCATTCTCTACTGAGCTTGGACCTTTCCTCGATGAAGTAAAGCGTCGTCTTTCCGATATGGTTGAGTACAACAGTCTCGCAATATCACTTCCAAAAGAGATCGTAAAGGACAGGCCAGGGAAAAACTTTGCGAAGCGTATCTATGCGAATTATCTCTGGGCGTGTTTTTTCTATGATGCTTATCAAATCAAACTTTCAGAACTAAAGAAGGAGACCGCACGATGAAATCAGGTCTTGAACGGTTGAAGGAAATAGTGACACAAAGTGCGTTTTATCGTTCTCCGAATTATTCCGTAAACGTTAGCTTTAAAGACTTATTCAAACCCGTTGGTGGTTTGCTTGCCTACAATAGCTTGGTGCAAGAGCTAACAGAGGAGATAGCTTTATCTCCTTATGAGATACTTGAAAAGTTAACCCCTGAGTTTCAGCGTTCCAATCAGAAGTGGACGAAAAACATGCAGCAATGTTTCGTTGAAAACCTCTTGTGTGGATGTGAAACGAAAGTACAGCTTTATGATGTGAAAGGCAGGGGGGGAGAGCTGGATGATTCCCTTATCTTAGATGGGTTACAGAGGCTTACCGCTATTGCGGCGTTTCATTCTGGTGAATTCACTGTATTTGATGAACTGTATTGGGAAGACTTAAAATCTGGAGGTATTTTCCCAAGGTTGAATTTGATCGTGAACATCTACCAGTTTGATTCTGATATTGAGGCATGTCGTTTTTACATTCAGATGAATAAAGGAATTACCCATTCTGAGGCTGATTTAGAAACTGCATATTGCTTTATGCGCAAGCACGGTGAAAAAGTCTAGGTAGTCATTATGGTGTGCATTTTAAGGTCTAAACGGATTGAGTCATCTCGTCAGATATCACTTTGTGGAAAAGTTGTATCTGGTAACGGAGCTCATTATAGGAACATCACCGCTGCGAAGAACGGAGCTCAGCCAGTATGCAAAGACTGTTTAAATTCGCTGGGAATGACAAGATATCAATTGCGGCCAACTAAGAAAAAGAAGCCTAAAGTTAAACCAAAAATGGCAAAGAAGGTTTCTAGGAAGGTGCATGAGTCCTCTGCGAGACAGCCAAAGTTCAATAGACAGGATGTGTTAGATAACAAGGAACTGTTTATTGGGTGTGCAATGGTTATGTTAGAACAGCAGGAAAGGTTAGAACAGTTCCTTGAGAATAACGCTAATGCCCAAATTGCACTTGATTACTACTATTACGGGCAAACAGCTAGAATGACTGCTGAAAAGTACAAATCGACGCAGGTCAGCATTCCAAATAGAGCCAGAACGGGTCTAATTACGTTTAGTGAAGAAATTGAATGCAACCCATTAGATTGGGCATCATGGCCCGTACAATCTCTCTGGGAGCTAAAGAGAACGTTATTAAGTATTGCTGTTGAAGCTGTGCCAGAACAGTTAAACAACTAAGAGGAAAAATCATGCACCAGGAAGTAGATCCAAAAGGGCTAACGTGGCCTATTAAACCGTCAATTGTTGTTGATTGATGATTTGGTTGCATGCAGGTACAGTTAATGTGTGCTTATCACCAGAGATCCCACCAGCAGTTTTTTCGCTCAAACAATGTTTTGAAAACGTGCCTTTCAAAAATGAATCTCAAAAAGGCTGGGCTAAGGTGCTTCGTGAAATCGCTGACAACTTAGAACAGAATGACCAATAATAATACCTAGTGGGGTTAGTATGTTGGATTTTGCAGGGATTTGAAAATAAGTACTTTGAAAAGCTTGTTGTTAAAAAAAATATTTTTTCTAATGTCTAATATATATAAAAACTAGGGAGGCTGTTTAGCCCCCCTTGAAATTACAAAATCTAAACAGCAAAAGATTGTTTTACTAGTTCAATGATCTTATCACCAGCATATTGGGTTTTAAACTCAACTTTTATATCTTTACTAATTTGGTTGAACAGCTCTTTAGCGTGTTCAATTTTTCGTTCTTCTTCTTTGCGAAGATTATCTTTTCCATCAACATTTTTCGTCTCAATGATGAAGTTTAGGTAATCACCCGAGTCAGTTTTAACTACATAAGCAAAGTCAGGTGAATAGGAGTAACCTCCAGAAACAGGTATCTTGATTGAGTTTTTAGGTATTTTGGTAGGCTTTGTTGCGTAATTCAGCGGAACTAAATCCAGAACCTACGATCTGATTAGCTACATTCACTTCCTCTCGTAGCCCTATGCCTAAACCTCGTTATAAAACAACCAACTGGAAGCAATACAATCAATCACTCATTAACCGTGGCTCTCTGACCTTTTGGATTGATGAAGAGGCGATAAGCGGTTGGGCGCAAAGCAAACAGAATAAGCGCGGGAGGCCACGTCGGTTCAGTGATTTAGCTATTACGACAGCACTCATGGTGAAACGAGTTTTTTCTATGCCGCTGAGAGCGCTGCAAGGATTTATCGACTCGATATTTAGGTTAACCCATGTACCGCTAAGTTGTCCGCATTACACCTGCATCAGTCGTAGAGCCAAACAAGTAGAGGTCTCATTTAAGACTAAAACGAGAGGAGCGATACAACACCTAGCCATTGATGCAACTGGCCTTAAGGTTTATGGCGAAGGTGAATGGAAAGTCAAAAAACACGGGACGGATGGCAAGCGGAGAGTCTGGCGAAAGCTTCATATTGCCGTCGACACAAACACTCATGAGATCATTGCCGCCGAACTAAGTTTATCAACGGTTACAGATGGCGAAGTACTCCCGAACTTACTGAAACAAACACGCCGAAGTATCCTTGAGGTGTCTGGTGATGGCGCTTATGACACAAGAGCGTGTCACACTGCTATTAAGATTAAGGGAGCCATTGCGCTTGTTCCCCCACGAGAAGGGGCAGCCTTCTGGGAGCGTGGTCATCCTCGAAATCTCGCCGTGGGTTGCCAGAAGTTATACGGCTCAAATAAGTATTGGAAAGAGCGGTATGGATACCACAAACGTTCACTCTCAGAAACAGCGATGTATCGAGTTAAACAGTTGCTAGGAGGGAAACTGAGCTTAAGGAATTACAATGCCCAGGTGGGTGAATCTTACGCGATGATAAAAGCGTTGAACAAGCTTACTAGGTTAGGTATGCCTGAAACTTGTCGTATTGACTAAGAAATACGCGAAACGGGGTTGCTCTATCTCTAAATTTAATTACGCAACAAAGCCCCTTGAAGGCGAGATATATCGAGCTGATTAGAAAGTGTTGTTTTATTTTTTTTAGTCGGCATTCCTCTACTGAAAACGGAACTATGATAGAAGAAATCACTTACAGCATTATTTTCTAAGACATAACTAATGGAGGGGGAGTCTATAAAATCCCTATATAGTATAAACTTAGGGACGTTAACGCTGTATTTAGTTTTTCCACTATGTCTAACAATTGAATTCACTACTCTTTTGGGTAAAAAATGCGTGTTATATATTAGGCTTCGAACTTCAAAATTATCATAGCCTAATGAGTGTAATTTTTTACATTCAGTCTTTAGGAGCTTCTTAATTTCGAATTCATATAGATCTAGGTAACACCTTGTAGATTTATTTAATATTCCTAAAAATAACTTTTCTACTCGTTTTACTTTACATTGTTTGTACAATGGCAGTGCTACAGCGACCCCTAAAGAACTCTTATTTGATAGTGCGTTCACAGGGAAATTGTTGTCGATTCTTGGTTTTTTGTATCTATCTACGCTATTCATGAAATCTGTCGTTGGAGTGGTTATTTCTCTACACTTTTCCTGTTTGAATTTAGCTAAGCTATATAAATAAAGGCTATTAATCACTCTTTGCCTATCATTATCCATCCAGCCTAGATTAAGATACAGGGTGTGGTGTTTGAAAGCAGCTTTGGCGTGTTCTCGGTTATGATACATAATGGACCCTTAAAAATTTAAAATGCTAAATATCACTCTGTTTAATGGATGTTCTAGTGTCAGTGAGCCTATTTGATTATCAGTTATATACCGGGGCCTAAGCCCCGAGACGTTAGTCAAATAACTCTTCCAGAGATTTTTTCTTCCGAGAGTATGGCATCGTCGATTTACAATCAGGATACCCAGTACAACCCCAAAAAGAGCTAGCTCGCTTTTTACCTGGAGCCTTGCCTTTACGTAGGCGCATTGGCTTGCCACAGTCAGGACAATCAGGACAATCCTCAGCAGCAATACGCTTTTCTGGTTTCCCACGATTGTCAGGAAAAGTCTTTTTACATGTCTCGTTCTGACACCCCCAAAAAAAGCCATTTTTCCCTTTTAGTCGCTTCAACTTACCACCACAATTGAAACAATCATGAGTAGGACCTTCCGCATTTTTGAAAGCCTTAGCTAAGATGCCTTCTGGTTGAGTTAGGGTTGGAGCATTCTGCTTGAGTTGTTGGATCATTTGAACAATCCAACCTGAGATTTGCTGCATAAAGACGGACATGTTTCCGTTCCCTGTCGCTATCTTCTCCAGTTCCTGTTCCCAAGCCGCCGTCATGCCTGGGCTTTTGATCGCTGCTGGTACGACAGCAATAAGTGCGTGAGCTTTATCCGTGGCGATAAGGAGCTTTTTCTTTCTCTGCAAGTACCCTTTATCGACCGCACCCTGAATAATGCCTGCACGGGTAGCTGGGGTGCCGAGGCCAGCGGTGTCTTTTAGGACTTGCTTAAACTTTTCTTCTGTGACAAAGCGAGCAATGTTTTCCATCGCGCTTAGTAGTGTGGCTTCGGTGAAATGAGGTGATGGCCGAGTCATTTTGTCAGTGATTACCGAATCATTGATCAAGGCTGGTTCACCCTGGCTAACTTTCGGTAATTTCTCTTGCTCTTTTGGTCCATCAAGATCATCGCCTTCATCTTGAGGGGATGATTCTGCATCATTGTTGAATAGTACTTTCCAACCTTGACGTAAATGTGTTTTGCCGTTGGCCGTGAACGAATGATTGCCGCATTGAACATCAATTGTAGTTTTGTTGAATTCAAAAGGACTGTAGAACTGGGCGATGTAGAAACGACGAATTGCATCGTACAGATTGAACTCTTTTTCGCTCATGGCACTTATGTTGGTTTTGGCCGGAGTTGGAATGATGGCATGGTGAGCGGTGATTTTTTTGTCATTGAACGCTCTTGATGATCTCGATTGGTCTGCTCCAGCCACCAGCCCTGAAACACGCTGATCCGAAAGAATCAGAGCTTGAAGAATATCGGGGATATCCTCTTTCTGTGATTCTGGCAGGTATCTGCAATCTGTACGGGGGTAGGTGGTTGCTTTGTGCTTTTCGTACAAAGCTTGTGCTGCATCAAGTGTTTCTTGCGCACTGTACCCCCAACGTTTGGCCGCGTATTGCTGTAAACTAGTCAAATCAAATGGAAGAGGGGCTGATTCCTTGCCAGCTTTTGTTTCAGCCTTACTTATAAGTGCTTGCGCTCCTTTTACTTGAGCGGCTACTTGCTCTGCATAGGCTTTGTTTGTACATCGCCCTTGATCGTCAGAGCACTCTTCTGGCGGCACCCAGTGAGCAAGGAATTGACCGTTTTGAACAGATACACCGACGTCCATCGTCCAGAACGGTGATGGTTTGAAGTTGGCTATTTCACTGTCTCGCTGGCACACAAGGGCGACCGTGGGGGTGATTACTCGTCCTATATGGAGCGTTTGCCCGAAGCCAACCTCTCTTGCAAGTACTGTATAACAGCGAGACATGTTCATACCCACTACCCAGTCAGCTCGCTGGCGAGATAGGGATGCGTAATAAAGGGGTATCGTCTCCTTGCCATCTTTGATGTTTCGAAGTGCTTTTCTGATACTGCTTTCATCAAGAGCAGTTAAACAAACTCGTTTTACGGGGCCTTGGTATCGGAATCTATCGAGTAGGGAACGAGCGATCGCTTCGCCTTCTCTGTCATAGTCAGTCGAGATATAAACTGTGCTGGCTTTTTTCACCAGCTGCTCGATCACTTTATATTGCTTGGAAGAGCTACGCCTCACCTTGCTACGCCATGATTCAGGAGAAATAGGCAGTGTTTCAAGGGACCATGCTTTATATTTCTCGTCATAGTCATCGGGCATATAGAGTTCTAATAGATGACCAAGAGCCCAGGTTATTGCCCGGCCACTTCCATCATGAATAAAACCGTCGCCGTGCTGAGTTACTCCCATCACAGCTGCGAGGTCTTTTGCTTGGGATGGCTTCTCACAAATGTACAGATCCATTTAAGCGCACTCCTTTGGTTTGAGCGCGATGTCTTGAATACCGTTTTGCTGCGTAGAAAGGTTGGTCAGCTGTTTCCAGTTTTCGGAGGCATCGGCTATTAAGGGGGATTTCTCTGTGCCAGCAATAAAAGCTAGGTTGGCAGAGATAACGACTGCTGCTTCTTCCGGAGTGCCACTTTGTCCGGCCTCAACCAGCATGATGTTCAGCTCATCAAAGAGCTCAGCTTTAGCTTGAAGAACGAGAAGCTCTTCTTCCGTCAACTGAGTATGTGATGAGCTGGTGGTTACTTTATGGCTTTGCATGGGTTTACCACTGTAAATGGGCGAGTAGAACTGCGAACGATCTTGCGCTGTTCATTCGTCATTTTTTGTGATGTGCAAAATTGCGTCCAAGCGGTGAGATAATCTTGGTAAGTGTGTTGTGGCGGATTGCACTGACCAACCAGATCGCTTGGGATACTGCCTGTTTCGCCTTTTTCTTTCTCGATGAACTGCCAATCGCGTTCATCCATGCCATTACCGCTATCACAGAAACGCTCCCAGCGTGATAGTTCGTATAAGGAGTACCCTTTGCCTTTCACACCAGAAGAAAGTTTTTTGTATGCGGAAATGGCATCTTCCATGTTGGAACCATTTTTATCCTTCTGCTGTTTTATCAATGCGCTTTCATTATTCGCGCCGAGACTACTTGTTGGACCTAATACATGGATGTAATCGGGTTTGCGAAATGCTGCTCCACCCAGTCCTAAATCTTCATAAGAAACATTGAGACCACGATCTACACGATCTTGCTTCTTATGTGCTTCGATATCAGCACTGCCACGATTTTCAGCAATATTCAAAAGGAAGTAATAGGCATCGACATCATCATCAGACGCAAGCAGTTTGTCAGCCTTCGCTTCGTAGATAGGAAGGTTCTCTTGAATCCATTGATCTGTCGGCTGCTGAGGAATGCCGTAGCGTTGGTGCAATTCTGCGTTTGTTGGTGGGATATCTTTGGTTGAGGAACACCCAGCCAAAATAGCTAACCCTACAAGTACTACTAATTGCTTTTTAATCATCTGCTTACCCATTGAATTGTTGCTCCAACCATTGTTCATCAATGGTGTCGATTGTCCGGCCATCACTGTTGCTTAAAAGCTTACGAGTAATGACTGTTGTCCAGTTATTAACAAGAGACATGTCAGACTGAGCCTGATGCAAAGCCTCTTTGTCTCCCTGCATGTTGTTAGCGGTTACTGCCTGTGCTTGGCGCTTTAAAGCATCAAGTGCCAAATAGGCAGCATCGGGCAATGTTCTTTCCATACAACTCTCCTGATACCAAATAATGATGCTGTGTATTTTATCTGGTCACTCAATCATCTCTGACGCCTCAAACTGCCCAAAATGGACAGGAGGGGAGATATGAGAAGACAAAAGGGTCTGCGAGCATATACGCACGGAAAAAGCGCAGGTAAATAAGAACCAGATGATAAGTAGTGCCTTTAAAAAATTATTTGGTGGGCGCGGTGAGAAAAAAGTAGAGGTAGTAGCTTCCCAGGTTAGGGATTTAGCTGACGAAGAGATACCTCGATACCCGCCGTTTGCCAAAGGGCTACCAATGGCCCCAGTCGATAAAGTGTTGCAGACACAGAACGAACTTATTCAAAAAATCAGGAGCACTTTAGGTTTTACTCAAGAAGAGTACGACCGTTTAGTCATGCCTGTAATTGGCCGTTACGCGGCGTTTGTTCATTTATTACCAGCATCCGAAGCTCATCATCATCGGGGAGCTGGTGGATTGTTTCGTCATGGGCTGGAGGTTGCCTTTTGGGCGACACAGGCATCTGAGTCAGTTATTTTCTCAATTTCAGGCTCCCCTCGTGAACGAAGAAACAATGAGCCGCGATGGCGTTTGGCATGTTGTTTCTCAGGGTTATTGCATGACGTTGGTAAGCCATTGTCTGATGTTGTGATCACAAACAGCGATGGTAGTAAAACGTGGAACCCATATTCAGAAACTCTGGTTGACTGGGCTAAGCGCCATAATGTGAGTCGTTATTTTCTTCGTTGGAGAGATAGAGAACACAAACGGCACGAGCAATTTTCGCTGCTGACCGTCGAACGAATTTTGACTCCAGAGGCTTTGGAGTTTCTAGCTGATCCCGGTAAAGACATTGTTGAATCCATGCTACAGGCAATATCAGGTCTTAGAATCAATGACCCGGTAACAAAGTTAATGCTTAAAGCTGATGGTGAAAGTGTTTCTCGTGACCTCAAACAGAATCGCCTAGATGTCGATGAGTTTGCTTACGGTGTTCCTGTTGAGCGTTATGTATTTGATGCTTTACGTCGATTGGTTAAAACGGGCAAATGGAAAGTCAATGAGCCTGGCGCGAAGGTGTGGCATTTACATCAGGGTGTGTTCATTACATGGAAGCAGGGAGCCAGTGATATTTATGACTTGTTAACGGAAGATAAAATTCCTGGCATTCCTCGTGATCCAGATACCTTGGCTGATATTTTAATTGAGCGTGGTTTTGCTCTGAAAAACGTATTACCAGAGCATGGCAAAGATGTTTTCTATCGTTATTGGGAAGTTATCCCTGAATTACCTCAAGAAGGGGAAGAAGTCACAGGGAAAATCAAAATGCAGATGCTGCGTCTTGAATCGTCGGAGTTGGTTTTTACCACTGAACCGCCTGCGGCCATCGCGGGTGAAGTTATTGGCGATGAGGACGAACAGGAACTTGATGCCAGTGAGCTTGATGACGATGCACCGGAAGATGGAGATGAGAACTCTGATTCGCTCACCGCTACACCAGAGCCTATTGGTTCTCTTGATGATGGATTCGAAATTCCAGATTTTATGGCAGCACCGCCCTCAACGGACTCTCAATCATCGGAACCGAAAGGTGGCACTTCCACCGATACCAAAACAAGCAAGAATGACGATAAAGCTGATGCCCCAAAAGAACCATCAGCACAAGAAATCGCTCAAACCGCAGCACCATTAGCATTAGACGATCCATTGAAAGGGCTGAAAGATGCTGGTGGGGCATTAGGAGTTTGCGATTTTCCATTCGATGCATTTGGGCTCAATACCGAGCCTGATACAACACAAAAAGACAAAGCTGAAACGCCAAATGTTCCAACAGAACAAAGCGAAGAAGACACATCTTTACCCGGCATAGACAACATTCGCTCGGGCAAGAAGCGTCAGCCTAAAGCATCCGCAAACACGGCAGCATCCTTGTCACCGAATGAGTTTTTTGGCCCTGAACCGAGCGCAATATTTGATGCCCCACCAATGCCGCCAGAGGATATGTTTGCACCAATAGATGCTGTCCCTTTGGATGCCTATGACTACTCCCATGAGATGGAAGAGCGTGAAGAGTTTGTTCCAACAGAACATTTCCAAGATGCAGAGACATATTCTTTCAGCCAGCAGGATAAATCGAGTGATGTTGATGTGCGTGGTCATTTGGAGAATGTTCTAAGTGGATACGGCGCGGCAGAAAGTATTTTAAAAGAAGCCATTATTCCTGTGCTGGATGGACACAAAACATTAGGTGAAGTGCTTTGCTTTATGAAGAAAAAAGCAGTGATCCTTTATCCAGAAGGTGCCCGAGCGCTTGGGGCTCCAGCCGAAGTCTTGAACACGTTATTTGACGCTGGCGCTATCGTGCCTGACCCAGTTCATCCAAACCGGAAGGTTCATGATTTTAGTGGCATTAAAGGGTTGTTACTTTCTTCTGATATCTCAGATGTTATCAAAGCTGCGATAGAACAAGCTGAGAAAGACTTTGACCCAATTCGTGAAGTTAGTGCGCTAAATGATAAACGCCAATCTGGCAAGAAAGCTGAAAAGGCACACTCAGAAAAGAAAGTTAAGAGCCAGAAAACCAACCAATCTACGCCGAAAAAGCCTAAACCTGCAATGGATATTTCAGCATTACTGCCCGGAGAGCAAACAGGTGGCCGCTCATCTGAGAATAAAAGAATCGCACAACAAACGGCACAAGGTAAGAAGGGCACAGCAGCTAAAACTCAAACCGAACAGCACAAAAATGAGAGTGAAAACAGTGCTTCTAATGAGGAAAAGCAAAATGTGTCACGTTTACCTAAGCGCCAAAAACCAAAGACAACGGTAAATAAACCACCAAAAGAAACGCGGCCAGTGAGTCTGGATTTCGATTCTGATTTAGAACTGCCAATGACAAAAGTGGTCGGGCAAATAGATCTAGAAGACGAGGAACCTAAAAAGCCTCAGAAGGCGAAAGAAATTAGTGATGAGGACTTTTTACCTCCTCAGTCTGACATTGATGCAGAGGAGGCCATTAGGCTTCTGAAAGAAATGATAAAAAACCAAAAAGGACGATGGTTAGTCGGTCCGGTCATTAAGGAGGATGGGTGTTTGGTAACAAGCGATAAGGCTCTGGAGAAAGTAACTGGTGAGTGTACGAATCTTAGCAAATCTATGCTGAGAGCATTACTCGCTAGTGGGCAACGACGCCCAAGAATGACTATTCGCCAGGGGAATTTAAGGTTAGAGGTGGAGTAAAGATAGATGAGCATGGATTATGACCCACTTGGGTATGAAATGCCGTGGAGGCCAAATTTTGAAGGTCGTGCAGCGCTAGGGTGGGCAGCTGCCAGCGGTGTGGCCTTGACGGTTAATCAAATGGCAGAGTCAATGCCTCCGGAACCGTTTTATTGGATGACTGGTATTTGTGGTGTTATGGCAATGTCCCGAATCCCAAAAGCCATGATGTTACATCGTCTCCAGAAGCATCTATTTGGTCGTGAACTGGAATTTATCTCTTTAAAAGAGCTAGAAAAAATGATGGCTGGCTCAGAAGATGATATGTGGCTTGGTCATGGTTTTGTATGGGAAAAGCGTCATGCTCAGCGTGTATTTGAAATCATCAAACGTGACTGGCACACCTTTACTGCTCAAGAGCCTTTAATCAAGAAGACGGTTCGCGTCCTTAAAGGCAAAAAGAAAGAAGATCCAATGGGGCAAACATGGATTCACGGTGTTGAACCAAAAGAAGAGAAGTTGATGCAACCGTTGAAGCATACAGAAGGCCACACGCTTATTGTAGGTACAACAGGTTCAGGCAAGACTCGTATGTTCGACATTATGATCACGCAAGCTATCTTGCGCAATGAAGCAGTGATCATTATCGACCCTAAGGGTGATAAAGAAATGAGGGACAATGCAAGGAGAGCTTGCGAAGCTATGGGCCATCCAGAGCGATTTGTTTCCTTTCACCCTGCGTTCCCAGATGAATCCGTGCGATTGGACCCTTTACGTAACTTTAGCCGTGTGACGGAGATTGCGAGCCGTTTGGCCGCGTTGATACCTTCGGAGGCAGGTGCAGATCCATTCAAATCATTTGGTTGGCAAGCACTGAACAATATCGCTCAAGGTCTTGTACTGACTTATGAACGTCCTAGCATTGTTCTGTTGAAACGATTTTTGGAAGGTGGTGCCGCAGGTCTGGTTATCAAAGCCGTACAGGCTTATTCAGCACGAGTTATGGAAGACTGGGAATCAAAAGCAGCACCATATTTGGAAAAAGTGAAAAATGGCAATAGAGAAAAGCAAGCCTTTGCCATGATGAAGTTCTACCAAGATGTTATTCAACCAGAGTTCCCTCACTCAGATTTGGAAGGCTTATTGTCGATGTTCCAACATGACTCGGCACACTTCGGGAAAATGGTTGCTTCACTGCTTCCTATCATGAACATGCTTACCTCGGGTGATTTAGGAAAGATGCTGTCTCCCGATTCAAGCGATGTCGATGATTCCAGGCCAATAAGTGACTCAGCCAAAATAATAAACAATGGCATGGTTGCATACATTGGTCTGGATAGTTTGACCGACAGTATGGTTGGTTCTGCAATCGGCTCTCTTTTCTTATCTGACTTAACAGCTGTTGCTGGTGATAGATACAACTTTGGTGTCAACAATAAGCCCGTCAATATCTTTGTGGACGAAGCCGCAGAGGTGATCAATGACCCATTCATTCAGCTTCTCAACAAAGGTCGTGGCGCGAAACTTCGACTATTTGTTGCAACACAAACATTCGCTGACTTTGCCGCTCGGATGGGGAGTAAAGATAAAGCACTACAGGTTCTGGGAAACATTAACAACACATTCTCATTGCGTGTAATTGATCCTGAAACACAAAAGTTCATTACAGACAACTTACCGAAAACACGTTTGAACTACGTCATGAGAACGCAGGGCCAAAATACGGACGGTGAGCAGCCGATTATGCATGGGGGCAACCAAGGGGAACGGCTTATGGAAGAAGAAGCTGAATTGTTCTCTACGCAACTCCTGGGGATGCTGCCCAACCTTGAGTACATAGCCAAAATCTCTGGGGGGAAGATAGTCAAGGGACGGCTACCTATCTTGACATCTTAATGGCGAAATATGAGTGCGAATAAGTATAAAAATTATGAGGTTACTAGAGTGGTTGATGTGAATCCGCACAAGAAAGTACTAAGCGTGATCCGAAAGCGTGATCGAAAAAATGCACACACACTGGCACTGCTGTTTTTTGATTGGCCTGCAACCAATGATGTGATTGAGCAACTATGTTGTTTCATCACTGATGGGATCAAATCGGATAAGGAGCCAGTGATTTATCCGATTTTGGAAGAGGCATTAGATAAATATAGCGGTGTAGTGTTCCATGCGAACAAACGTAAGTACGAGGACCCGGTAAGACTAGGGGTTTTCTTGGAAACCATCATCACTGAAACAGCTAAAGCGCTAGAAATTGAGATTGAAGATTCACTAGGTAACAAGTGGTCTGTGGAGAAAGGTGAGCCTTTTTCTCACTGGCTTGCAGACCATAAAGGTGAATTATTCATTGTTCCACATCAACATCAGAATGAATGCAAACTTCGCAAGGCTTTGTATCAGTTAGTCGCTAGCGAAAGTGTAAAAACAGTATTAAGGAGAACCAATTATGAAGAAGCCGTTGTGGCTGGTCGCTTGGTTGCTAGTCATTGAAGTCTTGGTGATTCTTTTGCTAGTACCTGGTGATTGGACAGATAAAACAATTCAGCGTGAATCAGAGCTGGTGGAGCAGAACTTAGGCTATGAAGCTAGACAGTGGATTAGTGATACAGCTGGGGACTGGTACAAAACTAGTGTGCTTGATTCTGGCTTTTATGCTGCTATGTATCACACGTTAATTCCAACAGAAGAGGAACGTAGAAAGTCGAAAGGAATGGAGAATATGGGCCAAGCATGGTTCGTTTGGGTGGAGGGGCGAATTGAAGCCTTTACCAATGTAATTTACCAGTTCTACACGCGGTTAGCACTTTTGTCCTCCTGGGCACCGTATCTGCTCATCTTGTTCATCCCGGCGGTTTATGACGGTTTGATGAGTTGGAAGATCAAACGAACCAACTTTGACTATGCGAGCCCTGTTGTCCACCGATATAGCATTCGAGGAACGTTCTTCCTAAGCATGGGGCTGTTTATTACCTTTTTTGCTCCCATAGCTCTAAATCCAATTGTAATCCCCGCTGTGATGATGCTCTGTTGTGTGTTGTTGGGACTTGCATTCGGCAATTTACAAAAACGAGTTTAACCAAAGGATATTCAATATGAAAAAGACTGCTCTAACAATCATTGCCGCATTCATGCTTGCAGGTCCAGCAGTGGCGAAGACAGATAAACCCTATACGGAGGAAGTGGAAACTTTCTTTGAGACCTTCGAACTGATGTGTGAAAGTTGCGCCGAAGTTTCGGAGTTTATGGTTCAGACACTAGAAGAGAAGTGCGATCAACCGATAACCATAGAAAATATTCAGAATGTAACGAAAACACATCCTCTCTATGCATTTCTTCTGGCTATGGGGAACATGAACCCAGATGGAAAACCTCTTAGCTTTCAGTCTGCCGCTGACAACGTGGACTGTAACGATGGAATGAAGTGGGTAGAAAAGACCCAAAGCGCGATGAAAGCAGCATATCAAGAGCAGAAGAAGCAAGCGCAAAACGGATAAGTCACATTACATTGCAAAGGCGGCCATTTGTTGGCCGCTTTTTTGTGTCACTCACTTTCACATGTGAAAGTCTTAATGCTTCCCAAATGGACAAATACAGCGCTGTGAAATGAGCACGAGATCAGGTGAGAATAAAGAAAAATTAAATAGCAATCAGTTGGAGGTTATATGTCTTCTCATACACATACAGCAAATAGCTCTGAACGCTCTGGAGCATCATGGGGCGTAGGGCAAATTATCCTTTGGCAGTTAATCTTTGCCGTAGGTTTCTTTTTTGGTATTCAGTATGGCGATCTTGTTCGCTTGTTTTAACCTTTCACATTACCCGCTCTAAAAACGGCTTTATGCCGTTTCTCTCTTTATAAGACCACTTTTCGCCCAAGTTGCCCAAAAAGGGCGTTAGCCCGTGGCGTGTTTGTTGAAAAAATCTTCCAGAATTGGCGACATTGGAAATTGGAAGAGATATGGAATGAAGCCCGTCAAAATCCCACGTCGTATAGACGAACCGCCGCACATGCTGCTCTGGAGTGCAGATGAGCTGGCTCCTATGCTTCTTGGCCTTGTCATCGGAGTGATGATGGGCAAAGCCTTGATTTTTTTCTTAATCGGCTTGGCCGTGACCAATTTATATCGTCGATTTCGTGATAACCACCCTGATGGCTACATGCTTCACATGCTGTATTGGGGGGGATTCATCGCAACAAAAGCAAAATCTTTGAAAAACCCATTTATCCGGAGGTATTTCCCTTGAATTTAAAGGTGTATTTAAAAACCTGGGAGGGCACTCAGGCTGAAAATAAATGGGGGCGAGTCTTCGTCCTCGGTCTGATCTTCACCGTCTTGCTGCTAGCTGTGAAGTTGTTTAGCAAAGAGACCATTGTGACCGTTCAGCCTTGGACTTTGAATGAAGAAGCTTGGGTATCACAAAAAAATGCCTCTCAATCATACAAAGAGGCGTGGGGATGGGCTCTTGGAACGCTGATGGGTAACGTAACTCCCGGCAACGTTAACTTCATCAAAGAACGTATGGAGCCAATTCTAGCACCGACTATTTATCAAGAGTTTATTGATGCACTTGAAATCCAAGCGCAAGAGATTCAAGCAGACCGAATCACTATGCGATTCGAACCTCGTTTCGTCGAATACGAAGAAACGACTGACAAGGTTTTTGTGTATGGGCACTCCTTTGTTAAGGGGGCTGCTTTTGACGCAAAAGAGCAACGTACAGACAGAACATACGAGTTTGAGCTCCGCGTTTCGAACTATATGCCTGTCCTTGATTATATGACCACGTATGAAGGTCGCCCTCGAACGAAGAGTGTTTTAGACAAATTAGAACGTAAAGAAGAGAGCCGGAGAAAGCGTAATGAAGGTTAATTCGATTGTTTTGGCGCTTTCAATTGCGCTTGGTGTTTCAAGTGCAGTGAATGCATCAGATGATGAAATACCAGTTGTTCCTGTCAGTGTTATGAAGAACAACGTTCCAGCCCCCGTAATCCCTGATTCAGTAGCAAAACAAAGAGCTACAACTACTCAGGCCAATAGCTCGAATTTGGCTGGTGGTTACACTGAAAACTCACAACTGGTTATGGAGCCTGGGGTTAATCAGATCATCCCTATTGCTATCGGTCATCCCAACCGAATCGTTACTCCATTTGGTAAGCCGGAAGTGACGTCAACATCCTTACAGCCGGGGCAAAATAAAGGTGAATGTGGGGAAATATGCATCAAAGAGAATGTTATCTATGTGGCTACGGCAAAAGAATACCCAGTAACCATGTTCATTACAGAAAAGGGCTCAGAAGCTCGTGCGCTGAGTTTAACAATGGTTCCTCAAAGAATCCCACCTCGTGAAGTGTTTTTGAAGCTCGACAATAACAGCTTAATACCTGGCATGTTTGCAAACAACAAAGCTAAAAGCTGGGAGCAAAGTCAGCCATATATCGAAACACTTCGAACAGTATTCAGAAAACTGGCTCTTGGTGAAATCCCTAATGGCTACTCCATGAATCGAACTCCAAGCAATGTTCAATTACCTCAGTGTGCGCAGCCTGGTATTTCAGTCAATTTTGCAAATGGACAAATGATGATGGGGCATCATTTGACTGTATTTGTAGGTATTGCTCGAAACGTCACAAGTGAACCTATTGAGTTCAAAGAGCAATCTTGCGGAAACTGGAGTGTTGCTGGTGTGACTTCATGGCCGCATAAGGTTCTTGAGCCAGGTCAGAAAACCGAAGTGTACGTGGCAGTAAAACAGCGCGAGAAAACCGAATCGGCTACTCGTCGTCCTTCACTGTTGAGCGGAGGAATGTAAACGATGATTAATATGAATTGGTGGAACGAGCTCGATCCAAACAAAAAGCGTTGGGTTGCTGTTGCAGGTGGTGTTTTCGTTCTGTTTGTGGCTGTGAGTCTTTTTTCTGATGAAGGTACAAGTGACTCCAGCAATAAAAGTCGTAAAGAAACCATCCGTCACGTATTAACTGACAAGGGCACTCGTGAAGCGGGTATGGATGCATTGGTTGGCAATCTTAAAACAACGAAAGCTGAACAAGAACAACTGCGACGTGAACTGGACAAAGTAAAACGTGAACTGGAGAACACTAAGTCGAAGGCTGGTGCATCAGTTGATATAGGTAAGGAACTCGAACAGCTGAAACGCGATGTTAAGGAGCTTTCTCAAGAAAATAGAAACTTAGCGCGAGATTTAGAAAAAGCTCAGAAAGACGCTGAAAAACGTTCAGGGAAGCCTACAGCTGGTGGCGCTGAAACTGGTTTGACAGAGGAACAGGGCGCTCAACAAGCTGGTGGATACACCTCTACCGAAAAGCTTGATTACAAGGACCCTAATGAGTTCTTTAAGAAAGCTCCACTACCAGCTAACTCTCACAGCAAACCAACGGGTAAGGAATCGGATAGATCAGGTAAACCTACCGCTCAACCGGGCATTCGAATTGTTAACTACACAGAATACAACGAAGCAGAAGAGAAAGCGGCGGAAGAGCAGGAGGACCAAGACAACTCTATCTACTTACCTGCGGGTTCAATTCTTACTGGTGTAACGATCACTGGTATGGATGCTCCTACCGCAAAGGGAGCAAGAAAAGACCCTTTCCCAGCAACAATTCGACTCCAGAAGGAAGCTATTTTACCTAACCGATTCAGAGCCGATGTTCGTGAGTGTTTCTTGATTGTATCCGGTTACGGCGATCTGAGCTCAGAAAGGGCATATCTACGAGGCGAGGTTATTTCCTGTGTTCGTGAAGACGGCGGCGTAATTGAGTCTCGCTTGGACGGATATGCAGTGGGTGAAGATGGTAAAGCTGGTGTACGTGGCCGCTTAGTATCTAAACAAGGTGCAATGATAGCCAAATCTTTGACGGCTGGTTTCTTGAGTGGCTTTGCTCAAGCGCTTGATACAAACCCAGTTCCAGTTATCAACACTAATCCAACAGACACACCTGTATATCAACACGTGTTCAATGAAAACACTATGCAGAGTGGTATATCAAAAGGCGCATCAAGTGCGATGGAGAAGGTTGCTCAGTTTTATCTTGATATGGCTGAGGGAATGTTCCCTGTAATAGAGGTCGATGCAGGTCGTCAAATTGACGTAATTATCACCAAGGGGCAGCAACTAAAACTTAAATCGCAGGGGACAAAATAATGACGAAAAAAACACAAAAGCTGACCAGAAAGGGCAGTTTCACAGGGGGCTTTCCAATGGTTAAGCCCATAAAATCTACAGTGTCGATGATTTTGGGCAGCGCTTTATTGCTATCAGGCTGTACCTCAATCGGCAGTGATGAGTATAGCTGTTCAGGTATTCCTGATGGTGTTCAGTGTATGTCAGCGCGAGATGTCTATGCGGCGACAAACGATGGCAATATCCCACGCTCAGTAAAGCCTGGAGAAGAGCCTGTTTCTGTTCCAGGAGAGATAGCCAACTCATCATCGACGGGAGATTCAGTGATAGACAATTACGTCACACCGCGCCTCCCGAATCGTCCGGTGCCTATTCGTACTCCAGCACAGGTCATGCGCATATGGGTAGCCCCTTGGGAGGATACCAATGGTGACTTGATTGTGACTGGGTACGTTTACACCGAAATAGAACCGCGCAAGTGGGTAATTGGGGAAGGGACTCAACAAGATGTACCTATGCTCAAACCCTTGCAAACGATAAAACCCAAAGCTAATTCAGAAACTAAATAGGAGAACTTAGCAAAATGAACGTCACATCCACATCAAACAATAAAGTCAACCTTTTGTTCTGGGTGGCGTTGGCTCTGGTGATCAGTTTTATGTTTGCCAATCAAGCCCACGCTGGTACAGGCGGTACAGAATTTGATGATATCTGGACCACCATTACTGACTGGACTCAAGGTACGCTTGGCCGAATCATCGCAGGTGCAATGATCTTGGTAGGCATCGTTGGTGGCATCGCTCGTCAAAGCTTGATGGCATTTGCGATGGGTATCGGCGGCGGTGTCGGCTTGTACAACAGCCCTACCGTTGTTGAATCTATCATGACAGCAACTCTTGAAACTGCTGACAAAGTTGCCCCAGTTGCAATTCAACTAAGCAACGGATTAGGTATGTGATTTCATACGTAACAGTACTTTGTAAGTACTTGATATAACGGGCAGTTGAATATCTCAACTGCCTTTTTTAAGATTGAAAATCAGGAAAAAAATCATGGAAATCACAAATAAGGCTAACAATAAAGCCAATCTTCTTTTCTACGTCGGTTTAGTAATGATCGTTGGACTTATGTTTGCGAACCAAGCTCACGCTGGTACTGGTGGTACAGAGTTCGATGACATTTGGACCACCATCACCGACTGGACTCAAGGTACACTGGGTCGCATCATTGCTGGTTCAATGATTTTGGTAGGTATCGTTGGTGGTATCGCTCGTCAAAGTATCATGGCATTCGCAATGGGTATCGGCGGTGGTGTTGGTCTATACAACAGCCCTACGGTTGTAGAAGCGATTATGACAGCTACATTAGAGTCAGCTGAAAAAATTGCTCCAGCAGCTATTCAGTTCAGTAACGGCTTAGGGCTATAAGGTCTCAATACTCACTTTAACCCCTCCTTTTATACTTGGCATTTTTGGTTTCAGTCGTCAGAAAATGCCAAGTGATTTCCCTCCCAGAAAAACGCTTTAAAAACGCTCAAATTGGGCAGTTACACAGTCTGTGTATAGCCGATTACTCCAGTAACCTCCTGTATTGGGTTCTTGTAACCCTATTCAATAGCTATTGGAGAAAACATTATGAATAAGTTCAAGCTAAGGCTACCAGTCTTGCTTGGTGCGATGGCCGCAATTGCTGCACCATTAGCTCAAGCGGAATTGTTAGAATACAGCTTTAATACACCTGATGGTGCAGAACGCACATTATCTCCAAGCACCGTTTACGCCAACCCAACAGGGAACATAAAGTTCGCGTTGAGTGCAGGGATCGACCGTAAGGTTAAAATCTCTATCGTAAGGCCAGACGGTTCAGTGGTGAATTCGGCTACGAGTCACCTGCTTGGAGGCGCAGACCGTATTACAGTTAATGGAAAGTCCTATTATGGTGCGGAGTTAGAACTAGCCGCTCCGGGGGAGGGCGAGTACTCATTTAAGGCAGAAATTCTTACGTCTGTTGGAGATTCTGTTCAAACAGATACATACCCAATTATTGTAGATATCACACCTCCTGTTATTTCTGGGGAGATTCAGTGGGTCAGAAGTGGTTTTAGTATGGGTAGTATTGATGTCTTTAACCACGGTTATGCGGGTAAAGAGTTGAGATTGGAAGGGATTGATGATGATAGCGGTATATCGTCAGCAAAATTCTTTACCATCGACTCTTCTGGGCAAAAACGAGAAACGAACGCATCCTTGGATACAGTTCAGGGAGTGGCATCTTTACCTGTCGGCAGTGCAGTCAGTAGCTCGATGGCTCCTGAAAATCAAGCAGAGTATACTCTTGGTTTTTCAATCAGTGACGAAGCAGGAAACCAGACAGAAATCAGTAGAGTTTCAACGATTGATAAGGTTGTTCCCCAGGTCTGGACGGAAGTATTCGATAGTTCCGAAGGCATTTGGAAACCCTACACATCGGGTATGAATGTTTATGAAAACCCTGTTCAAATTCGTTACAAACGAAGAAAGCAGGAACATACTGCATTTAATGGAACAAAATATGGATGGGGAGATACAACCTATGATTCGGAAGATAATGAATTTATTTACCGAAATGTAAGTTTAAACTACCCTCAAAAATACTCATATTTCCATTTCTTCACCCAAGCTGGTGGTTACTCAACACATCGTTACGCAGATTTTAATTTTAATCTAGCTGGTGGGGCTTCTCTTGGTCCTAAACCAATAAAGCTTGAATATCATCTAAGTGATGGTGGGTGGGTCTCAAGTGAAAGACCACGCTACTCTCACCCTTACGTGGTGGATAAGGTCCGTATACATTCAGAAGCAAGGCCATATAACCAGAAAGCTTGGCTTAGTGGTTTTGGAGCTTGTGTGATCCCTGCAAATGAAACGTTTTGTGAGGCTGAGGTCAATGTAAGTAGGACATCAGGGCGAGGATACAGCCCAATTCAGTATTATGTAGCAAAAGAAGATGGATCATTTTCAGTGCATGGTGGGTATCTGTACACATTTTGGGATATGAATCCACCAACAATAGATAATGTCTCTGTTGATAAAACATTAGGCCAAATGACAGTACGGGTTATTGATAATGATAGAGTCAATAACTGGCAGATAAGTCATTGGGACACTAATGTGTTTAAAGCATATGCTGATAATGGTGAAGAACGGATCGAGCTGCCGCGTTCATCGTACACTTCACCTGACTATAAAACTAAAATTGCGACGTTTGATTTTGCTAGTCTGACCGATGGTAACTATTCCCTGTCTGCCGAAGCGATAGATACCTATGGGAACAGTGCTACGCAAAGTTATGGTGAGCAAATCTTAGTCGATAACACGCCACCAACGTTATCTGTCAATGTTACTGATGATGTCCAGTCTTTGGATGACGTTGTTATCAATCTTTCTGATAACTTAGACAGTACACCGAAGGTAACGTCGATTGCTTTAGTCGGCGGTCCGGCGGATGAATCTGTTCAATTGTCATGGCGTGAAGAGTCAAATGGTCGATTCCGTTTGGAATACCCTGTGATGTTCCCTTCGCTGGCAGAAGGTGAGAGTTATACTCTTACCGTAAAGGCTGTAGATAACCAGAGTAACGAAGCGACAAAAGCCGTAGTGTTTAACTATAAACCTCGTGAAATTACGCTTTCAGGCGGATTTAACGGCAATATGGCTATTCCGGCAGTTCCGTATGAGTTTACCTATGCAGACGGTAAGAACATCATCGAAACTGAACCTCTAACGTTAAGTGATGGTTCGGTCGTAACTGGCTCATACGACGTAATGGTGACATTGCGAAGTGATGCTCAAATTCCTTTGGTGGTAAACGGTATTCGAGTTGAACCAGGCCAAACTGCTGACATTATGAAAAATCATAGCTTTGCTTCTACTGGAGGACGATTAAGTATTCCAGTTCGAGCTGTTGATGGTGCAGATGCTGGCACAGCAAGCCTTTTGGTTATGACTACAGCGCCTAACTCACCAGTTTTGGTAGCCAATATCAAAACATGGAAAGCGAGTGAAAGCTTAACGGCCAATACCTGGGAAGTTCGACAAGTCATCGACAACTTCAATGTCCAAGTCTCTGCCGACTCAGGTGTACCATGTCGCTATTCGACGAACCTGCAAGAAGCTCAATCATCAGATCCTATCAAAGACCCTGTATGTTTTGTTGAGTGGGAGCAGATTCCAGATGAAGCCGAAGTGGTAAACAGTAATCGAGTTGCTGGTATATCTGGTCAAGCATTGCAGATCGGTGAACAGGATGTCACTTATGGTGTATATCTGTTTAACGGCGAAGATAAGGTAAAAATCGGCGGCGGTAACAGAAAGCTAAATGTGGTCTCTGCTTTGGGTTCAGTAACTTACTTACCAGAGTCAGATATTGCTCAAGTAGACCGTGTTATCCAGAACTTAAATGTTCAGTTACGACAAACCTCAGGTCCAAGCTGTATCCTGACGATGGATGCTGAAAAAGCCAAGCAAGATGAGAGTGGACGTGTATCCGAAGCGGCGCACAGAAGCTGCTTATTTGAGTGGAAAGAAGTTCCAGAAGGGCTGCTACAAGATACTCGATACGACACACCAACACTAATTGGTTCATTGGCAGAAAAAGCAACGGTTCCTTTAAGTTGGCGCGTTAGCATTTTCTCTCGTAGTGGAGCTCGTGTAGCGTTAGCGGATGAGACCTTTAACATCGAGGTTGTTGACCCAGCGGTTCCTCAAGTTGATCTGATGACCGATTATCACTTCAAGGACAACATCTACATCGTTCCTATGACTGGTGATTATTTCGGTGATGTCCAAGTGAATGCGAAGCCATCAGACTTGAGGGTTTCTATATCTAGGAACAATGAAACACTTGAGTCAGAAGTGCATTCATCCGGTATGGGTACAGCGATGAAGGTGAATCGTCGTATTCGAACAGATGACCGCAAACTGTGGGAAGAAGTAACTTACCAAGTTGACTCTTCATATGAAAAAGTACCTGAAATTAAGAGCACTAAAGAATATCGACTGATTGCAATGCCAAGCAAAGGTATTCGTCCAATGCTGTCAATGGATGGTAATACTGTTCTCGATATCCAAACGCTGAACGTAAAAGTCGATATACGCGATTTGTACCGTGGGAACGACGAATATGATGAAGCAACTATGGGGCAGTGGAAGGTTCGTCTGTCTCGTCAGATCTCTCCAGGAGAGATTGAACCAATGTCAGAATGGGTGGATGCAGAAAACGGTTCAGCTGAAATAGCAGTTGAAATGTCGAAAGTAGACTCTAGCTACATTCGATTTACCGCAGAAGCGAAGCTTGTTAGCCCAGTTGAAGGATATGAACGTATCGAGGCATCTCCAAGCCCAATTTTTGCTACGGTTCTTCGTGGTAACAAAATTGATGGTGAGGTTACAACTCGTCGTTTATCAGGTGCAGCTCCTTTCAATGCCGCTTTTAAGTTAGGTATTGTCGATCGGCTTGATTATCGTTCAGTTGGAGATGTCTTCTGGGAAGTGAGTAATGACGATGGTCAGACATGGAATGAACATGCTACAGAAGAGCGTAGAAAGTACAGTTTCGTAGAGAGTTTCGGTGTTGGTAAATATCTAGTTCGAGCTAAAGTTGTAAACGTAAACTCGGGCTTAGAAAAGTACACTGAAAATGTAGAAATTGTTTCGTATGAAGCGCTTGAAGTTGATGTTCCTGGTCCTGATACGCTCTTGGTGGGTAGTTCTTCTGAATACTCAGCGACCATTATGGATGGCGAGAACGCATTTGATGCAAGTAAAGCTGTGATTGAGTGGTCAGAAGATGGTGGTAAGACTTACACTACTGCGGCTCCACGTATCACGCTAACCAGAGAAGAACCACAACGAGTTAAGCTAATTGCTCGTGTACGTTCGACGATGGCTCCAGAAGATGATGCGTATGCGTATAGCCAGGCCAAGAAAACCGTAGAGTTTAAAGCTGTTAAAGCTCCGCGTATTCGTATTGATGGACCTCGTTTAGTAGAGAAAGACTTTACTTACAAACTAACCGCAGATACTCGACTGCCTTATCGAGATTTGGATGCCGAAGTTAAGGGTTTCTTCACGCTTCCTGATGGAACCATTATTGAAGGCAACACTGCTGAGTACGTTCCAAATCAAGCAGACTTGGATCAAGCTCGTGTTGAAATCAAATACACAGCATGGATCGACGGTTACAAGGAGTCTTCTACATCGGAAACGGTATACAAAGCTCGCGTATGGCAATATGTCTGGCCTGAGTTTGCACTCAGCTACAGAGCAAATGCAGATGTAGCACCAGCTATTGTTAGCGCTTCTGTTCGTCCTGTTGGATTCCGAGGCAAGCTTGAAGAGCCTACCTACGAATGGATCTTACCGGAAGGTGCAAAGCTTAAAGATCAACGAGACACGTCTCGCTCTTTTGAAATCACAGAGCCGGGCGAGCACCTTGTGAAGGTCATTGTGCGCGATGCTCGTGGTAACGAAGCAGAAGCTCAGTTAGCGATAACGGTAGGTCAAGCTGAAAACTATAAGGTAGAACTAGAATACTCAGGTTCAAATAAGCTAGATCGTGAACCTCTGGATGTTTTGGTTCGTCCATATATTGAAGGTGGACACCCAAGAGACCGAATTAATGTGATGCAGTACACCGTTAATGGGAAGTCTCTTGAAGACACTGGTCGTTATGGAAGAATGACGCTTGACGCGGGAGAACACACAATTAACTTCCGTATTAAGTCTGAAATGGGCAAAGAAGTGGAGAAAGAGTTGAAGATAAAAGTTATCGAAAACCAAGCTCCGGTTTGTTCTATCGACCACAGAGAAAGTACATTCGCATGGCTTGTGTATGCCTCATGTGATGATGTCGATGGTCGTGTAAAAGGATTTGAATGGACGCTTAATGGTGAACCTGTTGCCTCTTCATCACGAAGATTGACGATCAGCAAACGCAGCTATGATGCAATGCCAGAAGTTACTTTGACTGGTATAGATGATGCTGGTGGTCGCAGTGATCCTGTGACCCTTCAATAAAAGTATGACTATCTAAACCAAGCCCGGCACTCGCCGGGCTTTTTTGTCTCTCCGCTCTAATTGACCAAACAGGGCAACTACAGATGCAGGCTTGTATCCATATCCCGAATAAACTGCCAACTGATGAAAAAGTAACTGACGGTTAAAGGATAGGTATGTTGAAACAAGCAATAGCACCAGTGCTCATGCTGCTTAGTACTGTAGCAACAGCGAAAGATTTTACTGCTGCTGATGTGCAGAAAGCAGAGGCAAAGATTACTGGAATGGTTGAGTTGCCAATTTATGGCATCAATGCAGTAGAAAGTGACGGTCAAATCGTGTTTTTGTCAGAGAATGGACGCTTTGTTATTTCAGGACAAATCTACGATCTCTGGCAAAAGAAGCCTCTCAGTACGTTGACAGAAATGCGCGATGTCGCTGACCGATTTAGGCTACGTGACATGAATGTCGATATAGATGCGATGAATGTGGCAAAGCTTGGGACTGGCCCAAAAGAAGTAGTGGTCTTTGTTGACCCTCAGTGTGGTGCCTGCCACCAGCTAATGGAAGAGGCGAAAGCTCTTAAAGATGAATACACGTTTAAGTTTGTCGTGATACCTATTCTTGGTGATAAGTCAAACCGTTTAGCTCGCGCTCTGTCTTGCATAACTGACCAAGATAAAGCGTTTGAAGCGCTTAGCCAAAGAAAGCTTGGTTCCTACCCAACATCATGCAGCAGTAAACGTCATGATCTCACTCTGCTTACCGCACAGTTACTAAATATTCGAGGTGTTCCTTATTTGATTGCACCTGATGGGCGAGTCAACGCTGGCCGACCACAGAATATGGACCTGAAAACATGGCTGGAGAGCGATAAATGAACATTATTACGATAAGAAAAAAGCTCCAAGAAAAGCTTATCCCAGAGCATTTAAGAGCTGCTGGGATTGTCCCCGTGCTTGCGTACTCAGAAGATGATTACACCTTCTTGATGGATGATAAAAGCATTGGCTTTGGTTTCTACTGCCATCCTCTATGCGGGGCTGACGAAAAGATTCAAGAGCGTGTTAATGGTTTTATGAACCAGGAGTACCCGGCCAAAACCACCATGCAGTTTATCTTGTTTCGATCTCCTGACTTAAACCATGAAATGTATCGAATGATGGGGTTACGTGATGGTTACAGAGATGATCTGTTGACCTCTTCAATCGAGCAGCGAATGGAGTTTCTTCAAAAACATACGACCGAGAGAATGGTTGCCAAATGTAAGAAAGGAACATTTGATCTTGGTCTAATCCACGACCTAAAACTGTTCGTCACCGTAAAAGTGCCCATCAAACATGCCAATGAACCGTCTCAGGAAGAACTAGACTCTCTGGCAAACCTACGGACTAAAGTTGAGTCTTCACTAAGAACGATTGGTGTTCACCCTGTCCCCTTAACTGCTGTCGGTTACATCAGAACAATGAATACCATGCTCAATTGGGGGCCTGAGGCATCATGGCGAACAGATGGTTGCGATTGGGAAACAGACAAGCCCATTTGTGAGCAAATTTTTGATTACGGCACAGATTTGGAAGTTGATAAGAGCGGTCTACGTTTAGGCGATTATCACGTTAAGGTTATGTCTGCGAAGAAAATGCCCGACTCTTTCTATTTCGGTGATGCAATCACCTTTGTTGGGGATCTCAGTGGGGGCAACTCAGCTATTCGTGAAAACTACATGGTCGTGACAAAC
This sequence comes from Vibrio sp. 1557, assembly GCF_033340175.1. Lineage (NCBI taxonomy): Bacteria > Pseudomonadati > Pseudomonadota > Gammaproteobacteria > Vibrionales > Vibrionaceae > Vibrio > Vibrio sp. 1557. Next base: position 64,842 of record NZ_JAWOVZ010000010.1, on the reverse strand, counting down.
CTGTTTTTCCCAGAGGTTGAAAACACCAAGAATGCACTTGAAAGAAAACGTCAGTTTACAGTAAACCAAGCATACGGGCCTATGCTGAAATTTGTTCCAGTACTTGCTGACAAAAAGCATGACTTTGATGTTTTGTATGAGTCATTAAAAGAAGGCTCAAAACCTGTCCGTGTAAGTTACTCATTGGTGCTTTTTGCTCCTACAGCTGAACGCGCTCAAGCAGCAGCAACAGCGGCGCGTAACATCTGGCGCGAGAACCGCTTCGAGATGATGGAAGACAAATTTATCTCGTTACCAATGTTTATCAATTGCTTGCCATTCTGTACCGACCGAAAAGCCGTAAAAGATCTGTTTCGTTATAAAACCATGACCACTGAACAGGCATCAGTTCTATTACCGGTATTTGGCGAGTGGAAAGGGACTGGCACTTTCCACTCTGCATTGATTTCTCGTAACGGACAGCTAATGAGCTTGTCTTTGCATGATAGCGACACGAACAAAAACTTAGTGGTCGCAGCGGAATCTGGATCGGGTAAAAGTTTCCTTACCAACGAATTGATATTCAGTTACTTGTCTGAGGGGGCTCAAGTTTGGGTTATAGACGCAGGTAAGTCATACAAAGACCTGTGTGAACTGCTGAAAGGGGACTTTGTGCATTTCGCCGAAGGCTCCAACATTTGTTTGAACCCATTTGAACTGATCACGAACTGGAAAGAAGAAGAGGATGGTGTTGTCTCTATCGTCAAAGCTATGGCATCCGAGAAAGGCTTGTTGGATGAATACCAACTCGCAGGTTTAAAGCAAATTATGAACGAGCTCTGGGAAGTTATTGGCCGTGATATGACTGTAGACCACATCGCTGATAAGTGTTGTGAGTCTGATGAGCAACGAATTAAAGACATCGGTCAACAGCTATATGCATTCACATCAAAGGGTAGTTACGGTAGCTACTTCTCTGGTTCGAATAACGTTAACTTCCAAAACCGTTTTACAGTCCTGGAGCTTGATGAGCTACAAGGCCGCAAGCATTTACGTCAGGTTGTTTTGCTGCAAATGATTTACCAGATTCAGCAGGAAATGTTCCTCGGTGAACGTAACCGTAAAAAAGTCGTCATCATTGATGAAGCATGGGATCTGCTTAAAGAGGGTGAAGTTAGTACATTTATGGAACACCAATACCGTAAGGCAAGGAAGTACGGTGGAAGTATTGGTATTTGTACTCAGTCGATCAACGACCTGTATGAAAACCCTGTGGGTCGCGCTATTGCTGAGAACTCAGCTTCCATGTACCTACTTGGTCAGACAGAAGAGTCAGTAGAATCCGTAAAACGAAGTGGCCGTCTGTCTCTTTCCGAAGGTGGTTTCCATACCCTAAAAACTGTTCACACCATTCTAGGTGCTTATTCAGAAATCTTCATTAAATCAAAAGCTGGCATTGGTGTTGGCCGTTTGGTTGTAGGTGATTTCCAAAAACTACTTTATTCAACAGACCCGGATGACATCCGAGATATCAATAAGTATGTAGATCAGGGCTTAAATATCACTGACGCAATACGTCAAGTAATGCATCAACGTGGCATGGCCGCATAACTAAAAAGGAAAGGATGATGAACTTTAAATCAATTTTAATTGCGGCGTTGTTAGGTGCAGCTGGTGGATTTGGTGGTTCTTATTACTTCATGGTCAAAGAAACCGCAGCACTTCATGACCGATTAGCGTTAACGCCTCCAGTAGTTGTTGTGGATTTCACGAAAATTGCGAGCTCATACCCATCCGGAGCTGATGAGGCTGAGATCGAACAATTGATGCTTAAAACAAACAACGCAATCTTCAAACTCAAAGAAGCGGGGTACTTGATTATTGATGGTGCCGCTACTTTAGGTGCCCCTGAGGATATTTATTTACCTTCGGAGGTAATACTGGAATGAAGCTCATTGTTAGAAAAGAATCTTGGAAGCGATTTGCTTTAAAGGCTGCAATTGTACTTGCTCTTCTTTGGGTTGCTGGGACGTCCTTTGCGGGACGTTACCGAATCGGTTATGACCCTCAATTAGAGCGATGTTTACCTAATCATTCTGTCTACCTTATCGACCTAAAAGATAAAGAACTCCATAGAGATGCTATTTACGCCTTTTCAGCAAAGGGTATGGAGCCACTTTATGATGATGGAACAAGGATGTTAAAAGTCCTTTCCGGGATGCCAGGCGATACTGTTGAAGTCAATAAAAACTGGGAAGTTGTAGTGAACGGAGAGGTTAAACAAGTAGGGTTACAACTGGCTAATAAGTTGAATGTTCCTGCTAGTCATTTCTTTGGGAAAGGTGTTCTTCCAGAGAAACATTATTGGTTTCTCGGGGAAAGTATATCGAGTTTTGATTCACGCTATTGGGGAGCTGTAAAAGATGAGCAAATCATTGGCCGCGCATATCCGCTTTTCTAAATTGTCTGTATTAGTTGCGGCCCTCATTTCAAGTTCTGTTTTTGCTAGTAACAGTCCTCTAACTAGCGAGGATATGGCTATCATCGAGCAAGGAAGAGAGTTGGCAGAGAAGGCTCGCCAAATGGAAGAGCTTCCTGATTGGGCGAAGAATAAAAATCTAGATCAATCTCAGGTAGAAGCACGTCAGTTTTTTCAGCAATTACAAGAATCTGACCCCACGCTGAAAGCAATGGCAGAAAGACAGGCCGAAAAAAGTGTCTACACAGGGCACTCCACTCTTATTTTTGCATCTTACTCATTGGGAAAAGAAGGGCTGAAAGACGTCCTTGATACGGCATCAGGTGAAGATGATGTGGTAGTGGTTTTCCGTGGAATTCCGGATGGTATGAGCATTGGTGATGGCATCAAAGCTGTTCAAAAATTAGCAGAGCAAATGGACCCAGTGCCTAATGTCGTTATCAACTCTGTTTTGTTCCAAAAACATAATGTCACGTCAGTACCAACAATAGTCGTGCTTGAAGAAGAAACTAAGCCTGGACACGATCCCAAAGAACTCGCAAAAGTTACAGGTTTATCGACGCTGGAGTGGATAAGAAAAGAGGTGGATGCTGGTGAGTCTGGCGACTTCGGAGTTCGAGGTCCAGCAGTTGAAATTGCGGAGCAAGACTTTATCGAGAGAGCTAAAGCTCAACTAGCGGGTATTGACTGGGAAGAAAAGAAAGATCAGGCAGTAAAGCGGTTTTGGCATAACCAGCAGTTCAACGAAAGACCACGGGCACCACGATATAGAGAGCGATTGCTTGACCCAAGCATATACCTATCGAAGGACATAAGTACCGCTGAGGGAGTTGTGTTTGCTCGTAAAGGTGAGGTTATAAATCCACTTTGCGCTCACGGCGAAGAGTGTAAGCCGGGAACTCGTCAGTTTACTCAGGCCGTTATCATTTTCGACCCTTTAGATAAAAAGCAAATGGAACTGTTGACTGAACTTGTCCCTAAAGTGCAGCAAGAACGTGGGGTTCAAAGAGTCACATATATTGCTACTCAGTTTGAGCGCGATAGTGGTTGGGATTCATATAAACATGTTACGGACACAGTTGACGCTCCTGTTTATCTGCTTACGCCGGATGTAGTTAATCGCTTCCAAGTCGAGTACACGCCAACAGTAATTACAGCTCAAGGGAATAACTTTTTGGTAAGGGAATTTGATGTTAAGGAGGCTGTGGAATGAACCTGATCCCTGCATTTCAGACGATTACCTCAAATGGTAGCAATACTGTTGGAGCAGAAGTACTTTCTAGATGGCACCATCAAGGTCAAGTCTATGGTCCAGCAGACCACAAAACACCGATTAATTGGGGTATGGTGGATTTAGAGATAATGAAATCTCTGATTCCCCTTGTCCCTGTTATCGAAAGGCTTTACCCCAGTATTTTTATTAACGTATCGCCACAGACATTGAGCTTTTCAGACATGCGAATGAAGTGGTTCAAATTGTTGAAAGAGCTTACAGATAAAGCCCCATTCCAAGTAGTTATAGAAATCACGGAAAAGGTAACACCAGAACAGTTGGATAACGCATGGTCCTTACTTAGTCAGTTCAATGTTGCTTTAGCTATGGATGACTTTGGAGAAGATCACTCATCAGTTAGTCGCCTAACATCTTACTCTTGGCAATTTTGCAAAGTTGAAATAGGACAATTGAAGGGTTTGGCAGGTAACGCGGCGGTTCAGTATTGTCGTCTTAACAACATAACACCGATTGCAGAACGAGTTGAAAGTGTAGCTCAATCAGAAGTGGCAAAACTTCTTGGATTAGAGTGGCAGCAAGGTTTTTTGCATGGCAAACCCGTCACGTTCGACCTTGAAGTGAACTCATTAATAAAACAAGCACAAGTATCTGAGCCAGTTAGAGTTGGAGTTATGTCGTGAATAAAATATTGAATTCAATTTTATTAGTGGCCCTATTTGCCTTGGCGGGGACTGCTAAAGCTGATCCAGGATGCCAGAATGCAGAAGTCATTGGCCCTAAACTTTTTACTGATATCTGTTGGTCATGCATATTTCCGATTCGAGTGGCAGGGGCAACAATGAGCGGAGGTGGTGGTTCTTATCCGTCTGATGCAGTTGGGAGCCCTTTGTGTGCTTGCCAAGATAACAATGGGATACCACGACCAGGTGTAACTACGTCAATGTGGGAACCTGCTCGTTTGGTTGAATTTCAACGAGTTCCAGGGTGCTCTTCTGTGCTTAATGGAACTAGATTCCCCTTTGACAGAACGTTCCAAGGTCATCATGGAGAAGGAACGATGGACGGTGGTGATGGCTCATTTATGCATTATCACTTTTACGCCTTTCCTCTTATGACAATGTTGGAACTGTTCGTGAAGAAGACCTGCAATGCTGATGGTTACTCTGATTTAGATATTATGTACCTGTCCGAGTTAGACCCTACTTGGAACTCTGATGAACTTGCATTTTTTACTAATCCCGAAGCTGCTGCTGTCGCTAATCCTATAGCAGCGGCAGCATGTACAGCTGACGCTGCGGCTGCGAGTATTGGTAAGCCTCTCAAGCAGTTGTTTTGGTGTGCAGGTAGTTGGGGGTCAATTTACCCTTTAAGTGGAAACCAAAATGGTGGAAAAGGGGTGATCAAAGACAGTAGTCTACTTGCAACCCGTGTTCTAACAGCTTTGCATCGTCGAGGTTTGTCATGGAAGACGATGGGTTCTGATGCAATGTGTAATGGTGTCATAAGCCCAACATTACCCAAAACACAATACAAATTTACCTTATTGCATCCAGTCGCAGAAACAAATTCTTCACATGTTATCGGAGAGTCAACGTTAACGTGGGGGATAGGGAAAACAATTCCAGCAATAGGTCAAGATCCTATTTACACGATATGGCGCTGGAATGATTGTTGTAATAACTAAAGCTCAACAAAGAAATCACTAATAACTAGCCCCGTTTTGGGGCTTTTTCTTTATATGGAGGACATGAGCAGCGTAGGTAAACGACCCCAGTGTTGTCCAAAATGGACAGTTCCACAGTCTAAAGAAACTCGGTCGGGCGACTATCATGGCGATATATGTTGAGGGGTAATAAGAACGGGTTACAGGAATAAAGTAATGAGAAATTATACAAGGTTGATGAGGGCTGTCGCTTCTCTGCTAATAGTGACAACCCCTTTCTTGCCGATACATGCCTATGCTAACGGCAATAGCGCTAGTGAGGCAGGACGAGAAGCGCAAGTTTTAGCAAATGATTTAGTGTCTTCGTTCAAGTCCGCTCCAGGAGGAGTTAACAACGGAAATATTAGTTTTCCAACACTTGAAAATGGTCAATTTCAAAATGGTGGTGGAACTATAAATGTAAATGATTTATTTCCGGGTACAAGCAGCTCCAATAGTGACCCTTCAAGTTATTACTTCCCAGATGGAAACCCGAACTTAGGTGAACTAGAAGGTGTCTATAATGACAACAATGGTATGGATTCTATTGGTGGTAATGCAAAAAGCTCTCTATGGAGTGATGCTAATAGTGGGAGCCCCACCATATCAGGAGCAGCCTACAAAGTTCTCTTGGATGCAACAAACCAATCAAAGCCTGATTTCAGCAATGACCCCTTGATGAACCTTAGTAAGAAAACCTATGAAGACATTGATGTGATATCAGAAGGTTTTGGTGATTGTTCTGCTGAAACAATCATTAACAACAATACAATTGCAACGCATATACCAGATTATAGAACTTGTGAAAGGGTAACGGATAAAAGTGCCGATTGTGAAGTGTTGCATGAGTATGACGCTGAAATCATAAAATACCATGATGGCCCATTTAACATTAAGCCGTGTGGGGATGATTGTATTGAACTTTGGATCGGTAAAGTTGGCGATAACTACTGGTCAGGCTGGTGTACAATCTATGAGCAGGCAACACAGGTTAGAGTTGATAATCCTGATGCAATCATTTCAGCGACACTAGAATATGCTAAGTGGGATGACTATATGCAAGTATTAGTAGGTCCTCCTGGCAGTGAAAACAAAGTATGGCAAGGTCCGAATAGTAACTTCCCCCCAGAAACTCCCGGTGCATGTGAGCTAAGTACAAGTTGGCAAACTAACCCCAACACTGATGTGACGTCTCACTTTAAAAACACAAAACCAGGCGATGTGGTTAGTTTTAAAATCAGAGTTTCTGTTGCTGGTAATGGTGAAGGTTTTGGTCGGATAAAAATTAAGTACGATCGTTCAAAAGCAGTATTCAAAGACACATGGACCCCGCAGAGTTGTCTCGATGCAGCTGTAGGTATCCGAGATGGTTTTGCTTCTGGTCAATTCTCTTGTATTGAGCAACCATCTGATGTAAATGCGTCTGGTTGTGTAGTAAAAAATGGATTTAAAGTTTGCGAGGACATGTTGAGTGAGCCTCCTTTGCCTGGGATACCTAAGTTATGCACAAAAGTCAGAGTAAAAGCTGACTATGACTTCTACAAGGGGCAAATGGAGTGTTGGACTGACCCACAAGGAGAAATACAGTGCCCAAATAATCAAGGTGGCAACCTTGATTCATGTAAGGTTCTGGAAGATAACCCGCAGTGCGGTTTTGTTAGTTCTAAGTGTGTGGAAGGTGCTCAGGGAAGTTCAGGAACATGTTATGTGCAAGAAGATACCTTTGATTGCGGGACGGATGTTGATGTACCTACTTTAGACAAAGAAACAAACTTTACATGTGGTGGGCCAATAAAATGCATGGGTGACGAGTGCTTAGACGTTAATAAGACACAAAGTACCGACTTTGCCAGAGCTGCCGCACTGCTGAATGCTGCTCAGTTTATGACACAAGATATGGCGTGTACTGGTACTGATGGTAACGATAACCCAACAGGTACAGAAAACGTTATTTGTAAGGCTTTTGGTGGCGATCCAGGTGAATGTAAAAAAGCTGTTGGGGGGGCTCAGGATTGTTGTGAGAAACCAAGCGGCCTATCTATGGGAGACTATCTGACTCTTATGATGTCAGTTCCTAAACTGGATGGTGCCATTATGTCACTGGATAACGGCAGTGCAATTAAAGGTGCTTATCAAGCCATCCGTGATCCAGCCATTAGTGGTTGGACCGAAATCACCAAGCCGTTCACTTCATATATTGAGAACATTACAGGTGCGATTGACAACTTTACTAAACCAATCACTGACTTGGCAAAAGAGGCAATTCAGGCTCTCAAAGATGAAATCACCAAAATAACCAGTAAAGCTCTAGGGAATGCATCTGCATCAGGAAGCGCTGGTGTACCAGCTGGCGCATCGGAAGGTATGATGGAGCAAATGGTAGGACAACAGGCAGCGAGTGTACTAAGTGGTATTATGGCCGCGTATACCGCTTATGTTGTGGCTATGATGATCATTCAAATAGTTTGGAAGTGTGAAGAAGAAGAGTTTGAATTGAATGCAAAAAGAGCATTGAATAGCTGCACTAAGGTTGGTTCATATTGCAAATCAAAAGTGCTGGGAGCATGTATCGAAAAACGCGAAGCATACTGCTGTTTTAGCTCTCCACTATCACGAATTATTCAGGAGCAAGTAAGACCTCAGTTAGGAATGAACTTCGGCCCTGCAAAAGCTCCTCAGTGCGATGGTATTCCACTGGATCGTTTATCTGAGATTGACTGGACACAGGTAAATCTGGATGAATGGTTAGCTTTGCTGAGAGTTAATGGTCACTTTGACGATCCTGCTGGTATGACTTTAGACCGCCTTACTGGATCTGGTAGTGCGTTTAATGTTGATGGAACTCGACTTAATGCTCAAGAGCGAGCTGAGGAGAGATTGAAGGGGTCTGATCTCGATAAAACAAGAAAAGATGCGGGAGACTCCATCCTTCCAGATACAGGTGCTCCAGGTTATTAAAAAGACCAGTTGTATACACATTAAAGGCGCTCCCATTTTGAGCGCCTTTTTTCTTGTTTGAAATATTCGCTGAACCTGTTAGATTAAATCCATGAGGTTTGAGCGTTTCCCTCGGCATCCACCAGTGCCAAAACGTGATACCGCAAACCAGTTAACCTGAAACTAATGGCTGTGTTTGCGCGAGGTGGACGTAGCAAAAATTTTAAGCCAAGTGAAGGGATTAACTTATGGATACTCCATACCCAATTTATCCGTCTCAAACGGATGCATTCAAAAATATCGCCAAGTCATTTGCATCTCTTATAGCAAAAGAGTCCAAAACCAAAGTTCTGAGCGCATTCAAACGTAATGACTGGCTGGCTCAGTCTTTAGGCTATAAAGGACACGCAGATTTACTTCAATCGACTCAGTTTCGAAAGCAGGCCGACCAAGGCGAACCTTTAAGGTGCTTTCTTCACGAGAGCATTCGAACTGCGATCAGTCAAACATTCTCGTCAAAGATGCCAGATATACCTCCTCAAATTATTGAAAGGGCAAGTTTAGAAATGAATGACGCCGAAGTGGTTTTGTCTAATACTCACCCAGAAGCAAAATTGCCTATGATGCTTGATGAAGGGAGTAAGTATTTTTCTGGGTCATTCGAGAAAATACGAGATGAAATAAACGCTGCGGCAACGCGAAAAAATTATGTGCCTGTTCTAAAGCTCGATTTTTCAGAATCACCATTCAATGTATACGCAGTACTTATGGAACATTCTGCCCTAAAAGCATTTAAGGTAGATCCTAATCGCCGCGATGTAGAATTGATTTATCTCAAGCCCAAAGGTGATACATCTAGTAGTAATTGGAAAATTAGAGCTTCACTAGATGTTTGGGGAGCGGAAACGATCCCTGCTGACGTGCTAAATGACTGGTGTGTTTTCCGTGACTGGTTATTGCAATTCAATCTCGTTGGCCGTACTCATATCTCTGAGAGATTGAAAGATCATAGATTTATTACTTTCCACACGCAGAGTCATCCTGAATACACACTTGAAAAGTTGTACGGAGATCTGAACAGTGAAGAAGATAAAAATCTGTTGTACGCATTGTTAAACCCTAACAAACGATTGATGAATGATGAATCGTCACGAATTGATAGTCGTGGTAATGGCTTCAACAGTACATTGAAATACTCATCGGAAATTTTAAAGATGATTTCGGGAGAAAAGGGTAGCAACAACCAGCGAGGCTGGACAATTGATGGTGTGTTTGAAAATGAAGCGATAGAACACTATGAGCCCATTCAATCAGGTTATGCTTTCCGATTAAAAGGTATGTCCACGGTAGTTACAGTGACATTGACGCCGAACGCAGAGACTGGCTGGGTCGATTACAAGCTGAGTCACTACATTAAAACTCCAGAACAAATGAGCAAATATGTTCCAAGTAGACAATCGGGTGACTATCTTGAGTATGCCTTGCAACGTGGAGTAACAACGATTACCGATTTTTATAAAATCGCAGTACGCAATGGTCACATTCCAGATGACTCGTGGCTAATAGCGAATAGTTAAAGTTAATGATGACATTTTTGACTTTCACATGTGAAAGTGAGAAACACAAAAAAGCCCTTCTGTTGTAGAAGGGCTCTCAATAGATAACCGACATAAAGCGTTAAGCTGCCTTTTCATCTTCCCCAGATTCAGCATTGTCGGCTTCGGATGCAATTTCTTCATCAGTAGTTTCTTGAGTTGGAGCAGCTGCTTCAACTTCATCTTTCTTGCCTTTGGAGTGCGCTGAGATGCGAGCTCTCTTCTCAATACCAATAATTCGGCCAGCAAGTTTGATTAAGCGTTGTTGCCATTGATAAGTGGCGTCTTTGCGCTGTTTGCTTGTGAGGATACTATTTAGCCATAGAGTATCGACTAACAACATCAAGTTATCTAACTTGCGCACTAGGTGAGCAAATTGAGCTACTTGTGGTGAGTTGATCTCGATATCGTACTGGTTTGGGCTTGTATATTCTGGAGCGCCTTCAATTCCGTTGTCTTCCATCAGCTTTTGTAGCTGATTAGTGGCGGTATCAAGATCAACGGATACTTTCTCGATGTGCTCCTGGATGATGCTTTCTACTTGGTCAATTTCATCTTGTTCACCAATGATTCGCAAAATAACATCAATCGAAAACAGTGAATCGGAAACGCGCTGAAAGCTGCGTTCGACTACACGTTGAGCTTGCAGACTGTTCACTTTCAGCACTCGTTTGAATACAGGGCGAGAAAGGTCCGCATTGTTGCGCTCTTTTTTGGTTGGTTGTTGTTCCAAAGAGGTTTCTGCTAAGTCTGTCATTTCTTTCTCCTTCAATTGAATACAGATACAGATAAACGCAGATACAGGATAAAAGGTCTATTGACGAATCCTTAGCTACAAATGTGCCCAGAACGGGCAGATAGAACGATTTATTACATTTTACGAGAAGTGCTATAGTAAAGACTCTTTAGTCGCTCTGCGGCTTTATGTGAGATAGCTGGTCTCCACAAACAATCAGCATTAATCATATGCCGTATGGCATTTCAAAACCCAATCGGGGGAACAATACCCCGACCAAGGGTGTTGCTCCCCTTAGTTTTATAAGGAGTAACACCATGCACATCATCACTTTCGTTTTTGTTATCGTAGCTAGTCTTGGCGCATTGTACGTAGGAGCAATGGTATTTGCGAAAGCATTTACTTTTCTTGCGTTGCAGTTCCAGAACTTAGGTTTGTTCTTTTGGAACAAAGCGAGTAACAAAGCGCGGTCTGTACAGGCCGTTATCAAAGAAAAAGCTGAACAAAAAGCGAAAGCTGTTCAGACTGCTGTTGTTCCTGAGCCTGCTCAAGAACAACCGACTCCGGCTAAACCTGTCGATGAATATGCTTATCTAGAAATTCCAACGTATATCCGTAAAGGAAAAACGCTGGTTTGGTAAGTAGATCTTTAAGGGTATAGCTCAACCAAAAGACTTGACTGATGAGATGTACAACACGTACATCTCATCTTTCATCTCTAAAAATAAAAACCCTGACGGGGGCAACTACCCCGTAGGGGTGAGTTTGTCTCTGTCGTTTAAAAACGTTCAAAAAGGAGACAAATCATGAACAAAATTACATTTACTTTCTGGAAAGCCATCTTGAATGTAGTGCTGGGCTTAGGTACTGGTGCTGTTATTACTGGTGGTATTGGTCTTATGACTGGTGGTGTACATCCCGCAGCTGTGCTCGGAGCTAATGTCGCTGCTGTTGTTATGGGATTAGTTTTCATGGCAGCTTACGTTGTTGGTTCTATCATTCTGGTAGCATTTAGTGACAGTGGATAAATAGGCTCAATTTTGAGCTTAATTTTCGTTAGGATCTGAATGACACTTTGAGGACAGAACAATGACAACAGGAAGCCTGTTATATTTTTCGCTCATCTTGGGGGGCCTGATAGCTATCATTGTTATTGGGTTGATAACCAAGAAGATTGTAGAAAAAAAGTTAAACAAAAAGCACGATAATCGTGATCAGTAATTTAACCCTGGCGGGGGACCTACCCCAGAAGGGATAGGGTATCTCTGCTTAACAAGCAAGGTAACTTATATGAATACTGTACACTTTTGTGGATATGATTGTGATGTAAGAAAGATCCAATATCCAAATCAACAATTAGCTCTAGAGCTGGTGGCCTCGGACACAAAGAATAATAGTCAGCAAGGTATTATTCCTGGAGAGCCAGTTTGTGTTGCAACGGTTTGTTTGCCTGATTTCAAGTTCAAGCCACACCAGTCAGCGATCTCAGAGATTACTCTGAGTTGGCTGGTATTCTGGATGTACTTGAAGAAGCAAAAATTGTTAAACGCACAGGTCAGCAATTACCCACGGGGTATGTATCTGTTCCTGTTGTGAATGTGTTGATTTAGCTTTATAGCCAAGATAAACAAGCTCCAATGGGGCTTGTTTTCAAAGCATGTAGTGGTACGTGTTTTGAAAACAAGCGTCATAGGAGTCATGTATGGTAAAAAACATGCCAGTATCAGGTATTGCTTTTAGCGGTACTCAGGTATTTGGCGTTTCAAATTCAAAGCCTCCATAACCTGGCTCTTTGTTACACAATGAAGGACACAGGCTAAGGAGGACAGTTCATGCCAAGTAAGATCCAATACAAATTACGTCCCTTTTTATACAGCAATAGTTCACTGTCTCTGAGTAGCGTGTGTTTCGTTTTCCATTATGTAAATGTTCATTCAAAGCAAATTGGGTCAGGAGAATTATTGCATTGGGGATAAGATAGTATGAGAGTTCACTTGTATGATGATTGCGCGGGTGTGTTGTATTTAGCCAGTGGCCGAACGATATCTATCAATCCACGACAATTTTGTAGTGTTATTGAAGCTCAAGAGGTTATTACTGACTGGGCTAAGCGTTTAGGTATTATTGGTCAAAATGACACTATATCCGCGTATTCATAATCAAATTCGGCCCAGTTTAGGGCCGAACTTACCAAGTCTTTTTAGGCATACGACAATTATGCCTAAAAAGATTTTTGCTCTCATCTGAGAGTGAAGATGCGATAGCTGGTCGCTAAAAACAAACAGCAATTAACGTTAATTGAAATAGCCCAACCGGGCACACTTAGCCCGGTACGGGTCTAGGTGTGCCCACAACCAATTAGGAGCGCACCTATGTCTCAACAATATGCAAACTTCAAAGTACGTGATGTTTTTGGTATGCCGGATATTCCGGAAAAGATTCTCGCTAAAGGCTATGCCGATAGCAGCAATCCTTTTATTCCACAAACTCACGCCGATTACGTTTTCCGAAAGGAGTTCTTGAGAGAATGCTTAGCATTTTTGAATGATCCCTGCGGTGATGCGTACTATGTCACCGGACCAACAGGTTCTGGTAAAACTTCTGGCATTACAGAAATTACAGGGCGTCTCAACTGGCCTGTGCAACAAATTACGGCTAATGGTCGTTTAGAGTTCACAGATTTAGTTGGACATCATGCCTTGATTTCACCAAAGCCTGGAGAAACTCCCGTCATGCAATTCATGTATGGCCCTTTAGCAATCGCTATGCGTGAAGGCCATGTCCTCCTCATTAACGAGGTTGATTTGGTTGACCCAGCAGAGCTTTCCGGTTTAAACGACATTCTTGAAGGTCGTCCACTGGTTATCGCTCAGAATGGTGGAGAAATCATCAAACCACATCCAATGTTCCGCGTTATTGTCACTGGTAACAGTACAGGCTCAGGTGATCCATCAGGATTATACCAAGGCGTAATGATGCAGAACTTGGCCGCAATGGATCGTTATCGTTTCTCTGTTGTGCCATATATGGCAGAGCAAGATGAACGCGGCGTTCTGGAGCGAGTAGTTCCTCGTCTTCCTGACAACATTCGTAATGGTATGGTTCGAATTGCTAATGAAATTCGTAAACTATTTATGGGTGAAAACGGGGATGATGGACAAATCAGCATCACAATGTCTACGCGGACACTTGTGCGCTGGGCAAAACTAACGTTGCAATTTCGTGGTGCGCCAAATGCCATTGAGTATGCCTTACAACAATCATTGCTAATCCGAGCCTCAAGTGAGGAGAAAGAAGCTGTCATTCGCATAGCGAAAGACGTTTTCGGTGAGCAGTGGCGATAGGGGGATCTCATGGATACGCAAAACATGATTTGCAAACGTTACATCCGTGAACGTGGAACGACTATCGACAAGGTAATGCTTGGTTACAAGCCAGTTCAATGGTCCATCGATCCTGATGGGCCAACTGAATACCAATTGGTAGAGTTCTTTGAGTTAAACGGGTGGAAAGAGACTATCTTGCTCGATGGGCAGATAATCAGAGCCACCAGCTTAGATACGATTCCTGTCACCGTGAAAGAGAAAGAAAATCAGCATGTTGATGATCTGCTTAAAGAGGGGTACTCCTTCCTCGATGAAGTGCAGGTAAACGCCACAACAAAAGCTGTGTCTTCTCTTGAAGCCGAAACAGAATCAAAAGATGGTTACTCACTGAGCTGGTTGTTGTCATCGCCTGTTGATGCTTCAAATCATGCTCTACTCCGAGGGTTTATTGTCGGGGTCTTTACTGATGGTGCATCAAAGCTTGGCTTCGATGTTGCCAGAGAGAAAGGATCTCAATCTCAATTACCTGATGTTTTAATGAGAACCAATAAAGGGTATGAGCTAACTGTAAAAAGCGGCGCTAGCGAAAACACCATCTGTCCAACGATGTTGGAAGGTGCTGGGACGCTAACTGCTTCGGATGGCTATGAGCCTTTACTGATGTTCATTTATTTACAACGCAGATTTGAGCAGGAGTTTTTTAAAGATGATGAAAAACGCTTGGTTAAAATCTGTGGAGAAGATGGTGATCTGTTTATTTATGACGGATTTGATTCTTTGGAAGGAATATTTTTTGAGTTCGGATGGAATTACAACGAAGTTAGAGAAGCGGCAGAACGTCTTGGTTTAGTCGCCGAACTATTTCGATTGGATAACATTGATTGCGAAACCGAAGATTCCTATTTTTAACCCCTAGAGGGGCACTGTGCCCTAAGGGGTCATGGTGTCCCTTCCATCTCAACGGAGAGAACACCATGTCTACAAAACCAGAAACGAAATCATTAGTTGAAAGAATGGCTCAGCGGTTTGGGGTTGATGCTAAGAAGTTTTTTGAAACTTTAAAGCTAACAGCCTTTAAGCAGCGAGACGGAAGCGCACCAACTGATGAGCAGATGATGGCATTACTCATCGTAGCGGAGCAGTACAATCTGAATCCGTTTACGCGAGAAATATACGCTTTCCCCGATAAAAGCGGCGGCATAGTACCTGTTGTTGGTGTTGATGGCTGGAGCCGGATTGCCAACGAGCACAAGCAATTTGATGGGGTGGAGTTTGAATACTCTGAAAATCTTATTGAAATGCCCGGAGCAAAGGTGAAATGTCCAGAATGGGTGGAGTGTATCGTTTACAGAAAGGACCGTACACGGTCTATACGTATTCGAGAATATCTTGATGAAGTCTATCGTCCACCAGTCGAAGCAACGGGTCAGTACGGTCCTTACACTGTTATTGGCCCTTGGCAGACTCACACGAAACGACAGTTACGACACAAAGGCTTTATCCAAGGTCTGCGTATCGGTTTGGGGTTTTCTGGAATTTACGATCAAGATGAAGCTGAACGCATAATTGAAGGTGAAGCGCATGTTGTATCGTCAGAACAAACCACAAAACAACCAGCTGTCATTGAAGCCTCAAGTCCATTGGCCTTGGAGCATAAAAAGAAAATGGACCCACTTTTAAAACAACTTGCAGATAGAGCTATTGCGCAAAATGCGTGGTCAGCAACTCACGAGTATGTTGAAAGTCGGTTCTCTGGTGCCGAGTTGGAGTATGCGGTTCAATATTTGCGTGATGCAGAGATTGATAGCATGGAACCAGCTGTAACCCAAAAAGCTTCTATCCAGGAAAAGGGAAATGTTGACGATGTTCAATCTGAGTTACCAGATGAGCCGATTCAGCATGATCCTGATCCTATAGAAGAAGGTTTGCACGAACCTGATCCTGAACTGGAAGAGGGTGGTGACGGCAACTACTTTTAACCCCTTGCGGGGGAGTTCCCCCGCGATGGGGACTCCTCCTGTTAAATACAGGAGAGAGCTATGAAAATCGTCAATCTATCTCAAAGGAGCGAACAATGGTTGGAATGGCGTAAAGGTGGTATTACTGCTACTGACGCCTGCATCCTACTAAATCGTTCTCCTTATAAAACGGAATGGCGACTCTGGGCTGAAAAAACAGGCTATGCTCGTGAAGTCGATCTAAGTCTAAACCCTCTGGTGCGCCAAGGGGTTGAAAACGAAGATAAAGCAAGACGTGCATTTGAGGAGAAGTACAATGATATTCTCTTACCTGTTTGTGTCGAGTCAGTTCAATATCCATTGTTTAGAGCATCGCTCGATGGTCTACGAGGCAATGGTGAACCTGCTGAACTGAAATGTCCTAGCGAAACGGTCTGGAACGATGTTTGTTCTGAACTAAAAAACAGCAAGGCTTATCAGTTATATTACCCTCAAGTTCAACATCAGTTGTTAGTTACTGGTGCAAAGCAAGGGTGGCTAGTTTTCTACCGAAATGGGCAACTCAAGGAGTTTGTTATCACCCGAGATGAGCCTATGATAAAAGAAATTGTGGCTAAGGGCACAATCTTCTGGAAAAGAGTCACTGAGCGTAAAGAGCCTGAGAAAGACCCCAAGCGAGATCTTTTTATACCGCAAGGTAAGGAAGTGAACGAGTGGATTTACGAAGCGGAGCAGTACCGACTTTATGACGCAGAAATTAAGCAGTTGGAAGATAGGTTGCAAGCGTTGAAAGATAAGCGGCAACCTCACCTTGATAAAATGAAATCTTTGATGGGTGAATATTTCCATGCGGATTATTGCGGTGTAATGATCACTAAGTACAAAGCCGCTGGTCGGGTAAATTACCAAAAGCTACTTGAAGAAAAAGGTTCGAATATTAAGCCTGAGGATCTTAACTCGTATAGAGAGGAGACCTCAGAGCGTTACCGAGTAACGGTTACAGGCTCTGTTAACCCGAGGTACATTCAAGATGAAGAGGTTTTAGCCCCTTTAAACGATGTGTCTCTAGAAGTAGAGTCAGCCTATTTTTAGGCATAAATAACAAGCCCTTTGGGGCTTGTTTCTAAAGCATATCGCGTCAGTGTGTTTTAGAAACAAGCAACAAAGGGCATCTACAATGAAAACACAGAACTTCAAGCTCATGTACCTACATGGTGGCCGCTGGCTAGAACGTATCTACAAAGATACGATTTATGCCAATGTACAAAGAGTGGCAAACTCTTTCCCAAAAAGTGTTACCTGGTACATTGAGCCTATGTGAAATGTAGACATGAAAGGGGGAATGTATTCCCCCCCTTTTCCATTGAAGATTGCTTTTTCGGTCTTCAACGGAAAAGGACGAATTCTACTCTCATCGAGAGTGAAGACGCGATAGCTGGTCGCTAAAAACAAACAGCATCAAACTCATTTCAATTTAACCCAACAGGGGAGCTTCTCCTGTTCGGAGTTAGCCTCCTGTCTATTGCACTAGGAGGCAACCATGAAAAACTACAAGCTATGTTATAAAAAGAAAGGTTCTCCGAACTGGATGACCCGAGTATTTAATGACACCTTGTACGACAATGTTCAACGTGTTGGAAATTCATTTCCATCCACCTTTACCTGGATGATTATTCCTGCGTAACTCACTTTAACTTTATAGCCCAACCGGGCACATCATGCCCGGTTCGGGACATGGTGTGCTTTCACTTTGCTGGAGAATAAACCATGTCAAAAGTTAAACATCTCGAAAATCTATGCGTTATTAATGCTGATTTTGATATCTGGAGTGGGCAAACTCGTTTGTCTGCATCTGACTTTAAATTGGGTGCTGGTGGTGAAATTCCACCAGAGAAAGTAGCTCAATTAGGGTCGAAAAAAATCTGTGATCCAGCGAAGCTGAAAGGCTTTCATCGCTTGAAAACAGAAACTCGACGTTTTTTGCTTAGCTATGGTATGCCATTCATGAATGGCTATGCTGTACCCGTAGCAAAAACTGATGAGATTTGCGCCAAGTTGGACAAGATTGACGTCGAAGTTCAACAGTTAAAACACGAGTTCGTTACTGGCTACAACAATGCCGTTGATGAATGGTGTCGAGAAAACCCTGAATACGAGACTGCTATTCGTGCTGGAGCTCTTCCTCGTGAAGAAGTAGAAAAACGAATTGGTTTTGAATATCAGGTGTTTATGGTTCAACCTACTCAAGATGAGCAAAGCGCACACAGACTTAATCGTAAGGTTGAGGAGTTGGGCGATGATCTCATTGCTGAGGTGGTAAATGATGCCAATGATTTTTACAACAAACGTTTAGCTGGGAAGATGCATGTAGCAACAGCTACAGGCGCAACGCTAAAAAACCTACGTGATAAAGTGGATGGACTGTCATTTTTGAACAGCGCATTCACTCCGCTCGTTAGCCTGCTCGATCAAACACTAGCAGGGTACGAAAAGCACGGAGCTGGAAAGCGTAATATTGAAGGTATGTTCGTCTTTCAAATTATGGCCGCTGTATTAATCATGTGTGATCGCAAACGTATTCAAGAATACGCTGGTGGTTCGCTTAGTGTTGATGATGTAGCCAAAACCTTGACCAGAGATGAACTCAGCTCATTAGAGTCTGGAGCTTCTGATCAAGAAGATGAAAGTGAAGGTGTTGAGAGTGATGAGGCACTGGAACAACCATACGTTCAAACGCAAAGCCAAGAAGTTAACCAAGAAGATGGTGAACAAGTTAATAACTTAGAACCTGAAACTATTTTGGATGACTTCGAAGCGTTTTTAGCCAACCGCACATCCAGTGCAAACCAAGATGACGAGGAAGATGATGCTTTGGAAGACAAAAGCGATGTCTCTTCTCAGACTCTGTGGGATGCAGACCTAAATTGTGATGACATTCCAGTGGAAGACTATAGCCAAGACCCAGCAGATTATGTTGGCAAGGACTTTGGTCAATCTCACTCTAATGATCATGTTGTAAGTCAACCTGAACAGCAACCAACTGAGCTTGATGATCAGGATTGTTATTTTTAACCCCCTCGGAAGGGACAACCACCTTTCCGAGGGTGGTTTGTTTCTTCTGTCCAAATTGGAGAAGAAATATGTCTAAAAAACGTACTGTTTATAATGCTTTACCCATCGTAGCTGCTGCTTATGGCGAGAAGTTTGGTGTTAAAGTTGCCTTGGGGTCAGATACCGCAAGCACTGATGGTCAAACTATCGTTATTCCAAATGTTCCAGATGACTATCCAAATATGGATGCTGTTTGGGGCTACTTGGCACATGAAGCTGCACACGTTCGGTTTACGGACTTCAATGTAGAAAGGCGACGCGCCTTGCACGCTCACCTAACAAACGTCATTGAAGATTGTCGTATTGAAAGAGCAATGCCTGGGGTCTATCCAGGAACAGCTTTGACACTGCACGAGATGGCTCGATACATGCTTCAAGCAGGCCATTATGAACCCGTGAGAGATGAAGACCACCCGGCATCCATCCTGTCTGCATACTGCTTGTATTGGTTGCAAACAGTTGGTGTAGGTCAAACTGCATTGCAAGAGCGTTTAGATGGCGCAAAAGCTGTGTTTGAAAGAGTTTTCCCTCAAGGTGTTGTTGTAAGGCTTAATGCCTTGCTACGTAAATGTGTGGACGCCAAATCAACTGCAAACGCTGCATCTCTTGCTGATGACATCATTAAGATGATCGAAGAAGAGAAAGATAGTGAAGAGCAGCAAAATCCGAAATCTCAACGTGAGCAATCACCTGAGCAGAAGGATAAAAGTAGTGACGACTCTCAAAGTCCAAATGGGCAGGAACAGTCGTCATCTAATGGCAATGATGAAAATAGCCAAGAACAACAGGGTGGCAGTAGTGGAGCGCAAAGTGAGCAAAATGAAAATAGCCCCGAAGTTCAAGGTAATAATAGTGAAGAGAACGCGAGCGGTAACAGTTCTCCTCCTAATGCTTCTCAATTGCTACAACAAGTACTAAGCGCTGGAAACAGTGATTTGCCTAAAAATGCGCAAGACGCTTTGAAGCAAGAGCTGAATCTGGTAGCCCAGCAAGAAGGTGATGATCGTTACCAAACAGTACGGTCAGCAATGGATATCCATGATCACAAAGAAGCAGGGCAGCGTCTCAATGGAGATGTGAAAAGTACAACTTCAAAAATCCGACAGCAGCTTTATGGATTGGTGCAAGCCAGCCAAAGAACTGCTCATAGGAACCAAAGAAGTGGAAAGCGTGTAGACACTCGTCAACTACATAAAGTTGTCATTGGAGATACTCGTATTTTCCAGAGACCAGAAGCTAAGAAGCGCCCTAATACAGCGGTTCACATTTTGGTCGATATGAGCTCCTCAATGGATAGCCCTGCCGGAAACGGTAAGCGCAGGGAAGATATTGCAAGGGAAGCCTCTTTAGCTATTGCATTAGCTTTAGAAAGCATTCCAGGGGTTAATCCAGCAGTAACGTTTTTCGGTAACAACTCCAATGTTCCTGTGTACAGCGTTGTAAAGCATGGTCAAAAAGTACAAAACCAAACTGGTAAATTTGTCTTCAATTCACGCGGTGGTACACCGATGGCTGAGGGCATTTGGTATAGCGCATTTGAGCTAACCAAAACCAGAGAGGAACGTAAAATGATGATTGTTGTGACAGATGGTGCGCCGAACAATGCACTGGCTTGTCACAAAGTTATCGGACTGTGCGAAGCCAGTGACATAGAAATGATTGGTATTGGTATTGAAACTACAGCCGTTAATCGACTGTTCAATACGAACATTGTCATCGAGGATGCTGCGGATCTACAAAAAACACTGTTTAAGTTAATGGAGCGATCGTTGACCGCTTTTGCTGCTTAATCAGTCCATGTATTGGCCCTATCCCGTCAGGGACGGGGCCTATTCATTTTAGGCGTCTAACTCCCTGATAGGGGGATAGCGTTGTATATTATTAGGGAGTATTTAATCATGATTATTGGGTATCAAATTGAAGATAAGCATGGTCGTAATTGGCATGACAACATTGACCGCGCTGACAACCCCTGCACGGTTCTAAGTGAGCAAAGTGCCATTAAAGAACTTAAAATACTGCAAAAAACCAGACCTGAACGCGACTTTAGAATGATTGCTGTATTAGAGGGTGACATTGAGTATCCATTTTTTGAATGGTCACTTACTGCGGCTAACGATCAGTATAAGACGCTTGGTGTTAGCATTTGTCATATTCCATTAGATGAGCATGAAGCACTAAATGAGCTATCCTATGCTCCAGACTGCAATATGATAATGGGTCGAAATACTGGCTGGCTCATCAAACTGTACGATGAACCTGAGAACAATCTTGGATATAACGGTATGGGGGAAGAATTTCACAATATCTTAGTTTCGGCAGTTAAAGCTGGGTATCGCATGATTGAAATTGATGCTGATGCTCAAGTTCATGACCAGTTCCCAATATTTTAATAACATTTAATACGCCCAGTCTCTTATCTGGGCTTTTTCTTCACACACATTTTGAACCTGGTGGGCCAACTACCAGAAATAGGCGTCGGGTTTCCCGGCGCTTTCCTTGAGCCTTTCACTTTCACATGTGAAAGTCGAGAGATTCAAGGAAAGTGCCTTGTGCGCTGATGTGCGATAGCTGGTCGCCAAAAATAAACAGCATTAATTCACTTTTTATCACAGCCCTCGGGCACATCTTGCTCGACGGCATAGGTGTGTCCAATTTTTATGGAGAACAACCATGACTATCGCTCACACCGATACTGACTTGAAAATACAATCAGCTTTCCTTTGCGTTTTGACAGAGGGTTTTGATTATCCTACTGCACAAGATGCCTATGAGGCATATCGTGTGGCCGCAAACGTAGCAATCAAAAATCCAGAGAAGAAAATTTCTGATATGGGAATTAGCCTTTCTGGCCGACTGTTACCATCTCATCTCAAGACCTGCGCAGAGCTTGTCGATAGTGTTGACTATCTGGTTAGCACTATCAGTCTAGGGGTGGAATATTTTCTGGATCTTGCACAAGGCAAACACAGCTTGTTAACGGACCCAGAAAGCCTCATTGAATTAGATGGGGATGTGTTCAGAATCCATGAAACTAAACTTAGTTTGATGTCCATTGAAACTCCGTTGGAGCGTCATATCCCCGTTACCGACCTAGAAACACAAAAAGTTTATGGTTGGACTATTGATGGGGTTCTCGATGTTATTAACCGAGAAAGAAGTCCTGATTGGAGTGATTACACTGAAACAGATTGGGTTGAAGGTTGGAAGGAGTGGGTGGTTCCGGAAGGATACTATCAAATCCAAGAAGAAGATCTGAGACCTGACTACTTCACTGATAACAGTTCTGAGTTGTCGGATGAAAAAGTGTTTACACGTACTAAATCTGTCCAAAAAGAACCAAATGGTACTTTGACGGCAGGTGATGTATACGACTCAATTCATGACGATATGAAGGCTGTAATCGACGGCCCGTATCTGATTAAAGCTAATGGTGCATTAGTGACAGATACGGAACTAGAGGAGGTTTGCTTGACACTCTATTTTGGCGAAAAATACAGCCAAAGTATCATGATCAACTTTGATGAAATCTATAACGGCGTATTCCATGATGATACGACAATAAGTTTTTATTCAGGTTCTTTAAGTGAGCGACTCACATTAACTGTTGAAAAAATGCAGGTTGGTGTGAAGGCGAGCGGAAACATTCTTTCAATAGGTGAAGTCCACTACAACGTCTTTGACGCAACAGGGGAGCATGGAGCTGAAAATGCACTTGAGGCAATGAAAGCTTTGGGTAAACCAATGTTGTCGGCAGAGCAACTGTATAGCTCTCTCAAAGAGTTATGCTCAGAGACAAAAGGGCAATTCCAGATTATGGAAGCCCGGATCTAATACATTAACCCTAACGGGGCAATCACGCCCTGGTAGGCGTTGGTTGCCTCTTCAATTTTATGGAGACAGCCATGAGCACAAAAAACGCACATAAAGCAAAATACCATTTCTATTTCACGACCGCTGTACTGAAACATGCAGAGGACAACCACATCAATATCGGAGATTGTTTTGGGTATGGTGAAGATAACTTTGTTGTAGATCTTTATCCATATTCAAACCTCATCTATAGATGTGATGTGTTGACGAAATAGAAAGAGCCCCAAATAAGTGGAAAGAAAGTGAACTATTTGATTTGGTTGATAATCTTTCAGATTGTTTTTGGGGAATTATAGAGCGAGAAGGGTATGACGAGATGGATGCATCAATGCCATGCTTGGATGAGTTTGAGCTAGATATCAAACGCGCTCTAAATGTATTTGTAGGAATAAATTAAATCCTAAACCCTAAGGGGCCATCAAAGCCTCTAGGGCATTGCTGGCCTCTCAATTTTTAATGGAGGCCATTATGGCAATCGTAAAATTTAACATGAAAGAAGTACAACTGCTGGTGGATGAGCTTAATAAGACGAAAAGTTATTCACCAACAATGGATGATCTCTTTAAGCCTGCTCTATACAAAACAGGCAAAGTTGTTGATTCCAATGGAAACGATGAGGAACACAAAGATTTTGGATGGCCGGACTCCAGCCAGATAGACAAGTCTTTAGTCGAACCGCAGTTGCTATTGGTAAAAGATCAAGGTTTGTATCTTCTGAACAACGCAGATGTAAAAGAAAGTCCTCGCTCAAGAGGTGCTGTTGTCTATGCTCACGGATGTAATCCTGACAAAGATGACGACTTTTACGAAACTGCTCGAATGATATTTGGTGGTGATGATGGCAGCGTATCCATTCCGGTAGGTTGGTTTGACTTAGCGTATAAAGCTAATAAGCGTTATTTCAAGTTAAACGTTGCGCCAACACAAATTTCACTTGTCCTTAAATAACCCTTTCGGGGCCACTTGCTCTGAATGGGCAGTGGTCTCTATTAACTGGAGAATCACAATGACTACACTCGCATCCTTAGAATCAACGCTTAATCATGACATGGCAATGCGCCGTTTCTTAGATACTTTAAACCGTAATGAAATGGAGCGCTTATCTGGTGAGATTCACGCAAAATTCTACTGGAATAAGCGTAATCCACAGTGGTATAGCAGTGACAATGCTCGCTTATTTGCACTGCTGAACCGTGCCAAACGCATCATTAAGAAGCGACTTAAAACAGGACGAGTTAAACCAGAACAAACAGAGCATGGTTCGATTATCGAACGTAGTCACTTTCCACTAGGAGATACACTAACCTTTTGGAATTGCTACCTGAACGACTCTTGGAGAATTGCTCATCAAGACTCGTCATATAGTGCGTTCTGGTATAACGAGCGTGAGCTCAAATTGTGTACCTACTGTGAAGGTGATGTGGTCTTTATGACAGCTCCCAATAAGGAGATATATCGTAAGGATTACGAAAACCTTGATGCATGGTACACCGACAACCTTTAACCCTATAGGGGCACCCATTGCCCCTATAGGGAGCATGGTGTGCCCACCACAAGGAGGACACACCATGTTTACTACATCTGTTTGCTCTTACCCGAATCGTGGTCATTATGGCGACAACAAGTATCGAGGTAATTGCACCGGACACATCATTAAAGACTTTATTGAGTCATATATGATGAAACCTAATGGCTTAGTTGTTGACCCTAGTATTGGGGGAGGAACCAGTACTGATGTGGCAAATGAACTCAAAGTTCGTTTTATTGGTACAGACTTGCATCAGGGGTTTAATTTGCTGCGAGATGATCTGTCTGCATTTCTTGGGGAGCCAGCCCACCTTATTTGGTGGCACCCCCCTTATGCAGACATGATCACTTTTTCTGGCAATATGTATGGTGAACCCAATAAATGGGATATGAGCCGTCTATCGTTGCCAGAGTTCGTGGAAGCTCTAGAATTAGCCATTATGAATATACATGATGCCTGTGAACCGGGAGGTCACTACGGTATTTTGATGGGAAACCTTCGACGTAAAGGCGAGTATTATAACTTGTCCAGTCTGGTTGAGCGTTTGGCTCCAGGTAAACTCGTTGATGAGATCATCAAGGTACAACACAACTGTGTCTCTGACCGGACCAACTACAGCAATAACAGTAAGCTGGTTCGTATCGCCCATGAAAAGTTACTGGTATTCAAAAAGCAAAATGCATCATCATCGCTTTCGCTTATCCCAGTAGCAGATAAACGTGCGGCCAATATGGTTGGAGTTACATGGAAAGCAGTGTTGCGTCGAGTGTTACAGGGTAAAACCTTATCGTTAGATGCCATTTACCAACAAATTGCACCTTACGCGAAACACCGACAAAACGAACACTGGCAAGCCAAGGTTCGTCAAGTGCTGCAAGATGAACGATATTTTGTTCGAGTGGATTCTGGGGTTTATACCCTAACAGAGTGAAAGCTAATGTTGACACCTAGAAAGGGCAGTTCCACATTAGAAAAATTCTCGAATTTATGTCGAAATACTCTAATACTCCGAGAAATCGGAGTACGTACCGTTTCAGGGTAATAAGCGCAGGGGGAAACGCCCCCTCGCTTTCCAAAGCAGTTTGAACTTACAAAGAGACTTTTTTGGAAAGTGCCTTTGGTGCTTGAGTACGTTAGCTGGACGTCGCAAATAAACAGCAAAATCACATCTATTAACCACCCTGGCGGGGCATGTTCTCCTGCTGGGAGTCATGCTCCTCAAATAAGGAGTATGACAATGCATGTCAACTTACCAGCCAGTACAAGTACGTTACTGGTTCAACTAGAAAGAAAAGGTATCGCTATTGAGTCGCAATGCAGAAATGGGTATTGCGGAGCATGTCGGTGCAAGCTGGTAAGAGGGAACATTTCTTACCGTGCTGAACCTATAGCATATCTTAATGATGGTGAAATTTTGCCTTGCTGTGCTACAGCAACGTCAGATGTAACTGTCGATATCTAACCCCAACCCTGAGGAGCTTTAACCTACGGGTTGGGCTCCTCTTTACAAAGAGGAAATATGTATGACCAATCAATACCATCACGATTTTTACCGCAATAGCACTTTCCCTGTTGTTGTTTATGAATTGTGTGACGAGTCATTAACCATCAAGCCTGTAACAATTGAGGAGTACGGTTTAGCCACTCCAGATTGTACAGAGGAAAGCATTCTTTACTATGCGGAAGGCAAACGTTGCCGTTCGTCTGTAGAACACTTCTTCTTAACTCGTAATGATGCAGAAGAAGCTCTAGAGCGTTTAAGAATGTCCTTAACCACCAAGCCAAAATTAGAAGAACTCGCATACGCCCAAGCAACTGCTCAGTACCTGTCAGAATTAGGAAGTGCTGACAATTGGTTCATGGCTTACGAGTACCTAATAGAATGCGTTGAGAAAGGTGAAGAGCCCGATTTAACTGCATGGCAACCATTTGAACATTGGGAATGGAAAGATATAGCAGATCGTATAGACGATGAGGCTCAATCTATTCTTTCTCTGTTGAAACAGGTGTTAAAACTTGCGAAAGAGGGGATCGTTTATTCGGCCATAAATGACACACTCACAATGGATATGAACCAGCTATGTATGCAAAGCATGGTAGAACTAGGTGCATGTCAGGAGGTGTCCAATGAAGCTGAATAAACGAATAGCTAGTCAAGATGAGCATGGTCGTATTGCCAATATCATTAAATGGTGTAAGCGACACAACCAAACGATCAATGGCTTCCCTTACGGGGATGATTTGGTTGGTTCGGATGGAATTCATCTTGAATTGTTGGTCCCTCAAGGTACTTCTCCTGAGAAGTGTACCGATGCTTTGGTTCAAGGTTACTCAGAGCGAGATGTCGTAACCCATGCGGTGATTGAATGTCCCGCAGATTGGTTTAACGCCAACCTTGAATCTAGGCATTAGATACTGGCTTATAAACTCAGGGAGGTGAGTTATGACCATGCCAAATTCGCAACTAGTTATGTTTGCTGGAAACAACGTGGAAACTGTAGAGGAAGTTCGCTCGATGCAGCTGGCCGTTAGATGTGATGCTTTAAAAGCAAATTCATCGTCGGAAAGAAAAGAGCTCGAATCATTGGAGCTTTGGCTGGAAGAGCAAATTAACTCTCAGATTGTTGGATTTTAACATATGAAACTTAACCCCAAAGGGGCATACCTATGCCCTTTTGGGAGTGGGTTGCCTCTCAATTAAATTTTTAGGAGCAACCCGTGAATACTGCAAGCGTATTAACCTACGATGCACAATTACAACTCCCCTTCATTTTTGATGATCTGCTATTAGAAAATGATGAAGAGCCGATTGAAAAGGTTACTCCCTTAACAATCGTAGCATCATGTTCTGATCGTACAGTCGAGCAAGAGTTTGAAACTGAAATCGAAACCTGGACTGATGGGCAGATTAAAGAGCTAAGAGAGGCATTTTTGCGGTATAGCTTAAATGTCCTTGCTGACGGACGCTCTGGTAAAAAAGCAAAAGATGAAGCTTATGAATGGTTGAACTCTGATGAAGTTCATCCATTTTCATTTGTTACCTGTTGTGTGTTATCTGGTTACGACCCTGATGAAGTGCGTAACCTTTGCCAATACACACTCAGACAGTTAGCTAAAAGAAATAAGTAGCCACCAGGAGGGGGATCACCTGCTGGTGGACTCCTCCAAGTTCGAGGAGATTACAATGACTACTTCACTGAAACAGAAAGCAATTGGATTGGCCGCTGCACAAGTCCTTAAATTCAATAATGAATATAAAGGAACATGGTATGACGGCTATTTGCTTTTGCTGGAATGTATGCAGCAAGATCGAGAACCTGAACATTGTGCCATCAGAGATGATGTTGAGTTTTGGTCATGGCATGAGGTAGTGCAATTCATTGATAAAGAGGCTGAAAACATTTGGAAGCCGATGGAAAATGAATTGGCTGACACCAAGCAACTGATTGTTCATGATGCTGCCTCGGGACTTGATAAGTTCTGTGGTATCGACGTTGAACGCTTCGGTGAGCTTGATAAGGCGTGTCAAACTATCGTTCTAAACAAAGCGGTAGTACTTGCTGTAGATAAGGTAAATCGAGATGAACCTGAGAGTGAGCAAACTAAATTCCATGTTCGTTCATATTCTGGACGGTTTATGTATGGTCGTACTTGTCTTGGGATAGATGTCCCCCCAGGAAAAGATCTTTCAGCAGTGGCAAGTTGCATGGGAAATTTATTCAAATTTCTAGGTACACCACGTCAAGATCAAATGGGCAAAGGTACAATCTATTATTGGCCGAATATCGAACAATGTGAATCACACGATGTAGCCTTGTAGGAAACTATAAGGTAGAAATAACAAGCGCAGGGGGAAATGCCCCCTCGCTTTCCAAAGCAGTTTGTACGTACATAGAGACTTTTTTGGAAAGTGCCTTTGGTGCTTGAGTACGTTAGCTGGACGTCGCAAATAAACAGCAATATATCAACCCTGACGGGAGAGCCTCCCGTCGGGAGCTCTCCGTCAATAACCAATAATTGCATGGAGAAGATCATGTCTAAAAACACTAACGATATTTTTACTAATCGCACCCCTTTGGAGTTCTGTGTTTATCCCAAACTAGACCGATGCGTTGGTCTACGTATAGGCTATCCACACTGTCGAGAAGGTGCCAATGGCGTTGTCTGTGAGGTTGAAGCAGAATATCCCACACTAAATACTCATTCGAGTGTAGCGTGGCCTCTGGTTGAAGAACTGAATAGCTACACCATCAAAAAACAGAAACAGATAATCGAGGATATTGATGAGGCTGTTGCTGAACTTTTAATGCACAAAGCCAATCTTCTAGAAAATATTCTAAAGCTAGAAGACGGTGAACTTGATTTAAACGAACAAGCGAAAATGCGCTACGAAGAAAACAGTAAGTCTTCTGTCGCGTGATTAGACTGCTATAGGCAAGGGTGATAACCAATGAATGTAGATCAGTTTATTGACGTGATGGGATTGCGATGCCCTGAGCCATTAATGGTGGTTCGTCGTGCAATTCGTCGTATGGGGCCAGGAGAAACACTCGAAGTGAAAGCTGATGACCCAGCTACCACGAGAGATATACCTGACTTTTGTCGCCACATGGATCATCAACTTGTGGAAAGCGAAGTAACCTCTCCCCCATACAAATACATAATCAAGAAACAAATATAAACCCCATAGGGGCGGAAACGTCCTATGGGATAGTTCCGCTCCTTTAATTTAGGAGAAAGGCATGTATATATCGTTACGAGGTCTAAATCACGAGCAATTAAAGTCCAAGATTATCGACCATCGAACAAAGCGCTCATACACTGTTGAAGAGGCTAATACCCCACTACCCAAACAGTCTATTGTCGAGGTAGGACGGCTTTCCTGTGTGTACACAGGTAAGAAATTGTCCCCAGCAGAAGTAAACGCTTATAACGGTTTTACTGAGGAATACAATCGCAGCACATGGCGGCCAGATCAGGATTTCCTCCTAGATCAGAGACATCGCTTATATCATGCAATTTGCCTCGACAACCTTAAACTTCAAGAATCTGCCTAAACCTATGAGGTAGTTCATTTCAAACACTAGCCCACGGGCGCACTTGTGCCCGTAGGGTACAGGTGTGCTCTTTATCTAAGGAGACACCTATGGCCGCTAAATTTATTGAGTTTGATTCACAAAAAGAAGCTATAAATCATCGAGCTAAAGCGGGGGGCTGGATTTTTTCAGCTTTCAGTGGAAAAGCGATATGGTTTAACACGACATTCACACCTCACAAGATTCTTTTATTGTCTTTCCTGCGTTTGAAGCTCTGGCCTACGAATTAGGCCGAAGCTGCTGGCAGCTGGCGGACAAGACTCCGGTACTAGTCGAAGTGGTGGATACCGAGCAGCCTTATATCGGCGGCGAAGACTTCCACTGGGCTCCGGCTTTAATCGAACGATCAGGAATGCTCAAGCTCGCACCAGCAGGTGAAGCCTTGGGTATGCCTATCAATGTAATGAACAATTCGGTCTATTTCGCTGCGGCGGATGGTCCGGACACAAGTTGCGGTCATCAACCAGCAAAATCAATTCCAATCCAAATGGCTGGAGATGAAATTCGCGTTATGGCCGCTTAACACTACCAATAGCTGAGGTGATTCCCAGAAGGGGTTCCTCAGCCTTACCAGGAGAAATCTATGTGTAAATTATCTATTTATCGTGCTGAACACGGTTCGTATACGGAAGCTCTAAAATGTGCAGCTGTTTACCACTCAACAGGGGATGAGCTTGAACCTGAATTTGTAGATGGTCCAGCTGGTAGAGTGACATATTTAAGTGATATGTATTCTGTCATACAAACAGTTTGCAACGCAGCTGGCCGAGACGATTTGGTCTTCGGTACAGTCATAAACAATATCTTTTGGGAGTTGGATGAGTTAATTGACCACTTTGAAAAGGTAAACCAGTGGCCTTGTGAGAATTACCCTGAGAAGGTTGAAAAGCTTGCTCAAGATGCTCACAAAGGATGTGGACTGATTTATGAACTCTTCGCAAACCGGTATATAGATGCGATTGATAACCTTGTTCTCGACTTACCTAAAGGAGTTAAAGAACAGGTTATCAAGCTTGCTGAAAATTACGGTTACGAAGTCATTACAGCGGAGCAGCAAACTGAAAGCCATGAAGAGCATTGGAATGATGACGTTCATTATTGCTCCCACGGCATAGATGCAAATTGCTGTCCGGCTGGTTGTGGCGATATTGATGATGGGCCATATGACGAAATGCAAGAACCCAGTGGCTATAACGAAGCCGGGGTGATTCATTCACGTATAGAAGGCATCGTCGGAAATATTAAGCAGGGAGAAACTATATCTCCATTAGATTGGTGCATGTTGAAAAAGTATGTCCATGATAATCCAGATGCGTGTTCTTGGTACGATGATTGTTTTGTTGAGCCATTAAATGGTTCACGAGAAACAGTTCGAAGTGCAGGAGAGCTTGTTAAGTATCTTCAAAGACAAATTCTGGATGCTTGCTTCGATTTTCGTTTAAACAAGCGAGTTGAAGCAGCGAAAAGTGAAAATGGTATTTTAATTCATTGTTCTTTATGAATTAACTTACTCTAAGGTGGATGCGGAGCTTGATAGCTCTGCATCCTTACCTCTTGGTGTCATTCTTGACATTTTCTAAAGGCGTTTGTTAGAGACGTTTTTGGAAAGTGCCTTGTGCGCTGATGTGCGATAGCTGGTCGCCAAAAACAAACAGCATTACTAATAACCCTACCGGGGATAGCTCTCCGGCAGGAGGCTATCTCCAAAAACTTATGGAGATATAGATATGTCAAAATTCGATCAAATTGCAACCGTACACAAACTGACAGTTGTTAAACAAGCTGATGAGCATGACTCAGAATTCGATGTTTACTTGTGTGAAGACCAGTTCGGTAACGAATGGGCTTTATCAAAAGAAGGAGAACCTGAGTATGCCGAGTGGGGTGTTTATAATTACATCGTTCGCAACAATGTTTGTATGATCACCACGCCAGTATCAACGCCTTGTATGTCTTGGGAGCTTGCAGATCTTCCCAAAGACTATAAAGGTGAACTACAAGTCGGCATGTCAATTGTCTGATACCTATTAACACAAACCCACAGGGGGAACTGACGCCCTGTGCGGCACAGCTCCCTCTCTAACTCTGGAGAGAGAAATGACTAAATTAAACCGATATGCACTACGAAGCGCGGTAGAGAAGATCGACGGATACTATCTGCCCCGCCCACACGAGCGCAACAAGACTGATGCTTTTGAGCGAGCTAAGCACGATTGCTTAGCAGCCTTACGCCAACAGATTCAAAAGATTGAGTCTATAACGTTTGAACAGTTCACCAGTAAAGATTCGCGCAAGTAGGGAGTAGTGTCATGACAGAAGTGAATAAAACAGAGCGTACTCCAGAGCAAATTGAACTGATCTGGAAGCACACTCATAAAGATATGAAAGGCGTCTCAAATGGTGTGAAAACCATCGTCTACCCAGCTCCTTATAGCTGTCTCGGAACGGTCGAAGACCTGCCTGAGGATGCGTACCAGGACAAGCTACGCTATGCCCGGTACAAGGAATGCTGTGAGAAACGAGATGAGAAGCTGCGGCCAATCATGGTGGAGCATGGTGTCATCGAGCACTTCGATAGCACAATGCAATGGCGTGACGAGCTCGACGACGTAGCGGTGTTTGCTGGATTTACTCTACAGGGTGAAGCTCTGGAAGCTCTGCTGACGGACGTCAAAGCTGCTGACATTACATATCCCAAAACAGCCGGGCTCAAGTACCTTTGATCTGGCATGTAAATTAACCCCAGGGGGAACAAGCGCCCTCTGGGTACTTGTTTTCCCACAACTAAAAGGTGAAGGAAAATGAAAGCATTAACCAGCCAAGAACTAAATATGGCTTTGGCCGCGTTACGTTGGATGCAGGAGACGATGGAGCAATCGAACCCAAAGGAATTGTCTGATTTCTTTGCAAGACTTCCTCATTTTACTGACGAAAAGCCGTTGAGCGGAGAAGAGATCGACACGCTATGCGAAAAGATGTACTCGCTTGACAAACCAGCCTTGCAAACTGATATAACCGATCTGGTCGATGGGTTAGGTGATAAAGTCTCGGCCTCGGTTGAGATAGGCAATATCGGTGGTGAGCTTTTGCTAAGTGCTAAAGGCTACTCAGATTGCAACTCTGAGGATAACGTTGGATTTCCATTGTTGATAGAAAACAACGCTGGAAATCTCCAATTGCGGGTTTGGGCTGATATAAATAAAGAAGATCCGACGCATGTGATCTCCTTACAAGGAGCAAAGAATGAGATGCGTCAGGAGTAATGCTCAATGAGCGGTAAGTGTGGGAATATCCCCGCACTTTCCCAAGCATCCTAGAGCAGGATTCTTCGGAAAGTGCCTTTGGCGCTTATGTGCGATAGCTGGTCGCCAAAAACAAACAGTACTTATTGTAACCCGCGTGGGGATAGTCCCTGCCGGGGGCTATCTCCATTCAACATGGAGATGACAATTATGAAAATTGAATCTGTAGTTCGTCTTCCAATGGAAGATTCAGGTTTAGGTCACAATATCGTCCGGTTAAATAACCGAAACGTAGACTCAAAGAGAAAAGATCCTAATCGTTTCTTTCGACGTGAGCCAGTAGTGATCTATAACCCCGATAACGGCACAAAAGTAATTCGATATGTAATGGGCAACCCAGGAACAATGTCGATTACCAAAAATGCTGTTGGTCTTGATTACGATGCCGTTGATGCTCTTGGAGTGAAATTTAAAGAAGAGGTATCACTGGAAATGCGGAGAGCTCGCTGGTGGGAAATTTACCAGTGGTTCTGGTTCCACCCTGACTTCTCTATTCGCTTATCAATCCGTCTTGGAGTGGTAGGCGCATTACTCGGCATTCTTGGTTTTTTCACTGGGATCACTCCCATCATTTTAGGCTAACGCCTATCCAAAAGCTCAGAAGCTCCAGAAGGGTGCTTCTGAGCCCACTCTAGAAGGAAATAAGCTTATGTATCAATACGATCATAAAAAACGAAATATTATTGTATCGGTTTTGACTGTTGTGGGTAGTTTGTGTGTTTTGGTGCCGCTTTTGGTCGCCATTTCGTTTGACTGGCCCCCGTTACTTACCGATATGGCCGCATGGTTTGAGAATGCAAAACAATATGCAGTAGCGCAGTTCTGGGGGCTCGTATTTGGAGTGCCTTGTTTATACATTGCATATCGCATTTATAATTGGCTGCCGATCATTCCTTAATATTTCAATATCAAACCCACGGGGGTGTATGTCCCTGTGGGGGCGTGCGCCCTCCATACTTTTTACGGAGGATACTATGCAACATCAACTTGACATGCTTGCGTCAGTTTGTGCTGATGAAACACCCGTTATTCATTCGCGCTGCAAATATTGCCAAATTTGGCGGTTCAGCAGCAAAAGTAGTGATCACTAAGCACGGTGGAGAGCTGTATGTGATCAAACACTGGCTGATGTCTGATGTGATTAGTGGCTTAGTAAACAAAAACCCCGGCATTTTTGCTGGGGTTTTTTACTTATGAGAACCAAACGCCCTAAAAGGGCAAATAGACGTTTCGTGAACCATTTGGATTGGCGATAGACTAAAAAAAATGTCGGCTTTGCTGACGTTGAAAGGTAGCTGGCCTACAAGCAGCAACTACATTCTGAATGGAATACATTCCATCAGAAATCTGATTAAATATTTCGGTGTCAGGCCGAAAATACACCTCAAGAACAGTCCACAAGGACTCTCACAACTTAACCCACATGGGTACACGGGACCTATGTGGTAACTGTGTACCCTTCAAACTTCATTGGAGGATACTATGTCAAATTCAAACTATGGATTCCTAGCACTTGCTTTGCGTCAACGATTGATAAAACGCTGGTCACTGATGCATTCAGTACAGCCTGAATCAGTCTTGGAGCATAGTGCTACCGTTACGTTGCTTGCTCTTCTCGCTGGTCATGTCGCAAACCAAAAGGGGAACAAGGTCGATCTTGCCAAAATGCTTTCCCACGCAGCACTACATGATGTAGCCGAAGTTCTCTGTCAGGATGTTGTGACGCCAGTAAAAAAGGCTAATGACACTTTGGCGAGGGAGTTCGAGCGACTTGAAAAAGCTGCTGAGGAGCAGTTAATTCACACGCTACCTTTGGAGCTTCAAGGTGCAGTCGCGGAAGCATTTGCCCCAGGTGGCTATGAACAGCAACTGGTGAAAGCCTGCGATACCTACGCTGCATATATCAAGTGCAAACTTGAAGTGGCAGCTGGCAATGCGCTGGAGTTCCAAGATGCTCTCGACAAGATGATTGGCGTTGTATCTCAGTTGAAATCTGATTTCCCTGAGATCGAAGCAATAGATCAATGGTTCGGTGCTGGACTTAACTTGTCAGTAGATAAATTGCTGTCATGTAGCGATGACGAAGGTTGCTACATCAAATTTGTTACTGATCAGCGTCCGGGAGAGCCAGATATTCTTGCTGGAAATGAACAATCAGATCTTATTCTGACAGATCTCGAAGGCAAAGAGCTCAAACGAATCAAGCCAACTGCACCTTGGACTCATGAAACACTTTCCATGTTAACCATCTCTTCGGAATGGGCCCGTATGGGAGTTGAGGCATACC
The DNA here is from genome assembly GCF_033340175.1 of Vibrio sp. 1557. NCBI lineage: Bacteria > Pseudomonadati > Pseudomonadota > Gammaproteobacteria > Vibrionales > Vibrionaceae > Vibrio > Vibrio sp. 1557. The sequence continues at coordinate 29,699 of NZ_JAWOVZ010000010.1, read as the reverse complement.
TTGGAAAGCAGTGGGTTGGGAGTACCGAAGTATGAATAATAATGACTTCAAACTAGTACAAAGAAATACAGATGAATGGGACAAAATGTGGAACGAATTGGCCCAACATCCATTAAATAATGGCGACGCGGTTTGTGAAGAGTCAGTTACTGGAGAGTGCTGGCAATACATGGGTACGCAAGGTGGTAAGCACAATTTTCGCCACCGCTGTCACCCTAAAACAGGTTGCCGCCAATACCTAGATATCGACGCTGTGACCGTATAAGTAAACCAATCTTTAAACCCTAACGGGGCATCAAAGCCCCTTTGGGGCCTTGGTGTCCCTCAATGACATATTTGGAGGATTCCATGTCAATTTGTGATGAAGCAATGTCTAAGGCCACTAACAAAGGCTATTTAATAACCGCAGAAGGCTGCACTCCAGTCGATATTCCAAAAGAAGACGGATTACAAACTATGTATAAGCTAATCGGCTGTAGCATGGTCCAGAGCTTTGATTGGGAGCTATCGAATGGAAAAACAGTCAGTCTTTATCTTGATGAAGAAGGACTGTTCAGTAGCGGTATCAAGCTCGGTTGTATATTACATGGTGCAGATTCACCTGTTGTAGGCAACATCATCGTGCTGGGTACTCCAGATTACAGCGATGGTGAAGGTTATGACACTTCTGCACCGGAAGACTTTGAAGAGCATCAGTTGATCGCTCGGAAAGGTCTTTTGGACATCTGTGCTTAACTATTAAATCCGAAATCATTAAAACCCTAAGGGGGCACCAATCCCTTAGGGGGAGGTGTCTCCTCAAAAAAACAAGGAGATAGCTATGATTAAAACTCATTTCAATAACCAACTGAAAAAACTTGGCTACCCAGAAGGTCTGACAATCGAGTACAGCCTTAGTTACTGTCAAGGTGATGGTATGAGTTTCTATGGAAACCTCGATGAGGATGATGTAGAGAAGCTTATGCTGCGAATTTATGACCCAAATACAGCAGGTGAAAACGCCGTACTTCGCGTAAAAAACCTTTTGGTTCGTAAAGAAGCATTATCTATGTTGGAAATATTAAGGGAAGCAGATATAGGATGTTGCAGAATGTCGATTGAGCGAAACTCTCATGGGCATCGGTACAGCCACTATAACTGCATGGATCTTTGTCATGAAGTCGATTTTGAAAGTTTCTCTGAGGAGCATTTTGAAGCGATTCGTGCCGCTGGTCTGGTAACAGGTGAAGTGACTGATGAGCACATCACTAGATGGCAAAGCATTTGGAACGACTTTGTGAGTCGTCTCGAACATGACATCAAATCTACATCCCAACAGCTTGAAGCCGAAGGCTATGCGCTGGTGGAAGGTACGCCATACGAAGAAGTTGTTTCCTGGGAGTTTAATACAGCTGACTACACAGTCCAGCTTAAAGAGCATCCCGAGCATGACTTTGATATTGGATGCTGGGACGAAGAGTTAGCATTACAAACAATACAGGATATTGTTGATGGTAAGCAGCGCTATCTGAGGTTGGAAGCTAAGATCCTCGACCGAGAGACGGAAGAGGAACTAGCATCTGAATCTATAGGTGGCCTGGTTATAGATGTTAATGACAGAAGTTATGGAAGTTACCGCCGCGAATTGGTCAGTAATGCCATAGCAGAAGTTCGTAAAATACAGCTCAAAAATGCTATATCAGAACATCATCAAATGCAGGAATCGTTAGTTCGTAAAGCGGCCTAACATTTTTACTTAACCCTAGAGGGGGGCTTGCTCCCCTTGTGGGGCAACCCCCTTCGATTTAAATAATTGAAGGAGAAACACTATGGGATTTTTTAGCTGGAAAACGTGTGATTCAAAAGAAAGCATCTCGAATGTATATTCTGGACGTCAAGTTCGCACTGTTTACTTACTACAACCTCATGGTCAGAAACCATTACAGGAAAATGCTTACGAGGGCTATGGCATATTTGGTGGAGTCAACGCCCATGTCTGGCTGGCAAAAGCAAACTTAGATAAGAACATTGCATCTGGAATGGATGACGAAACTTTGCGGATCATAGGGGTTTATCTGAGCTGTGGCTTTGATTTTTACCGAGATAAGAACAAGCAAGTTTATGCTTGTTCAGACAAGGTGATGGTGATAGAAGCTCTTGGCTTGTTTGACTTCCCGATTGTAAAGATAAATGGTTATGATGAAATGTTCACCGTCGATGGAGTATCTGGCACAATGGAACAGCATGAATGGAATGGACGTTTAACAAAGCAAACTCCGCCTTCAATTGCTTATCCTCTGAAATTTTCGTTTAACGAAAATGCGCGATATGAAGCCTATTCGGCATCAGAGTCGTGTGACAAGCAAGGATATTTCTACGATGATTAACAGTGAGGGGCGAAAGCCCCCACTTTCCCTTAGGTGTTATAGAGCACCTAACGGAAAGTGACGAATTCTACTCTCATTGAGAGTGAAGACGCGATAGCTGGTCGCTAAAAACAAACAGCATTCAATTTAAGTGAAAGTTCTCTTTCACCCTTCATAACCCAGTCGGGTACACCAACCCGACATGGGCCAGGTGTACCTGCAAACTGTAGGAGTACACCTATGTCTAACATTGCAATTCTGCAACATCTGCAACAACGTATGCTTGAAATTTCGAATGCGGAAAAACTACCTCTCCATTTCAAATCTAATTTGGAGATTGATGGTAAAGAGCTCGAACGTTTCAAAAGCAACCCAAGCGGTAAATTCGTTTGGTTACTGCGTCCTTCTGGAACTCAAATCGTTCCGGTCGGACTTGGCGTTAATCCCGTTCATATAACGTATTGGATCTGGTCAGAACAAGGACCAGAAACCAAAGCGTTTGTCGTGGATATCAACGCTGGCACCATAGAGAAGATTACTCATGAACAAGCAGAGAGCCTCATTATGATGCCTCCTTGCAAAATCTCTACTCTAATGAGTAAAGAAGAAGTAATCGAGAAAGTAGCTTACGTTCTCCGCGAAGGCGTAAACAGTAAGATTTGGGGAGCTTTTAATCCTCCATCTCTTGATGATTACGCTAAGTGGAATTGGATCGACTGGCTAACTTACTTCAAATCATCAGGTAATCACCTGATGCAATCCTTCTTGGGTAAGGCCATACGCAGAGTTAATGGTCAATAGCCCAAAATCAAACCCCAGCCGGGGAGAGCATCTCCGGTAGGGGAGCCTCCTTGGCTATTTTTTCCCGGTGTCGGGGTTTCCCTAAAGCCCCTGATACGGGGGGACTTAGGGAAGCCTCGATGTCGGGGTTTCAGCTAAGGAGAAACACTATGGATAACTCATATTTCTATAAAGCAGACGAAGTTCGTAGCCTCGCTAAGGGTCAATGGCTTTTCATTTTGGCGCATTTAATGCCTGAACTGGAACCAGCACTCAAAAAAGCGGGAAAGTCCCATGTTACATGTCCGTTTCATGGTGGAAAAAAAGACTTCCGTATGTTCAAAGATGCTCACGAAACAGGTGGTGCTATTTGTTCTTGCGGTTCTTGGCATGATGGCTTTGAGCTATTAAACCAAGCAAGAGGGTGGGATTTTGCTGAATGCCTACAGCAAGTTGGTGACTTGTTGATGGCTCCAAAGCATTTCAAGCGTCAGCAAAGCTCCAATAATACAAGTTCACCGCGCCGAGCACAGCAATCTGCTCCGGCAAAAGTGAATAACACCAAATACGATCCAAATCGTCGCCCTAAGTATCAGGGCACTTTAATTGCTCACGGTCAAGCTCCTTACCAGGACGACCCGATAAATGAACCAAGCTATTTTGCTTACATTCGTTTATCAACGGGCAATGAACGTAAGATTTGGGGCGTTGATCTAGAAAGAGCAATCGGAGAATGCGGTGCTGTATATGGTGATGAAGTCACTCTCACAAATTTGGGACGTGAAGCTGTTACCGTAATGCAGCCTGTATTTGAAGAAGGCACTGGAGAGATCATTGGTGAGAAACCAGTTCAAACACATCGCAATACGTGGTTGGTTGAAGTGAAAACTAAGAGTGTTCGTACTGCTAAACCAGAGTCTGTAGCGCAGGCAAAGGTTTCAAACAGCAGCTATGTCTCTCACTCTGCTCCTGGTTCTTATAACGAAGAGTCATGGGCTGATTCAAATGTTCCGACAGAACAACATGAGGATAATCATTCTTCATGTAGCCCTGTTGAGCATCACCAAGAAGCCGTAGTTGAACAAGAACATTCAGAAAGCAAGGTTGTTCCGCTCTTTGCTGAGCAGTCAAAGCCTTGGTTGATGGAACTTCAAGAGGAAATGCAAAAGAGAGCTCAACGCGAACGTGTTTACAATGCTCGCCTTTGTGAAAAAATTGAGAAGATCTGGAATGAATGTTTGCCCTTTAACTGTGCAGCAGCTGAGCCGTTACGTGCCTATTTCGTCAATCGCAAACTTTTGTTTGCACATGATGTAGTAGAACAGACAGACAGCCTGCGATTCCACCCAAGTATGTCCTATTACGATGAAGATGGTAATGAGGTTGGAAAATTTCCAGCCGCAGTACAAGCCATCCGAGACGCGAAAGGAAACTTGGTTACTTTACATCGTACATATCTGACCAAAAGTGGTAAGAAGGCCAAAGTAGAATGCGCTAAAAAGATGATGCCTGTTCCTGATGGATTGAGTGTCACTGGCGGTGCAGTTCGCTTAGGTATGCCAACAGAAGGAGTATTAGGTTTGGCAGAAGGCTTGGAAACAGCATTGTCTGGGTTCCGTGCTACTCACATCCCTACATGGTCCACAGTGAATGCTACTCTTTTGGAAAACTTTGAAGTTCCAGACGAGTTAGACATCCACACTGTCGTTATCTTTGCAGATAAGGATAAGTCGCTAACAGGGGAACGCTCCGCAAATGTGCTGAAATCTAAGCTTGAAAAGCAAGGATATACAGTTCATGTGCTGTTACCTAAGCTGCCCATTCCACCTCGTGCAAAAGGTATAGATTGGAACGATGTCCTGGTAACTCAAGGACAGATGGGATTCCCGCCGATTAGTACACTCCGCGAGTTTATTGCGCGTAGGGCAGGTGCTTATGGGCGTGTATAACCTAGCAGAAGTAAACACTGAGCCAGGTAACGAAGCTACTTGTCCCTTCTCACCTCCTTTGGGGTGGGAAGGTGATGAGAGCGCCTATCTAGAATTGATGCGTCAACGTTACAAAGACAGAAACTTCAACCAATTAATAATTGGAACTGTCTGGTGTTCAAAAAAAATGGACATACATTACTCTGGGCCGTTTGCAGAACAGGCAGCTCAGATTGTTAATAAACTCCGGTAGCATTTTAGCTACCGGACCATCTAATTACTGAGGGGAACCAAACCTGATGGGTCTGTTCGTCTCACCAAAGGAGAATAACTATGGATATGCCGCAACATCTTCGAAACCCAATGGTAGTTGAAGATGCAATGAAAAAAGCTGAGCCGCTTGCAAAGCAAATGGGGCTTAGTTCTATACCTGACGACATGCTTGAGTTGATCTGTCCGAACTTAACTTTCGCAGGACAATTCACGCCAGGGCTTTACGCAAGATTTCAGAGTGTGAAGCAACTACTGAAATCACTATCGGAACAACACAAACCTAAGCATGGCCATATTGTGAATTTAACGACACAATATGCGAGTTACGAAGAAGCAGTCTTGCTTTTACGTGAAGGTGAAATCAGAGGTGAGAATTTGATAGCTTCTGTGGGTGGAAAAAACCTAGATGATTTCGATATGCGAGATTATGGCATAGCGATGCATGTTGGCTGCGGTGGACCATTTAACCCCATTACTGATAAGCATATTCAAACACTATTCGAGTTCGATATGTTTGAGACTACTTATAACTTTTGGGGAGCTTATTGTGGTAATGGAATGATTGAAGTTACTGTTCCAATGAAGCGATGGTTTTTAACTTTGAATGAATAAATATTAATTTTTCAGTTTAACCCTGGAGGGAGATGTGCCCTCTAGGGGCTCTCTCCTTAAAAACTAAGGAGATAACAATGATTAAGTATATTTTTAACACTTCATTAAGGCAGGAAGTGATTATTGATACCGATAGCAATATTGATGGATATCAATACCACTATATTAATGTTGTTGAACACATTGCTTCTGGTGGAGAGGTTCAAAGGTTTTATCAGGCTGTCGTTGTAACAAAAACTAGTAGTCTTACTTACCACGATAGTTTTGCTACAGACTGGTTTTTGATTAAAAACAATAAACTTTATGTTTGTACTGATGAAAATGGGGAATGTCTTGTTGAATATAGCTCTGAGCATGAAGGCGAAACATTGCCCCTGACTCCTTTTTCCCGAATTGAAATATGTGTAAATAAGAAGGACTCGGCAATTGGATACGCCGTAGCTGAGTTCGCAAAAAGTGTTATAGACAGGGTATTCAATGTCAATGTTGCAAGTATCCCTGTCGTTAACCTGGGATAGTTCAAAAGCGCAGGGGGAAACCCCTCGCTTTCCTAAGCATCCTAAACAGGTTTCTTAGGAAAGTGCCTTGAGCGCTGATGTGCGATAGCTGGTCGCCATAAATAAACAGCATTAATTCACTTTTTATAACCCACGAGGGTACATCACCCTCTTGGGGTTGGTGTACCCATTTGAAAGGAGTACACCATATGAACCAAGCACTTCAATTGAACCCAACTCAAGTACGCGAACAAGCATCGGTAAGAAGGCTGGATTTTTAAGGCTTTGTTCATGCATTATAAATCTGCCGAGATTGGGCATTTCCGCGTTAGTTAACTAAGTGTTCTCTGGTGTATAAGTGTAATTCTATAGTAGAACCAAGAGTCTTATTATATGGGCAAGTTAGACGACACCGGAGAGTATTTACCTTTTGCAAAGAAGCATTTGGTATTAGGGAAAGATAACGGCGACACAAACATTAGCCTTAAATCAATTTGGCCGGAACCTAATTGGCAAGAATTGTGTGATGATGGTCTGTCAGTTGAAGTATGCGCATATTTATCGGTTTACTATTCTGGTTGGAGGAATAACCCCCGTCCAGCTCAGCCATCTGTCAGTCAAGAGCAATGGACAAACGCATACGAAAAATCACTACTTGTTTTGCAAGAGTTGTTTGAAAACGTAGCTGACAATGATGATGTAAAGTTGCTACCGGAACGATTTCGGAGTCGGATGGGTATCCCTAAGAAAACTGGTAGGCAACATATTAGAGATGTTTACCCATTGTACGCTGTTGGTAGAGGTGAAAATAGAACCTACAAAACTCCGTTTGCCTTGACGCTACGACAATCATCTTTAATTCATTTGCTGCCAAAATTAGGGTGGCCTTATACAATCAAGCCATACAATGTTGACCTATTTCCGGTGGCCTTCGAGGGGGGATTCTACCGACTGTGCTCGATACAAGGAAAACGGTTTGTATATAAAGAAACAGAAGAGTTCCCTAACAAATTCAAAAGTGAAACGGATGCTATAAATGCATTACGTTGTCACATGAATTTAGATGTATCGCCCTATATCCCCAGAAAGAAAATCGAAACGATAAGAAACATACAGCTCAGCTATGATGTTACACCAGAACAATTCATAAACACGTTCAATTTTAGAGGAGTTCAGTTTGGGAGCTCTATGCCAGACAAAGAACGTCAACTGTTTGTAAACAATAGCTTTTATGCATTCAAGGTATTAGCTCATATATTAGAGATACCAGACGGATGGATAGGGCTTGGAGGACAACTTGGCATAGCTTTCGGCGCAAGGGGGCAGGGGAAAGCAAGCGCCCATTATGAGCCAGACCTAAATATCATCAATTTGACTCGGCGGAGTGGACCTGGTGCAATTTCTCACGAGTGGTTCCACGGAGTTGATGCTCTTCTGGCAAGGTCTAGAGGATATGAGGGTAAATTGATCAGTGAGTTTATTACTGGCGTAGACATGGAAAACGCACCTGATAAGTTCAGGAAAAACATTCTCCTTATGAGGAATATCATTACTAAGCAACTTTGCTCTGGTACTAAGTATTTCAATCAATCACAGAAACTGGCAGGCCAGAAGGGAGCGCGAAAATACTGGATAGAAAGAAGCGAGATGTTAGCCAGGGCTTTTGAAGCTTTTGTCCAGGACTCACTTATAAGCAAAGGAATAAGTTGTGATTGGCTTGTTATGGACACTTTACTTTCAGATGTGCCTAAAGAACATCATGACAAGCATCCTTACCCGCAAGGCGATGAACGCAAGAATTTAAACTACTCGATGTTTAATCTAATGAAAGGGATTTGGAGTAATTAGGTTTAGCTTCTTGATAAAAAGTAGTCGAGTAGAGCACCTTTTCTAATCTCCTTTTTTTTAAACTGATCAAGCATATAGAAAAAATCAACATGATCGATACCATACAAGTCAAGGAGAGCTAATGCATCAAATAGGTCAATCCCAGTATGACCATTTTCGAACTTGGAAATGAAAGATTGGTTAACACCGATATGGTTGGCCGCGTCAGCCTGAGATAAGTTGCTTTTTTTCCGAAGCTCCTTAAACAGGTCACAGACAAATAAATATTCACTTCCTCCTTTCTGATAGAAATTCACAAAACACCTTGAAAATTATCTAGTCCACGAGTTACGCATGAACATGCGCGTCAACGAAGCGACAAAATTGGATTTCTCTTGATCATTCATCCGGGAAAAGTTGGCAAGATACATTTCCCGTTGAGTTACGATTGTCATTAGATTTGCCTCTAGCGGAGATGATGAGTCAATCAATAACTGAATGCGTTCAGGGATCTCCTCGGCAGTGCTAATGTCAAAATTTGTATTGTTTAACAAGAACATGCTGTTTCACCCATAAGAACCCCGTGGGATTATACACCCAAAGGTCAATTATTCCGAGTGGAATAATTCGCAAGACTTTAGCCGAAAACCAACCGGATTGGCTGGTGGTGAAATATGCAACCTGAGGGAGGACTTTTTTGTCGCCACAAGCCAATGTTTTCGCACAATATAGTTTGTACACAGCTAGGACAGTAGATCAGGCACTTACAGCAATCGGTACAATAAAGTTTTGTTACTATCGCGTATTGTCTGCTTGCTGCTGCGTCTGGACCTAGCTCTGCCCTACAAAACTCATGGTCTCTAAGGTTCTGATTTAGCGAAGGTTAGAAATTAGTGTACAAACTTTATTATTCCAAACCTGCCTTTATGTACAAACTTTCTGGTCACTGTACAAACTTTATTGTTCCAGAACAGCCAATAACTGGTGTAATATTAACCTTAAATTCTCTACTTACGAAAATGTACCTTTTCCAAAGTAGAGCTTGTAAAATTTAAAGGTCGAATAGTTTGCGACTCACTTTTCGCGCACGAGGGGCATAAAGTCACGTATAAGCACCTTTTTGAGTGGATAAAAGGAACGATAGCCGTCCTATTCTAAAACCATGATATACCGGGTGGTTTAGCAGTGGCGTTATCCATTTTGGCGAACTCTATTCTACATAGAGTTGTATGTTGGCAAACTTTATTTTACCTACACACTTTTATTTTCATATTTCGGCACAACAAGGTACGGAGGCGGAAAATCGTGGATTTAACTGAAATGGCACTAGTAGCAGCAGTACTTTCAACTCTTGGTTTTGCAGTTACCCTTATACGGCATGTCTTGTTTAAAAGGGAGTTCTATAAACTAAAAGAGGACATGAAAAAACATACTCTTGAGCACGGTGTTAACGAGCAGCTATGGATTTTATTTGTTACGCGGTCACGGAAGATGCTTAGGTTCTGGAGGTAACATATGCTAAATAAAACAAAGTTTGAAAAAGTTCTAAGTAGAGTGATCAACAAAAACAGCGCTCGTTGCTCAAAGTGCAAGCGAATGTTTACTCAGCCATGTCATACCTTTGGTGGTCTCGATGCAGAGGGCAAAGTTCATAATGTAGCTCTATGCTGTAGAGACTATATTGTAGACATGCGCCATTATGGTGTTTATACAACCCTTCCAGTTAATACAGCAGAAGGTGAACGCCAGGCCAAAGAACTATTAGATTCCCACCCCAAAGACGCAAGCAGGTATTGACTGTTCTAGTGAAACAGCGAGCAAAACCAAGATTGCACCAAACGAACAAAGAGTAAAAGTAATTAAAAAACAGCCAGATACAAAGCTGTTCTAACAAAACAAAGACAAAATTCCCTTTATTGTCCCAAAAGAACACTCGAAGAGAAGCCAATGTGTAACGGAAAAGTTATTTTTGTTAGCCAGAGAGAGGCTGAGACTATTCACCCAGAGCCCGGAGTAGCAATGATTTCTATCACCGATCCGGGAAAACCTTTAGCTGAACTAGGTTCCTGGGAGCTGATATACAGAGATTCTTTTTTTGATGGAGGCTATAGTGAAGACGCTATCCACATCCATAAAGATGAGTTTCGAATGCGCTATTGTTCTTATATTGATTCAGAACAGGCAGAGAAACTAAAAAATTTCATATCTCAACTAATCTCTTCTGGAGTGAATAAAATCTACGTTCACTGCTATTTTGGTCGTTCACGCAGTGGAGCTGTTGCTAAATACCTGGTGGATCAGTTCGGTTTTGAAAGCAATAAACCAATTGAGAGCCCAAATATGACTGTATATAAATTGCTATGTAATCCAGTACGGTTTGAACCCTTGATCCAGCAATATGAACAAGCTGCTAAAGCTCCTAAAGAAGAAAAGCAACCAACAATATCCCAGAAGTTCGTAGATTTATTGATGGTAGCTTTAGGGCTTAAAAAATAATCAGTGAATGTGGCCCCTACTCTCGATACAACGTGCATGAAAAGAAGAGAAACCAACATGGAATATCACGCTAACAACATAATAACTGCGGAACAACAAGGAGAGCTGATCACCGCAGAACAGATTAAGAGCAGTATAAAAACTAACGCGGCATCAGCCTATTTACTTAGTCTCCGCTCAAAGCTTAGCCGTCAAAAAATGGGTTACTTCCTGAATAATGTAGCCAAAATGACGGGCAACCAAAGCATGTTTCATTGTGACTGGGGGACAATGAGACGCCACCATGTCCAGGGTATTATTGACTTGCTTATTGATGCAGGAAGAGCTCCAGACACCATTAACACCTATCTTGCTGGGTTAAAAGGCGTCGCTCTTGAAGCATGGACAATGAAGCAGATTGATATGGAAAGTTATCACCATATCAAGCAAATAAAGAATGTGCGTGGCGAAAGAATTCCCAAAGGGAGAGCGCTAGAACGTCATGAAGTTGCCCAGCTTTTCAAAGTGTGTGATGAAGACTCACGATGTAAAGGAGTTAGAGATAGTGCAATTTTTGGGGTGCTTTTAGGCTGCGGTTTAAGGAGAGGTGAAATAGTGGCCCTAGATCTAGGCCATATAAATTGGCGAGAACAAGCAATTACAGTTATGGGTAAAGGTAATAAAGAACGATTGGCCTTTATGCCCGACGGAACGCTTAGAAGATTAAAATTGTGGGTTAATGATGTTCGAGGTGAACAGCCTGGGCCTCTTTTTCCAAGAATTCGACGACATGATGATGTACAAGACAGTCGAATGACAGATCAGGCAATCTACGAAATCTTGAGAACTCGACGAATGGAAGCTGGGTTAGAGCATTGCTCTCCTCATGATTTGCGTCGGACTTACGCGAACGACTTATTGGAAACTGGCGTTGATATCATGACCTTAAAGGATATGATGGGACATGCTAGCGTTACTACCACTCAAAGGTATATTCGCATCAAAGATGAGCAAATGCGAAATGCAAGTAAGAGGTTGGTAATTTAACATGCTCGTATCATTTCTGACATGGTTTTTAGTTGGTTTGCAGCCCATTGTGCTGGTGGTCATTATTCAAAACCTTATTGGAAAGTTGTTAACCCCTATTGCGCTTCGCAATAAAGCCAGCCGGGGGGTGTACTTAGCTACAGCAGCTATTGGAGTGCCTATTCATGAACTCAGTCATGCTATTGCGGCGTTCCTTTTTCGGCACCGAATAACCAAAATAAAGTTTTTTGAATACACAGCTGGGCATGGCCGCTTGGGATACGTCGAGCATCAATGGAACGTGTTGTCACCGTTGCAAAATGTCGGGCTTTTCTTTATTGGTATTGCTCCTTTGATAGGAGCTGGTGCAGTCATATACTTAACTACAAAGCTAATGCTTCCAGGCTTATTGGATACGCTGGCTTGGCGCATAGTAGAAATTCCTATGGGAATAACGGGCGATCCAGTCAAAGATGCTTTCTATGCTGTGCAGTACGGCATTTCTGGTGCTGGTATTGCGATTCTTTCCGTGAGCTCGGAGCCTCAGTTCTGGCTCTGGATGCTGATCAGCAGCGTTGTGGCGTTTCACTCGACACCAAGCAAAGCTGATATGCAGAGCGCATGGAAGGGAGCGATAGCCGTAGGAGTGTTATTAACGGGGATTGTCTTCATTTTCGAGGCTTATTATCCACTAACCGAAATGGTGGTTGGTTATTGGCTTTACAGTGTATCTATTATGTCTGCCACAATTGTATTTTCTATGCCTTGGTGGGTAATATTGCTGATGATCGCTATGGTTTCAAAACGCTAGCTCTCTGTTTTTTTAGCTGTTCTCTCAAGCAAAGCGCTTTGGCGGAGTATTGCCAACACATCAGCAACCGTCATTTTCCATCCCATAGCAAGACGTCGAATGATAAACGAACCTAATTCAGTACGTTCTTGCGGATTAAACAAACACTGTTTAACCTGCCCTGCTTCTGATAAGGATAGTGAAATCCCTTCGGGTCCATTATGTTGTAATTTGAAACCTTTGTTACGCTTAGAACCGTGATAAGCCCCCTCAGATAAACGAGCAAGGCCGAACAGTACCTGAGTAAAGCTGGTAAGCTCATACCTTGTCAACTGGACGGAAATTTTTTCCTGCCAGTTTGCATCAGTGCCAAGAAGTGGCGCAATCTCGATTGTGACCGAAGGATATTCATCCTTTTGGGTCTCTGTATACTGGAACTGAACTACAACACGCTGGTGTTTGTTATAGATTTTAAAAGCTTCACCAAACAATTTAGTTTCGCTCATAACTAATCTTTCACCTCAAGTTGCGACAATTTTTTCTTTGTACTGATATGAGCTTTGCGTTCGGAATTCAAATCAGATTCAAGTTTGCTTTTTGCTTTTGAAGTGGCCGCGTGAGCTGCTTTTTCGGTATCGAGAGCTTCGCTAATTGTCTCCAGTCGCCCCAACCCTTTCTCTGATTGCATAAGCCGCTCTTGAAGATGGTTAACTCTATCCTGAGTTGTTTGATGCGATTCTTTCTCTGCTTTTAAAGATTCACGGAGTGCTTCATTTTGAGCACTTATAGTCGCGTTTTGTGTTTCTGCTTGGGTGAGTTTTTCGCGGATATCTTTTAACTCAGAGCGTAGTTGTTCACGGTTAGATTGAGCCTCTTCTACCAGCTTACTGCTGTCCTCAAGACGCATCTCCGCTTTGGCTAAGTCTGTGGTTAATCGGTCAATCTGAGTTCGATGTTCAACAATCACCCTACTCTTTTCTTCTAGTTGATCACGCAGTGTCTGTTCAGTAGTAGTCCAAGATGATTTGGCCGCTGCATGTTGTTCGCTATGTTCCTGTGCCAACTGTTCTTTCTTTTGAACTTCAAATTGAAGGCGCTCTATTTTGCTTTCAGCATCAGCTAAGGCAGAAAGAGCCTCTGCTTCGGAACTTTTAGCAGCACGTAGCGTTTCTTCAAAGCGAGATTCAATAGCAGTTTGAAACCTGCCCATCTCTTTCATAAATGAGTCAGCAAATGCATCACTGAATCCCATTGATTCCATTAAATGAGCCTGGGATGCTTCGAGCTCTTCACGCCACTGCCTAACAAAGCCTAGAGCCGTTCCTTTGGAACCTCTGCCAAGTTCTGCGATCACTCGATTGCCGCTTATCTTTTCTCCGGAAGCATGTAGACGGTCACAGACACCTTTTACGTCTGAATAAGTCAATGCAGGACTTTGTTGCCGCTTTTCCATAATCATTTCTCTTCAAAAAAATCAAGTATACCGTCAATAGTATGCCAAATACGGTACAGTTACAAACAAGTGTACCTTTAATACGTTAGAATTGAATGGCGGTACAGTTTGATTGTTTTGCATCTAGATAAATAATCATAACAGACTGATATTTAAGGATGTTATTATGGTTTAAATCGAGAATGAACAGGTTGTAAGGTGTACCGATTACTGTACTTTCGGTACACCAGTTCTAAACCAACTCTTTAAGTGCGAGGTGTGATAAATGAGAAGAAAAAGAGGTGATTATCCACAATTGGTAAATGACTTAGTAATCAATACATTGTTACACCTTTATATGGAATGTAGCGATACACGTCGGTTTGTGCCTCTCCACCAGCGAAATGCGATTGTTATGCGTTATCTGAAATCCTTACTCAAAAAAGCAGCATACAAGGAGACAAGAAAAGATATTAAAGCTCTTATTTACGCTGGGCAGAAAGGTGACAAGTTGGAAGAGCAATTGTGGAGGCTCAAATCTCTTGTTAATAATTATGGCAATGATGTTGAAAAGTTTTACGGATTCCTCAACTTAATTGAGAGTACGTTAGCTATTTACAGTGAGTTATTTAAAGAAAATACTGCTGTCGTTTCGAATAGAGTTTATTTGTTAGCTGATCACATTGATAATGGCTTTGACGATAATGGGAGGCAAGTAGCCCCAATTGCTCTATCTGTGAACTCTTCAAAATGGAAGCAAATACCAGCGTTGGCCGAAGAACATGGTCATTTCTATATTGAGATTCTTGATAGTGATGAGAGTAAAGCAAACCTTTATGTTCACCCTGCCGCAATGAAAAGAGCCGTTCACAAAGAACATGAAAAGGAGTGTGACTGATGGCAGTGTAGGATGCAAACCGCTACTACACTGCCCTGAGTGCTAAGTTCAAGCACGATGTTTAGCTTTGAGGTTTTTCACATGCTTAAAGTTAGTTTTAAGCCCCTTTTCTAAACGTGCAGACTCTAGACTCTCATAAACACTATTAATGTCGATAAAAGAGCTTTCCTTGGATTGTTCATAAATATAATCTGCGGCCTTCCAACCGGATGTGAATAGTAGCTTTGGTGTGTTTTTACTCCTCCATTCGCACTCACCTACCATAACTACAATCGAGTAGAACGCTTCCTGGGGAATGCTAGGCAAAAGAGATTGAATTGCTTTCACATGCTTATAGTTTTGTCTGAACGGATTTTGAAACTTGTAGCTACGTTTAAATATCTTTTGAGTCCAAAATTGATCTGATTCCTTGCCATAAATCCAGCCTTTATAATGTTTTGTTTCAACGACAAATATTCCAGCTGGGGAAATAACAACATGGTCCACCTGAGTAGTATCTCCATCGGAAACTTCAAGAGTAACATCATCAAGTACTATGCAATTATTACCACATTTTTTATTTAATATTTTTGATAAAGCCCACTCGCCTATTTTCCCTTTGATATGGCGTGAAAATACTTTGGCAACAAATAATAGTGTTACAGCCAAAATCAACATCCACGTTGTCGGTTGATTTAGAAGCTCTCCAAAAGCGCCTATAAATAGATTGGGGTTTTGCGCCCATCCCCTCGATATAAACCTCAGTTGATGTAAGTTATTGAAAAACTTTGCGCCCCCTAATTTTAAGTAAAGATCAAAAAATTTAAAACGTTTTGATAATTGTTTAACACTCAAATTACTGTTTAAGAAACAGGCTTAAGGTTAATTTCGAGGGGATGGGCAACAAACCCCATTTAGTATTTTTCCCCTTCTCCTCTAAGGGACTGCCGTCCCGCCGGCGCTTCGCTTGGCACCCTGCTGACGGTCGCTGCGCTCCCTTGGAGTTAATGCCTCGCCAGAGGCGAGAGGGTTTGTTTCCGCTGCGCTAGGCCCAAAGGGGCTTTGCCCCTCTGGACTCCCCACACTCGCCGCCGTGAGGCTCGGGGGCTGGGGCCTGCGGTCGCTGCGCTCCCTTCGTTCCCAACCCCAGAGCCAGAGGCTGGGTCGTTCCGGCAGCGTCAAGGGCGGGAGCGGAAGCCGCAGCCCTGGAGCGAAGCGGAAGGGATCGGGTGAGCACCCGGCGAAGCGAACCCTTGACGTGATGGAGTGACCCCCACGCTCAGGCAAGGGGGCAGGTAGAGCAGAGCGAAGCGGCGCGGCCACCTGCACCCCTGCCACGTGGCGAACGCGGGGTTTGGGGCAGCGCCCCAAGGTGTTCGCAACGACCGAAGGGAGGCGCAGGGCGAAGCCCGTAGAGCAAGGCCGCAGGCCGCTGCAACCGCGTAGCGGTCACGTACTTTACGGAGTAAAGTCTAGTGAGTATACACTTCAAAGAAGTGGCCCG
Organism: Vibrio sp. 1557; assembly: GCF_033340175.1. Taxonomy (NCBI): domain Bacteria; kingdom Pseudomonadati; phylum Pseudomonadota; class Gammaproteobacteria; order Vibrionales; family Vibrionaceae; genus Vibrio; species Vibrio sp. 1557. The sequence goes on along the minus strand of NZ_JAWOVZ010000010.1, from coordinate 13,333 downwards.
CCGGAGGCACATTCGTACCTCGACGGGCTGGCAGCAATCTGACAGTGCGGAGGGGGACGGATGGCGTTTGCGATCATGAGGGCGAAGAAGCTCAACAGCATGGGCACGGTGGCGGCTGCGTTGCAGCACTGCTACCGCGACCGCGAGACGCCGAACGCCGATCAGGAGCGCACACCGGACAACGATCACCTGGCGGCCAGATCGACCGATGAGGCGATGGGCAAGCTCAGGGAGCGGTTGCCGGAGAAGCGGCGCAAGGATGCGGTGCTGGCGGTCGAATACGTGATGAGCGCCTCGCCGGAGTGGTGGCAGACCGCAAGCGCCGACCAGCAGCGGGAGTTCTTCAAGCGATCGACCGAGTGGCTGGCCGACAAGTACGGCGCTGAGAACGTGGTCACGGCCACGATCCACCGGGATGAGCTGACCCCGCACCTGTCGGCGTTCGTGGTGCCTCGGACGGCTGACGGGCGCCTGAGTGCCAAGGAGTTCATTGGCAACCGGACGAAGATGAGCCAGGACCAGACCAGCTACGCCGAACGGGTGGCCGATCTGGGGCTTGAACGGGGCATCGAGGGCAGCAGGGCCACACACCAGCGAGTTAAAACCCACTATGGGGCGATCCAGCAGGCAGGCCGAGACGTGCCACACCTGACGCCTGACGAGCTGAAACCCCAGAAGGTCAAGGGGGTGTCACTGGCCGAGAAGGTGTTCGGAGCCGTGGAGACGGTCGAAGGGGTGGCGCAAAGGTTGAACGCCAAAATAATGGGGTCTGTGCAGCCGATGGCCGAGAAAGCCGCTGTAAGCGCCCAGAACGAGCGAAGAGCCAAGGAGCTAAGGGAAACCCTAGCCCAGCAGCAAAAACGCTTACAGGCCCTTCAGGAGCCGTTTAAGGGGCTATCCAAGGATCAGGTAGCGGGACTGATCCGGCAGGCGGTGAAATTGCGGCAGGAGAACGAGCAGGAGAAGCAGGAGCGCGCCCAGCAGATCAAAGAGCGATTCAAGGCCAAGCGGGAACGGGAGCGCAGCGACCGCAGCAGGGGCCGTTAACCCTTTTCAACCAACTTTAACCAACCTTGAACAACCTTAAACCATTGTTTAACCAACATTAAACCACTTTCAACCAACCCTAAACCACTTTCAACCAACCCTAAGCAACCGGGGTGTAAGGGCTGGCAGTAATCGCGCGGATTTACAGGCACGTCGGATATGTTTACAAAAACTCCGTTTTTGACACATATCCCGTGCCAAAGGGTGCCCCTTTGAAACCCTCCAGCGCCCCGCTCAATCGCGGGGCAGGGTGACGCGGTGGGGTAGGTCGGGACTGGGGCCGTCCTCGTCCAGGAACGCCACTTCGGCGCGTTCCAGGGTGCAGCCATCGAGGTTCAATTCTTCCATGTCCTTGAGGGTGAAAACCCCCGCCTCCTCGCGGCTCTTGGTGTACCCGTAGCCCTTGGGTTTCCAGTACTCCAGACCTGTCTTGATGTAATACATGCTCATGGCCATACCTCGTCCTTGAGTTTCGATATAACGGAATCCAGCGCCGTTCTGGTGGTGCCGTCCAGCGTGTCTATACCCCTGTCGTAAGCCTCCAAAACAGCGGCCATTTCAGCGGCTGTGATGCTGATAGTGGCCGTGGTGTCCCTTACGATATGGGAGTAATCAGGCTTGCCGAAAAGGGCTTTGAGTGGATCTGTCATGGCTGATCTCCAAACATATCAAGCGTGTCTGTATCCCACTCTATTGTAAACAAGACATTTTTATCTTTTATATTCAATGGCTTATTTTCCTGCTAATTGGTAATACCATGAAAAATACCATGCTCAGAAAAGGCTTAACAATATTTTGAAAAATTGCCTACTGAGCGCTGCCGCACAGCTCCATAGGCCGCTTTCCTGGCTTTGCTTCCAGATGTATGCTATTCTGCTCCTGCAGCTAATGGATCACCGCAAACAGGTTACTCGCCTGGGGATTCCCTTTCGACCCGAGCATCCGTATGAGACTCATGCTCGATTATTATTATTATAGAAGCCCCCATGAATAAATCGCTCATCATTTTCGGCATCGTCAACATAACCTCGGACAGTTTCTCCGATGGAGGCCGGTATCTGGCGCCAGACGCAGCCATTGCGCAGGCGCGTAAGCTGATGGCCGAGGGGGCAGATGTGATCGACCTCGGTCCGGCATCCAGCAATCCCGACGCCGCGCCTGTTTCGTCCGACACAGAAATCGCGCGTATCGCGCCGGTGCTGGACGCGCTCAAGGCAGATGGCATTCCCGTCTCGCTCGACAGTTATCAACCCGCGACGCAAGCCTATGCCTTGTCGCGTGGTGTGGCCTATCTCAATGATATTCGCGGTTTTCCAGACGCTGCGTTCTATCCGCAATTGGCGAAATCATCTGCCAAACTCGTCGTTATGCATTCGGTGCAAGACGGGCAGGCAGATCGGCGCGAGGCACCCGCTGGCGACATCATGGATCACATTGCGGCGTTCTTTGACGCGCGCATCGCGGCGCTGACGGGTGCCGGTATCAAACGCAACCGCCTTGTCCTTGATCCCGGCATGGGGTTTTTTCTGGGGGCTGCTCCCGAAACCTCGCTCTCGGTGCTGGCGCGGTTCGATGAATTGCGGCTGCGCTTCGATTTGCCGGTGCTTCTGTCTGTTTCGCGCAAATCCTTTCTGCGCGCGCTCACAGGCCGTGGTCCGGGGGATGTCGGGGCCGCGACACTCGCTGCAGAGCTTGCCGCCGCCGCAGGTGGAGCTGACTTCATCCGCACACACGAGCCGCGCCCCTTGCGCGACGGGCTGGCGGTATTGGCGGCGCTGAAAGAAACCGCAAGAATTCGTTAACTGCACATTCGGGATATTTCTCTATATTCGCGGTTCAGCAGGCATGTCCCCTTTGAGGGCGACCCGACGACAGGATAATCGACCTTATGGTGCGCAAATATTTCGGCACAGACGGTATTCGTGGCAAAGCCAACGAAGGCGCGATGACGGCGGAAACCGCCTTGCGCGTCGGCATGGCGGCTGGCCGTGTCTTTCGTCGCGGTGACCACCGCCATCGTGTCGTGATCGGCAAGGATACGCGCCTGTCGGGCTATATGCTTGAACCCGCGCTCACAGCCGGTTTCACCTCGATGGGCATGGACGTATTCCTTTTTGGCCCGCTGCCGACAACGTATAGGAAGAATAAACGCCCTTTTCACCCAAGTCCAACAGCTTTGGACCGCAGTTGACTCTTTCGACACCCCTGCGATGCAACCCAATCCGGCTGACGGGGAGCCAGCAACGCTGAAAATTTACCCTCCTCTTTCCCACTAGCGGCTCCTTTTCCGACAACCAGCACGGCGGATCCCTGCCGCGGCGCTGTGAACGCAGCATTTTGATTGGTATCGTTGGCCTTCAGGCTCGTCAGTCAAACAGACCCAGGAGCAGCTCAGCCGGTGGCGCCCGGCTTTCGGGTAACGCCCTGGTCCCGCTGGTTTCGGCTTTGTGCTTCAGGTGATCAAGGATCTGCTTGATCACTATAGGGTCTTCAATGCAGGCGATGACTTTCATGGCGCCGCCGCAGCCGCTGCAGGTCTCGATGTCGATATTGAAAACACGCTTGAGCCGTTGCGCCCATGTCATCGACGCTCGCCGTTGTGCTGGTGTTGCCGGTTCATCAGCCACCCTGACCTTGTTGCCCCTGCCCCGTTTTGCCGGCGTGACCAACGCCCGGTGCCGACTGTTGGGTGCGAACACCCCGTGGAAGCGGGTTAGGTTGACTCTGGGCTTCGGTACCAGGGCGGCCAGCCTTGCAATGAAATCCAATGGTTCGAAAATGACGTGCGTGGTGCCGTCCCGGTACGGCGTCTTGAGCTGGTAGCGCACGTTGCCGCCTCGTGTTAACGACAGCCGCTTCTCGGATACCGCCGGGCGGCTGATGTACCGGCACAGCCGTTCGAGCTTCTTGCGTTCATCGGCCCTGGCCGCCACGCCGGCGTGCAGGCTGGACCCGGCTACCTTGCCAATCCCGTCACCGAACGGATCACCACTGGTCGGCAGAGTTTGCAAAGTGAACACCTTTCGCCCCGCCTGTGAACCGACAGCGATACGGTAAGTGATCGAGTGCCCCAGCAGGGGTGTCATCGGGTCGTCATCCACCGCATCCGAGGCCAGATAGCTGTTTTCGACATCCCGTTCCAGCAGGCCTTGCCGTTCCAGATAGCGACCCACCCGGTGGGCGATGGTGTGCGTCAGCTGGGTGAGCTCTGGGCTGGTCGGCGCCTTGACCCAGCGGAAACGCGCTGAGCCGTGGGATTGCTCGACATACACACCGTCGAGAAACAGCATGTGGAAGTGAACATTCAGATTGAGCGCCGATCCAAAACGCTGGATCAGGGTGACCGCGCCCGTCTTGGCCACTTGGTGGGTATGGCCCGCTTTCTTGACCAGGTGCCAATACCCATCTTTGTATCAACTCCCCTTCCTGCCCGGCATCCCCGCAATTGATGACTTCAGAACAAGATGCTACCAATTTTTCAATAACAGCAAATTGCCTTTTTACTCCATCGTTATCAATTAGTTTAATGCCAAATTTTTTAGGTACAATTGGCAGATCTTCCAATTTCCAGTATTTCCAATTTTCTTTGTAATCATGGGGTTCATTCAATGTACACAGATGGCCAAAAGTCCAGGTTACCCAATAGCCATTTCCTTCATAAAAGCCGTTGTTGCGTTGTTTTGCACCAATTACTTCGGCAATATCTTTTGCCACAGAAGGTTTTTCAGCTATACATAAAATCATAAGGAGGCAAAGTTAGTAAGGTCGTTGAAGTTTTGAAACCGTTACATACAAAACATTTCAACAAAAACAGTAAGTTTTAGAGTTATTTACGTGTATATTTTTTTATTTCAAAAGCAAAAGCGTGTTTTTCATCAATACCCTGTTTCAGTACAGTTTCACTATTCCACTCAGATTCAGAAAATTTAGGAAAAAAAGTATCTGCGTCAAACACTCCATCTACTTGTGTGATATACATTTCTTGAAGGATGTTTCGCTGCATAACTTCTGCATAAATTTGTCCCCCACCAATGATGAAAACAGTTCTTTCGGTTTCATTTTTATAGAACTCTAAACATTCAGTAAGTGAAAAAAAGACATGAGCTCCTGGTGCTTGATAGCCGATTTGGTGAGTTAAAACGGCATTTTCACGATTTGGCAAGGGTCTAAATTTCTCAGGAATAGATTCATAATTTTTACGTCCGGTTATTACTACATGACCTGTTGAAGTTTCTTTAAAGAATTTCATATCAGCCGGCAATTTCCATAACAAATCGTTGTCTTTACCAATGCCAAAATTTTTATCCATGGCAACAATTAATGATAGTTTCATAATGATCGGTATTGAATAATTAATTTTTTATTTGAGGCATTAAGCACATGCAATAATTTCTCAATTGGTTTTTTCACCTTTTCTTTCAAATGTAACTCATCTGCAGTTTGAATCATACGTATAGGAAGAATAAACGCCCTTTTCACCCAAGTCCAACAGCTTTGGACCGCAGTTGACTCTTTCGACACCCCTGCGATGCAACCCAATCCGGCTGACGGGGAGCCAGCAACGCTGAAAATTTACCCTCCTCTTTCCCACTAGCGGCTCCTTTTCCGACAACCAGCACGGCGGATCCCTGCCGCGGCGCTGTGAACGCAGCATTTTGATTGGTATCGTTGGCCTTCAGGCTCGTCAGTCAAACAGACCCAGGAGCAGCTCAGCCGGTGGCGCCCGGCTTTCGGGTAACGCCCTGGTCCCGCTGGTTTCGGCTTTGTGCTTCAGGTGATCAAGGATCTGCTTGATCACTATAGGGTCTTCAATGCAGGCGATGACTTTCATGGCGCCGCCGCAGCCGCTGCAGGTCTCGATGTCGATATTGAAAACACGCTTGAGCCGTTGCGCCCATGTCATCGACGCTCGCCGTTGTGCTGGTGTTGCCGGTTCATCAGCCACCCTGACCTTGTTGCCCCTGCCCCGTTTTGCCGGCGTGACCAACGCCCGGTGCCGACTGTTGGGTGCGAACACCCCGTGGAAGCGGGTTAGGTTGACTCTGGGCTTCGGTACCAGGGCGGCCAGCCTTGCAATGAAATCCAATGGTTCGAAAATGACGTGCGTGGTGCCGTCCCGGTACGGCGTCTTGAGCTGGTAGCGCACGTTGCCGCCTCGTGTTAACGACAGCCGCTTCTCGGATACCGCCGGGCGGCTGATGTACCGGCACAGCCGTTCGAGCTTCTTGCGTTCATCGGCCCTGGCCGCCACGCCGGCGTGCAGGCTGGACCCGGCTACCTTGCCAATCCCGTCACCGAACGGATCACCACTGGTCGGCAGAGTTTGCAAAGTGAACACCTTTCGCCCCGCCTGTGAACCGACAGCGATACGGTAAGTGATCGAGTGCCCCAGCAGGGGTGTCATCGGGTCGTCATCCACCGCATCCGAGGCCAGATAGCTGTTTTCGACATCCCGTTCCAGCAGGCCTTGCCGTTCCAGATAGGGGTTCTAGGGATTTTCCCCTCTAAAGTAACATAAATCGCCATACTCACCATATTTAAAGGCATACAAAGGTGGGTTACTTCTCCAAAGTATGGCAAATTATGAGGTTAACAACCCCTTAAACTTAATTTAATTAAAAACGAACTATCAATTCTTACCAAAGCTGAGCAGCTTGATCTATATTCTCCGCCGCTATTATCACTTGAACAACAACGATTGTATTTTACGCCAAACGAGATCGAGTTAACAGAGTTGAAAAGTATTCGCCTAAGGAACCACCGATGCTATTTCATTGCGTTATTAGGGTATTTTAAGTCTAAGCCTGTGATTCTTTCACCTAGCTTTAACCTCATCTTTGACGATATGCAGTTTATTTCAACGCAAGTTCAAGGAGGCAAAGGGATCAGGCCTTTCAGCATTAATAAGATGCAGCGTGACCGTATATATCAAAGAATACTGAGGTTATTAAACTATCAGAAATGGGACGAAAGTCTGCACTTTGCGCCGCTGTACGAACATCTTGTTATGGTCGGCAAAGCTTGGCTTGAGCCTCGTTATCTATTCGATGCAGCCGCTGAATATCTAGCAACGCATAGAATTGCCATCCCTAAATATACTGTCTTACAAAAGCTTATCAGTCGTGTTATCCAACAGGTCAAGAAGGCGTTAAATAATAAGCTTCGTATTCATGTTTCATCTGAACTACACGGATTTCTAAATACTATTATCGATGACAAAGATGGGCTCTCCTTAAGCCAGCTTCGAGCCGGTGCAAAAAGCGTTATGGTGACAGAGCTAAAAAAAGAACTGACGGTGTATCATCAGTTACAGCCTTATACAAGACAGATTGATAATGCTGTTAAGGGCTTAGCCCTGAGGAATCCCCTAATGATTTTGATAAAAATCATAAATTTAAGGTAGATGCACATCTTGTCATGTGATCAAATGGTTCTGCGAAAAATCAATAACCAGACAACAAGATGTGCGAACTCGATATTTTACACGACTCTCTTTACCAATTCTGCCCTGAATTGCACTTAAAACGACTCAACAGTTTAACGCTGGCTTGCCACGCATTACTTGAATGTAAAACGCTCACTCTTACCGAACTTGGTCGTAACCTGCCAACGAAAGCCAGAACAAAACATAACATCAAACGAATCGACAGATTGTTAGGTAATCGTCACTTGCACAAAGAGCGACTCGCTGTATACCGTTGGCATGCCAGCTTTATCTGTTCAGGTAATTCGATGCCCATTGTTCTTGTTGACTGGTCTGATATTCGTGAGCAAAAACGGCTTATGGTATTGCGGGCTTCGGTGGCACTACATGGTCGTTCTATTACTCTTTATGAGAAAGCGTTTCCGCTTTCAGAGCAATGTTCAAAGGCGGCTCATGACCAATTCTTAGCCGACCTCGCAAGCATTCTACCGAGTAACACTACACCGCTTATTGTCAGTGATGCAGGCTTTAAAGTGCCATGGTATAAATCCGTTGAAAAGCTAGGTTGGTACTGGTTAAGTCGAGTGAGAGGGAAAGTGCAATATGCAGATTTAGGTGCGGAAAACTGGCAACCTATCAGCAACTTACATGGCACCTCTTCAAGTCGAACAAAAACTTTAGGCTATAAGAGGTTGACTAAGAGCAACCCAATCTCATGTCAAATTGCACTGTATAAATCACGTCCTAAAGGCCGAAAAAATCAGCGTTCGACACGGACCAATTGTCATCATCCATCACCTAAAATCTACTCCGCTTCGACAAAAGAACCATGGGTTTTAGCGACTAACTTGCCCGTTGAAACTCGAACACCCAAGCAACTTGTTAAGATCTACTCAAAGCGTATGCAGATAGAAGAAACCTTCCGAGACTTAAAAAGCCAAGCATACGGTCTAGGACTCCGACATAGCAGAACTAGCAGCCCAGAGCGCTTTGATATCATGCTACTGATCGCCCTAATGCTTCAACTGACATTTTGGCTTGTTGGCGTACATTCACAGAAACAAGGTTGGGATAAACACTTCCAAGCAAACACTGTCAGGAATCGAAATGTACTCTCAACAGTGCGCTTAGGCATGGAAGTGTTGCGGCATTCTGGCTACACAATAACGAGGGAAGACTTGCTCGTAGCTGCAATCCTGCTTGCTCAAAATCTATTCAAACATGGTTGCGCTTTGGGGAAATTATGAGGGGATCCCTCAGTGCCAAGCAGGTAAAGGCTCAGAAGCATTAGTGACCCAGCTCAAAACCACAAAAACAGAACTATTAGCAGGTAATACATTGCAAACAATGGATAGTACACTTATCCAACAAAAACATCGTCCATGGTTAATTAACAAGGATGTTGTTCATCCACAGCGATACGAATGGTTGCTTTACCGTCAACTGGCTTCTCGGCTTAATGGTCGAATTTACTTATCAAACGTCACTAAATATCGTGCGCTAGAAGACGACTTAATTGCATCGTCAATACAGCCTGATCTATTGGCATCATCAACATTGGAAAAGCTAAAGCAGCCGATTCAGAAGCTACTGCAAGTAAAACAAATACGCTTAACAACATCCCTAGAAGATGTTGCTCGTCACATTGATAATGGTGATAACCGCAATGTGATCATGAAGAGCCGAAGTGGCACACGATGGCGACTGCCAGTTAAAGGCTCCCAATCACTTGTCAACAACCCTTTCTTTAAACAAATGATCCCCGTCAGTATTGCTGATGTGTTGCGTTATGTTGAACAAGAAACCAACTTTATGCAATGCTTCGCACACGTGCTGCCAATACAAAAACAAGTAGGCGCCAATCAGGATGATTTATTGGCTATTCTAATTGCGAATGCGACACATCGCGGCGTATATGGGATGGCACAAATATCTGATCGCAGTTATGAGCATCTAAGCACTATACAAGCTAATTATATTAGGCCTGAAACCTTGCAAGAGGCTAGTGATATCATCAATAACGCAGTAGCGGCACTCCCTATTTTCCGCCACTATCACATCCAAGAAGACGTCCTGCACGCCAGTACCGATGGGCAAAAATTTGAAACTCACCTTGAGACTTTTAAAACTCGCTACTCCTCGAAATACTTCGGCACCAACAAAGGTATTACGGCCATGACGTTAGTTGCCAATCATAGTGCGTTAAATGCCCGTATCATAGGATCTAATGAGCATGAGTCCCATTATATTTACGACTTACTACAATCTAATACTAGTGATCTTAAGCCAGATGTCCTCTCAACCGACACCCATGGTGTTAATCATGTTAATTATGCCTTATTGGATTTATGCGGTTATAGTTTTGCGCCTAGGTATGCTCAGTTCACCAGTGTGATCAATGACCTATTTAACGTAACTGAAAGCGACGACGGAAACACGCATCTGGCGCTGAAAAAGCCGATAAAAATGAATGTGATTGAAGAAGGCTGGCAGGATATTCAGCGTATTGTGTTATCCCTTCAAGAAAAACGCACAACACAGGCATTGCTAGTACGCAAATTATCTGGTTATCCATCTAGACACCCTATATTACAAGCATTAACGGAATATAATAGGCTCATCAAAGCCCAATATTTACTTGATTATATTGATGATGCAAGTCTGCGCCAATATGTTCAACGAGCACTGAACCGAGGCGAAGCCTGGCATTTCCTCAGGCGAGCTATTGCATCGGTCAATCGTGACCAGTTCCGTGGAAAAAACGAATCAGAAATAGTCGTCTGGAACGAGTGTGCCCGTTTGACGGCAAATGCTATTATCTACTTTAACTCGATGATCCTAAGTCATCTATTACTGCACTTTGAAGAAGTTGGTGACGAGGAAAAAGCAGCAATAACTCGACAAGTATCACCCGTTGCATGGCAGAACATTAATCTGAGCGGCACTTATCAGTTCGCTAGTAACCGCAAACTACCTGATTTACAGGAAATAACTAGGCCTATTGTTGAAAATGAAGTCTAAAATGAAAGGTAACCCAGCTCCACAAGCCATTAACTGCGAGGGTTGTGGCGATTTATGTTACTTTAGAGGGGAAAATCCCTAGAACCCCAAAGTGTTTTGCAACTTCAGCTTTCGTTATCTCTACATCCGACAGCATGGCCCTTGCCTTCCTGGCGTCTTCATCTGACATGGCCAAGGGTCGCCCACCGCGTCGCCCTCTTGCCCTTGCTGCCTCCAACCCGGCCCGTGTGCGCTCTTGCAGTCGTGCGCGTTCGTATTCAGCCAAGGCCGCAAACACATGGAACACTAGAGCCCCGTTCGCCGTTGTGGTGTCTATGTCTGATTGGGTTAGGGAGCGGAACCCGATCCCCTGGCGCTTCAACGAGCTGACTATCTCGATCAGGTCTTTGATGCTCCTTCCCAGTCGGTCTAAGTGCCACACAATCAACGTATCCCCTTCCCTCAAGGTATCTAGGCACCGTTCAAGCTCTGGGCGTTCTGTGCTGGCCCCTGATAGCTTCTCAACGTAAACGCGCTGACACCCGGCCTTGTCCAGGGCGTCCAGTTGCAGCGCCGTTTCTTGCTTGTCCCTTGATACCCTGGCGTAACCTATCAGCATGTAACCTCCAAAAAACGCGCCTTTTCTTTCCTTGATATTTTGACGGGTTATTTTACGTGAAAAGCGGCAGGATCGGGGAGGTGGCTGTCATTTTCAGAAGACGACTGCACCAGTTGATTGGGCGTAATGGCTGTTGTGCAGCCAGCTCCTGACAGTTCAATATCAGAAGTGATCTGCACCAATCTCGACTATGCTCAATACTCGTGTGCACCAAAGCGAGGTGAGCATGGCGACGGAGGCTCTGTTGCAAAGATTGGCGGCAGTCAGAGGTAGGCTGTCGCTCTGCGCCGATCAGGCGGCTGCTGCGAAATGGTGGTTGAGCATGCCCATGGCCTCCGTCAGCGCCGAGGGCCCAATGCCAAAAGCTCTCTCCACAAGGCGCACCTCGCCCCTGATGCCGGGCTGCAGGCACCAGGGGCGAGCCTGTCCTTTGCGCAGGGCTCGCATGACTTCGAATCCCTTGATCGTGGCATAGGCCGTGGGGATCGATTTGAAACCGCGCACCGGCTTGATCAGTATCTTGAGCTTTCCGTGATCGGCCTCGATCACGTTATTGAGATACTTCACCTGCCGGTGGGCCGTCTCCCGGTCCAGCTTTCCTTCGCGCTTCAATTCGGTGATCGCTGCACCATAGCTCGGCGCTTTGTCGGTATTGAGCGTGGCAGGCTTTTCCCAGTGCTTCAGGCCTCGCAGGGCCTTGCCCAGGAACCGCTTCGCTGCCTTGGCGCTGCGGGTCGGCGACAGGTAGAAATCGATCGTGTCGCCCCGCTTGTCGACTGCCCGGTACAGGTAGGTCCACTTGCCCCGCACCTTGACGTAGGTTTCATCCAGGCGCCAGCTCGGATCAAAGCCACGCCGCCAGAACCAGCGCAGCCGCTTCTCCATCTCCGGGGCGTAGCACTGGACCCAGCGATAGATCGTCGTATGGTCGACCGAAATGCCGCGTTCCGCCAGCATTTCCTCAAGGTCGCGATAGCTGATCGGATAGCGACAATACCAGCGCACCGCCCACAGGATCACATCACCCTGGAAATGGCGCCACTTGAAATCCGTCATCGTTCCGTCCGTCCAATCTCCGCCAAGCATGCTCAAGCTTCACGATTTTTGCAACAGAGCCCACACGAGTATTGAGCATAGTCGAGATTGGTGCAGATCACTTCTGATATTGAACTGTCAGGAGCTGGCTGCACAACAGCCATTACGCCCAATCAACTGGTGCAGTCGTCTTCTGAAAATGACATTTGGTATCTCTCATAAACGGATGTTTTTGAGAGAACTATCTTCGGCCTTCACACGCACGAAAGGCGGCGAAGCTCCGCCGTTAATCCGTCCGCCGGAGATCTCGCCCAGGCAGGCTGAAGGCCGAGCAAGCCTGACAGGCCCGAAAAGCCCGGCACGGGCGTCGGCGGCGATGACGGCGGCGGCATTATCCAGGGTTGATGATGGAAGTGGAGGATATCGACAACCTCTCGCGCAACCAAGACATCGCGGTCGGACTGCAAGTGATCTTGAAGCCACGGGCCCGTCCCACCCCGACATGGACCTCGATGCCCGAACGGACGTTAGATTTCGAGTTCTAGGCGTTCTGCGATGAAGGTTGGATCCCAGCCGGGATTGAAAGTGTCGACGTGGGTGAATCCGAGCCGCTCGTATAGGCCACGCAGGTTCGGGTGGCAGTCGAGCCGCAGCTTGGCGCACCCCTGCGTTCGCGCGGCATGGCGGCAAGCCTCGATCAGCGCGGAGCTGACACCCCGGCCCGCATGTGTCCGTCGCACCGCGAGCTTGTGCAGATATGCGGCCTCCCCCTTGAGGGCGTCGGGCCAGAACTCGGGATCCTCGGCCGACAAGGTGCAACAGCCGACGATGCCGTCGCTGCAACTCGCGACTAGGAGCTCGGATCTCAGGACGAAGGTCTCCGCGAATGTCCGGTCGATCCGCGCGACGTCCCAGGCGGGCGTTCCCTTGGCGGACATCCACGCCGCAGCGTCGTGCATCAGCCGCACAACCTCGTCGATATCACCCGAGCAGGCGACCCGAACGTTCGGAGGCTCCTCGCTGTCCATTCGCTCCCCTGGCGCGGTATGAACCGCCGCCTCATAGTGCAGTTTGATCCTGACGAGCCCAGCATGTCTGCGCCCACCTTCGCGGAACCTGACCAGGGTCCGCTAGCGGGCGGCCGGAAGGTGAATGCTAGGCATGATCTAACCCTCGGTCTCTGGCGTCGCGACTGCGAAATTTCGCGA